>JBMNCO010000080.1:0-33875 GCA_049366815.1 Desulfatiglandales bacterium | reverse complement strand
AATCGGATTTGCCGCTCCAAGCGGTGATTTCATTCCGGCCGAGGGCAAAAAAGTTACTCTGTTTTAAAACCCACGATGCAGACAAAACGCCGCTAACTCATCACGATAACAAAAAATTCGGAGCTGACAACGGTTTTACCTGATTGCATTTCCCTCGGAATTTGCAGGACCCAAGCTGCGACGGCTTGGACCTGTGAATTTAACTCCAACATCCATAACACAACCGTACTAGTCATAGTCCTGCAAACCGGCCCTTATCTCCTCAAATTCACGGATCTCCTCGAGTTCTTCCGGGAGCGTTTCGAAGGATTCACTAAACACGGATCCGAGGCCGTCCTCACCCCTATTCCTTTCCCCAAGGCGCCCTCTTCCCATGAAATGCTCGGCGAACCAAACCAGAGCCGCCCCCTCCACTCTTTTCCCCCGGACGGCCTGAATCTTCTCGACAACGACCGCCTTTTTCCTGGTCAGGGGGATCTCCTTGAAGCTGAAATGATAGGAGGGGCCTGAGTTGAGCACAGGCAAGAAGTAGTCCAGATGCAAGGCATGCCCTGCCGGGCCCACCTCCGACCACAGGCTTTCGTTGAAATAGAGGCAATCACGGGATTTGGGCATGGTCCAGGCAACACCTTCCGGCCCCAGCCGTGCAAACCTCTCCGCCAGCCGGGCAAGCTCTTCCGGATCGCATCGAATGCACAGACGCCGGATCGCTCCTGCATCCGTCGTATCTTCATAGGGTTTGCAGACATAGGATGCCAGCCGCCATCGTTGCCCCGCGGTCTGAAACCTGTTTTTGAAGACATAGGAGCAGTAGTTGATGGGGAGACCCACCCCTTGTTCCTTTGTGTATCGAAGGAGTCTCAGGGCCGTCAGTTCCGAATCCAGCACCGTGACCTTGGGTCCGTGAAGGAAGGTATATCCCCGTTTCACCAGGTTCTCCCGGTTGTAAGGTGTACACCTCAGCTGATGCAGGTTCAGGTGTTTGACCCCTATGGCCTTCAGCTCCGGGATAAGCCGCCTCATCATATCGTAGTCTTCCGGTATGGCGGGGATTTCCACTGTAACGGTTCCGATCTCCGCCACGGCCTGAGCCGCCTTTGCCAGATCGTATCGGTTTGCGGAGATATCAAATCGGATTTCATCCAGACGCGCCTCCTTCAGGAGCTTCAGTTTTTCTCCCGTGACCGCGATCCCGTTCGTATAGAGCCATAGATAGATCCCGTCTCCGAAGGCCTCCCTGACGGCCCGGAGATAGGCAAGGGTCCTCTCAAAGGTCAGAAAGGGCTCACCACCACTGATGCTTGCCCCTTTGAAATTGAACGCCTTGAGATAACGGACGTATTCCTTTGGGTTTTGCATCAGAATTCCGTTGGTGGACGGTTCGGCCCTGTGGGTCTGCCCTGTGGGACAATAGAAGCATTGGCCATTGCAGATCTGGTTGATAAAAAGGCAGGACCACGTCCCGTCCCCACAGGACCTGCAACCCGGCGACAGGCCCTCGCAATCCAGTTTGGTGCCACGGAACCCTAATCGGGTGTTTTTTGAAAGGGCATGTAATATATCGGCCCTCTCAGCAGCCGCCTCCCGGACCTGGTCCTCACTTACCCAACGCAGCGTGCAGTAGGACTCACCGTATTCCTTCTCGTTCAACGCAATCAGTTTGTGCTGAAAATATCCATCCATCTCTCAATCACTCCTTCCGGGAAGGCCACTACTGCTGTGGGCCTGGTCGGGGATCGACTTTACTCCATTTCGATCTCAATGGAAAAGAAAATTGATGATCAAAAATTGGATCGAGACATCCGAAGGTCAGACGGATACCGCCGGCCCGAAACATGACGTGACAAAGGGGAGGAATCAACCAAAATTTCTTGACAAAATAGAAGGTTAAGGCTAGCTTCCTTGTGCAATGGTAACTCAATCTCCTACCTAGTTTCCATCCAGAAATCATGATTTCTGGATGGAGCGGTCCGCTGTCGGCATTCAGCGGTCAGCCTAATGCCTTGTCTTTGCATAGCTTTTGCTGATACCTGATCGCTGACGGCCATTAGCGGGAATCCGGGAATGCTCATTTCCGGATGAGCACTACATAAGGAGGTCTGTGGATGACCGTTCCGGACAACAATCTTCATACGCGATTACTCGTGCTGGCGGAAAACCTCTGGTGGGCATGGCACCCCGAGGTCCTCAGCCTTTTCACCGATCTGGACCCACATCTCTGGCGCGAGGTGGACCACAACCCCATTGCCTTCCTGAATCGGATGACCCCGGAGCAGATCGAGGAACGGGCCGCAGAATTGGTGCTCCACAGCAGAATCAATTACGCCTTTCGACGACTGAGCGAATATGTGGAAAAGGAGAAAACATGGGGGGCCGTCCACTGCGGAAACCTCTGCAACCGACCCGTGGTCTATTTTTCCGCCGAGTTCGGCCTGCATGAATCCCTGCCGATTTACTCCGGAGGTCTTGGCATCCTGGCGGGCGACCATCTGAAAAGCGCCTCTGATCTTGGGATTCCCCTGATGGGGATCGGACTCCTTTACCGGCAGGGCTATTTCTGCCAGCGGCTGAACAAGGATGGATGGCAGGAAGAAGACTACTTCAACCTTGACACCGACATGCTGCCCCTGGCGCGGGTCACGGACCCCAACGGGCAGCCTTTGATCGTCAGAGTAGGCACCCGGGGCGGCCTTCTCCAGGCCGGGGTCTGGAAACTTCAGGTTGGTAGAATTCCCCTCATGCTGCTGGATTCCAACGTGGAGGGGAATTCGACAGAGGATCGTGAATTGACATCCCGCCTCTACGGCGGCGATGACAGATTCCGTATTCGACAGGAACTGCTGCTGGGGATAGGGGGAGCGCGCATCCTGCAGGCGCTCAATATCACCCCCGGGGTGATGCATCTCAATGAAGGGCACAGCGCCTTTGCCATCCTCGAAGAGATCCGCAGGGTTATGGAATACGACCAGATTCCCTTTGCCCGGGCGCGCCGACGGGTGTCTTTGTACACCGTCTTCACGACACACACTCCCGTGCCGGCCGGCCATGATCGTTTTTCTCAGGATCTGATTGAAGAGCATCTCGGCACGTTGAGAGGGAAACTGGGGCTGTCCCCGGATGAATTCATGGCCATGGGACGGGTCAACAGTAATGATAGGTCGGAAACCTTCTGTATGACCGTGCTGGCATTGAAGAATTCACGCCGTGCAAACGGCGTATCGGCCATTCATGCAGATGTCAGCCGTCGCATGTGGCATCCCCTATGGCCGGAGCGACCCGAGGTGGAAGTGCCCATCGGCCATATCACGAACGGCGTGCATGTCTTGTCGTGGCTGTCCCCGCCCATGTACCAGTTGTTCGAGACGCGACTTGCCCAGGATTGGCCCACGAGGATGGTGCACCCCGATGTCTGGGAAAAGGTGGCCGATATCGATGACGGGGAGTTATGGGAGACGCATCAAGCCCTGAAGATGCGACTCATCCGCTTCGTACGGCGGCGTCTGCTCCTGCGGGCGGAGCGGCTCGGAGATCAGGACACGATCCACAACATCGATCAGATACTCGACCCGGATATTCTCACAATCGGTTGCGCCCGCAGGTTTGCGACTTATAAACGGGCGGACCTGATTCTGTTTCAACCCGAGCGTCTTATCAAAATGATTGAGGACGCCCACCGGCCGATCCAGATCATATTCGCAGGCAAGGCCCACCCGCGGGATGACCAGGGCAAAAAAATAATCCAGAGGATTTCGGACTACAGCCATGACCCCGCCTACAAGAGAAGAATCGTTTTTGTCGAAAATTATGACTACAACGTGGGCCGTCACCTGGTGCAGGGTGTGGATGCATGGCTGAACAACCCCAGGCGACCCTTGGAGGCCTGCGGCACAAGCGGACAGAAGGTCGTCCTCAACGGGGGTCTGAACCTCTCGGTACTGGATGGCTGGTGGAATGAGGCATACAACGGGCAAAACGGTTTCGCCATCGGCCACGGCGGGATGCACAACGACCCCGATATACAACATCAGAGGGACGCCCAGTATCTTTACGAGACCCTCGAAAAGGAAATTATCCCCCTCTATTATGAGCGGAATGCAAGCGGAGTTCCCCACCACTGGGTCAAGCGCATGAAGATGGCGTTCCAGAGCCTGGGTTGGCGTTTCAATGCGGACCGGATGGTCAAGGACTATGTCGAACGCTTTTATCTATCGGCGGCAAGCGCCACGTCCTCTGAAACCATGTAGTCTCCTTAGCAGGGTGCCCCAAAACCTTGTTTTTCATGGCTCTGATCTGGAATAATTCCTTTCAGAGGGCCTCATCTGATGAGCCTGGACGTGATGTCGGCCACGTGCCTGCCCTGGAACCTGGCTGCGGCCAGTTCGTTTTCGCTCGGCATCCGTTCACCCTGCCCTCCCGCTATGGTCGAGGCCCCATAAGGGGAACCGCCCGTGATCTCGTCTATGTTCATCTGCCCCTGGAAGGTGTAGGGCAGCCCCACAACAATAAACCCCTGATGAAGAAGCGTGATATGGAAGCTCAGGATGGTGGATTCCTGCCCCCCGTGCTGGGTCGCCGAACTCGTAAACACGCTCCCGACTTTTCCAACCAACGCCCCCTTGGCCCAGAGTTGCCCCGTGGCGTCGAGAAACTGGCGCATTTGACCGCACATGTTCCCGAAGCGGGTCGGCGTACCGAACAGGATCGCATCGGCATCCGGCAGTTCATTCACAGTGCACACCGGAATGTGGGAAAAGGCCTCCTGGGCCTCGATGGCCCCCATCTTGGCCAGCACCTCCCGGGACAGGGTTTCCGGAACCCGCCGCATTTCCACACCCGCGCCGCCCACTTCCCGGGCGCCCTCGGCGACGGCCTCCGCCATGCGGTGGACATGCCCGTACATCGAATAATAAACGATCAAAATTTTCATATCCTTCTCCTCCCCTTTACTTTTATCCCTTTAGTCCATGAAAAGATGATTACTCGGATAAAGTCAATATTTTTCAATGTTGTGTCTGACCTGTCTGCAGAGAACCTGGCGCTCCTTTCATATCATTTTGAACCTGACCCGGTTCCCGAATTTTCTACGCCGTCCTTGCCAGCCCCACTCCCGGCTGGAGTGCAACCTGAACCTGAACAGGAGACTCACTCTTTTTTCTTGACACCGACAGTCGCCCTGGAGTCAAATATTTTTAAAGGGACCCTCATACGCCACTCGGAGTTCCTATTTCCTTGTCTGAACAATATATTCCGTTTATCTCGTGACAGAGCTTCCTCTTTCCCTGTTCCGGGCCTCATCGACTGATCATTTTCTGAAAAGATTTCCCGTTTGGGTGACTCGCTCATCAAGAAGCCACAAAGGCCGGATGTACAGGCGGCAATAAATGTATGCCCTGGAAGCCCGGCACAGAAAAGGAGGGATGGAGATATGTTGCGAAAAGTCATTGCATTTGGGATGATTCTGGTCTTCGGCATGGTGCTTGGGCCGCTAGGGGCCCAAGCACTGACACCCATGGAAGAACTGGGGAAGGCCCTGTTTTTTGACAAGATCTCAAGCCCCGACTGGATGTCCTGCGCCCAGTGCCATGCCCCGGATTCGGGCTGGACAGGGCCCATTCCCGGCATCAACAAACACGGCGCTGTTTACAGGGGGGCGGTGCCGACCCGGTTCGGGAACCGAAAACCCCCAAGCGCGGCCTATGCCACGCAGAGCCCGGTTTTTCATTACAATGAGGAGGAAGGGCTCTTTGTCGGCGGAAATTTCTGGGACGGCCGGGCGACCGGCGAAATCCTCGGCAACCCGGCGGCCGAGCAGGCCCTGGGACCCTTTCTGAACCCGGTTGAGATGAACAATCCCAGTAAAGCAGCGGTGCTGGAACAAATTGCGTCTTCAAAAAAGCTCGCCCGGCTTTGGGAAGCGGTCTGGGGAGAGCCGATCAGTACCGACACTGGAACAGACATCGAAATGAATTATGACCGGGTCGGGCTGGCCATTGCCGCCTATGAGGCATCCCCCGAGGTCAATCAGTTTTCATCAAAGTACGATTACTACCTGAAAGGCGAGGCGGAGCTGACGGAACAGGAGGCCTGGGGCCTGGAGTTGTTTAATGGAAAAGCCATGTGTGCGCTTTGTCATCCGAGCGGCCCGGGAACCGCAGGAGAACCGCCTCTTTTTACGGACTTCACCTTTGACAACCTGGGGGTTCCCAAGAACCCGGACAATCCCTGGTACGACATGGATGAAGAATTTCTGGATGACGGCACACCGATCAACCCCGAGGGCGATGCCTGGATCGACCCCGGCCTGGGTGGTTTTTTGGAAACAAGACCGGAATATGCGGCGATGGCTGCAGAAAACATGGGCAAGCACAAGGTGCCCACCCTTCGTAATGTGGACAAGCGGCCCGGGAACAAGTCTCCAAAGGCTTATATGCATAACGGGGTCTTCAAGTCCCTCAAGGAAGTGGTGCATTTCTATAACACCAGGGACGTGGAGGACTGGCCCCCACCCGAGGTAGCGGAGAACGTGAACGAGGACGAGCTGGGTGATCTCGGTCTTACCGATGCGGAAGAGGATGCGATCGTCGAGTTCATGAAGACCCTGTCGGACGGTTACAGGCCCTGAGTATTGGTGGGGTCACATCTTGATTTGTGATTTGCAGATTTTTCATACAGGAAGAAGAAGCGAAAAAGGTAAATGCAATTCACAAATCAAGATGTGACCCCAATCCACTATTCCATGAGGGCAACGAGTGTCTCCACCAGCCTGTCGGCAAATTCTGGGGCATTCAGGTCCGTATCGATGTCCCTGACCTCGATCCTTCCATCAACCAGCCCTTTCAGCTCGGATACGAAGACCTTATCGGCCTCCGGATCGTAGAGGTCCGCCCCCTCGACACTCAATGAAGACCATCCCCGGGTCGGGATCAGGAAGGCCACCGGCCCCTTTGATTTGTTCAGCTTCTCGGCCACCGCAGCTGCAATCTCTCGCAACTCATCCGCGCTGCTCCGCACCTGAACCCGGAACTCATCGGGAATAAATAATTTTCTTTCGGCCAGCCGGCGTTTGCTCCAGAGGGGATCATTGGTATCCTTTCTACCCAGGGGACCGCAGCTGATCATATCGAAACCACAAGGTGCGATGACCTGGGGGATGCCCAGGCGACCCGCCGCTTCAAGCCGGGTGGGCCCCGGGTCCCGGTTACCACCGACGAGGTGCTCACCGACCCCGGCGGGGACTATGTCGATCACACCGTCGAACAGGCCCTGGCCGATAAGTTCTTCCATTGCTGCATCCCCAATGCCCTGGGCGTGAAAGGGAATCACATTATATCCTTTGCGTTCAAGAAGATCTTTTACACGTTGAGAGCAGTCGTCTGAAAATTTGAACTCCGTCAAGGCGATCAGAGGGGAAGAGGTCATGGGTTTCACGGCCCCTTTGCTTGATTCCGCCATCCCGCATACCCCGCCTGCCGCCCGTTCCAGCACGGCCATTGAAAGGTCATTCAACCCCGCGATGTCCACAACGGAATGCATCATGGTGATGTCTTTGGTCCCGATGTAACTGGCGGCATAGGCCGGCATGGATGCCGTGCTGGATACCATGAACTTCGGGATACCAAAGGGGAGCGTCTTCATGACAGCCGTGGCCGCGGTTGTATTGGAGGCGCCGCCAAAGGCGATCACACCGTCGAGCCTTCCCTCCCCGTGCAATTCAAGCACCTTGACAGAGGCCCCCTTGACCATGATGGGCGTCACGCGCCCTGTGTCTTTTGTGGCCCTGATTTCAAAAATATTCCCTCCCCCCGCCTTTGCGACCTCCTCCGATGTAATGTCCGGGGGTATTCTCGGTTCTCCCCCGATGCTGATATCTACAAGAATCGCTTTCGCACCATGGGCCTCTATGCGATCCTTAAGAAACGCGGCCTCTTTCCCTTTGGAATCCAGCGAACAAAGAATGACGATGGATTTCGACATGGCAACCTCCCTTTCTTTATAGTGCCGGAGCACCCGTTCAAATCATCCCATGTGACGGCTTATGCCTCTTTCCTGCGAAATATCTCCTCAGCGACGCGTATCACGGTATCGGCAAACTCCGGATCTTCCATATTCGCAGGGACCCGGATGATCTCGATTTCCTTTTTCAATCTCCCCTCGAGTGCCCTGATAAAAAGAGCATCTTCTTCAGGGTCATAGGTGGGACTCCCGGGGGAATCGACTGAAGACCACCCCTTGAGGGGAACGACTATTTTGACCGGGCCGAGGGACCTGTTCAATTTTTCGGCAAATACGCCGGCGACTTCCCGGAGCTCTTCGGGGCTCATGCGCAGCCAGGTTCGAAACCGGTCCAGGTCATACCGTCTGCGCTCCCGGTGTTCGGGTTTATATCTGGACTTGAGGGGCGAGACGTGGTTCACGCCGCATGTGGATATGATCTGCGGGACGCCCACCCTCCCGGCGGATTCCAGTCGATCCGGCCCCGCATCACGCGCGTACCCGTAAAGATGCTCCCCCACGCCCCCCGGGGCCAGATCAATCACCCCGCAGAAATCCCCTTTGGCAATCATCTCTTCCATGACGCGATCTCCGATCCCCGCGGCATGAAACCCGATGACCTGATACCCCTGCTCCATCAGGGCCGCCCGGACCGCCCGGGCACATCTTTCGCAGGTATTCAGCATGGTCATGGCAAGGGCACTGTCTCGATCCGTGGTCGGTGAGGCCACTGGGCCCATGACCATCGCCGTTGCGGCATAGGCGGCCCTTTGAAGGACATTTTTGACGGGATCTGAGAGGCCCGATATTTCGATCACCGAATGGAACAAAAGGATATCGCTTGTGCTCAAAAACCGGTTGCACAATCCGGGGAGGGCGGCCGCCGATGAGACCATGACCTTGGGAAGACCAAAGGGAAGGCCCTGCATCACGGCTGTGGCCATGTATGTCCCGGTGTAACCGCCGATCCCCATGACCCCATGCACCTTGCCTTCCTTGACCAGTCCATAGGCCGTCTTCAGGGACCCTGAGATCATGGTCGCCATGTTGACGCCCATCTGCTTGGAGTCGCTGATGTGTCTCAGGGTGCCGCCCCCGGAGCGTGCAACGTCTTCGGCCGCAATGTCGGCCCCGGAGTCCCCCTCCACCAGGCGCATGGACAGATCCATAAGAAGCGGTTCCGCCCCCCGCGCCATGATGACGTCCCGGAGGTATCTCGCCTCCACCCCCTTGGTATCCAGTGCTGCCAAAATGAGAATGCGTTTCACCTCGGATATCCCCTCAAATTTCCCAATCAAGTGGACCCGCATCCTGAGGATCCTGCGTTCTGACGTACTTCCCCGACAGGGAGGCCTTCTGGATCTCGTCTATCGGTAGGTCCGCATAAGACCCGCGGTCCAGGATATATTCGTTATGGGGTCTTCCATCCGGGGTGAGGAGGGGCAAAAGGGCATCGTTTTCGCCGTCAAAGAGGACAGGATAAATCCCGACTCTCTTGCAGTAGTCGAGGGGGTAAATGGGGGTGAGCCTGATCCAGGTGCCGTGGATCAGCAGATCGGCAAGGCCGTGCCATGCAAACACATCGGTCCCCCTTTTTTCCAATAACTCGGGAGGGGTGGTGTATGTTCTTATGTCCGCGAATCTGAGCCGCGAAGGAATGCCCGCAGCACGGGCTAACGCTACGAGCAGTACCGCCTTTTGCACGCAATATCCCTCACCCCTTTGGAGCACATGACCGGCCCTGTAATATTCGGGGGAATGCCTGGGCGAGAAGACATTGTACCGGATTTCATCCCGCACAAAATTGAAAAGCGCCTTGGCCTGTTCCCGCTTGCCCTTCAAATTGCGGGTCAGCGTTTCAGATGTTTCCCGGATTGAGACCGTATCGCTGTCAATAAAAAAAGTGGGTGTCAGATACGGATTCTCTTCCATTACATTATCGGTCTTTCCATTGGTGTCCAAAATAAAATCGTTTCGTAAGCGGAAAGCAGGGGTCGGGATTTTCTCGGAGCGGGCGTATTTTGGCCCTGAATCAGGACAGATGAAGGGCCAAAATCCCGCAGCAACCGGAGCCATGGACGGCGAAGGGAGCGCAGCGAAGAGAACATGCCGATCCCTGCTTGGAGCGGGACATCCTATTCTGGACAAAAGTGAGATCCCTCACTCCTCTATCAGGGACAATGCCCGGGGTACGCACCACTTCACACATTCCGGATCAGGCGGATCTCCGCAAAAATCGCACTTCAGGGCAATACCCGTGTCCGGTTCCTTATAGACCGATTTGACCGGACATGAGGCCCTGCAGGGCACGCACCCGTCGATCTCGATCCCGTTCACCAGGACCGTGCCCTTGGAATTACAGGCGGCCTCCGTGTATGGTCCTGCGATCACCGGAAGACAGAAATCCTCTTCGATATAGACCCTGATTCTCGACCGCCATGGGTTCACGGCCTCCGTGTGCTTCAGGGAACATGCAATTTCACACATCTTGCATCCGGTACATAACCGGTGGTCGATCTTGATTCTCATACCACCCCCACACCTTCCTTTTCCAGGCCCAGTTCCTGCAGTTTTTCCCGGGTCGGCACGCCGTTCTTGTCCCATCCCCTCCATTCGTAGTACTCGGACAGCAGTTTATCGAGGGGAACGACCCTGTTTTTCACCCGCGGTTCCTCGGTAATTCTGGGGGGCAGGCTGTCGTCCTTCATCGTCAGGCCGGCCTTCATGTTGAACAGCCGCTCCAGATTCCAGATCCTCTCCCCCATCAAGGCCATTTCCTCCATGGTGCAGGCCTTACCGGTGATCAACCCCATATATTTTGACAACATATCGCTCCACTGGGGGCCATGATAAATAATCCAGCAGAGGACCCCCGAATCGGCCGCCGCCACATAATCCTGGTCCATTTTGGTGAATTCCACAAAGTGAGCGGGATCCTTTCGACCTTCATAGAAAGGCATGGTCGATTTGGTATGGCAGGCCCCCACATTGCTGGTGGCATATTGAATGCCGAGGGCGTCAAAGGCCTGGGGATGCCAGGCCGGTATACCCATTCCCTTGATTCCCATGAATAATTCCGGATGTCCGTATTTCGATGCAAAGGTCACGCCCCCTTCAGCCATCAGATCACCGAGGCCTTCCCGCCGGGCTATCTGCCTGATGAGCTCAAAGGCATTCCGGCTGCCGAACTTCAGGGAAAAACCCAGGTCCTCTTCCGGCAGGTATCCCTCCTCGTAGAGCTCCATGGCGCAGGAGATCATGGCCCCGGTGGTGATGGTATCCATGCCCAGATCATTGCAGAGATAATTGGCGCGGCAGATGTCCTCCATGTCAACGACACCGCAATTAGAGCCCAAAAGGGCCATGGACTCGTGTTCCGGCCCTTTTGCCGTGCGGGGGTATTCCGGATCCTTGATGCGGCTCCGCTTTCCACAGGCAAAGGGGCAGGCGGCGCAGGCCTCTTCCCGCACCCAGATCAAGTCCCGGATGACCTGCACATCTTCATACTTGACAAAACCCGCGGAATACCCCTCCTGAAAATTATTGGTCGCCTGACTCTTGCTCGCGTTGGCGCGTCCTGGAAGATACCAGGTACCGTCCCTGCGCCGTTTGTCCATGGCATCCCAGTTATCCTTGTAAAAATCCATGATCGCATTCCGTAAACCCACCGGGTCGGCGATCGTGACTTCCCCCGTACCAAGGGCCGCGATAGCCTTGAGGTTCTTTGCCCCCATGACCGCCCCCATGCCCGAGCGACCCGCCGCCCGCCCCCCATCGGCCATGAGGCAGGAAAATCGCACCAGATTTTCACCCGCCGGCCCGATGTTGACCACGCTCATGGTATTGCGCGCCCATCCGTCCAGTTCATCCTTCATCTCCTCCTTGACGGCACGCTCGGTTTCGTCCGACGTCATCCCCCACAGATGGGATGCCGGTCTGATCTCGACACGATCATTGTGGATATTGATGTACACCGGCTCCGGGGATTTTCCTTCGATAATCAGGAGATCGTATCCCGCATATTTCAGATTGCTCCCGAAATAGCCCCCGCAGCAGGAATTGGCGATGCAACGGCTCAAGGGGGATTTGGACGAAACGATAAACCGGCTGCCCGCCGGCATGCCCGTTCCCGTTACGGGTCCCGTGGCAAAAATCAGTTTGTTCTCAGGGCTGAGCGCATCAACGGCGGGATCGATTTCGTCAAAGAGGATCCGAATGCCCATTCCTCGGCCCCCGAGGTAGTCCTCCATCAGGGTGACCGGCATATCCTCGACCTGGCAATTGCCTCGACTCAAATTAATCCTCAGGATATTTCCTTTCCAACCAAACATGTCGCGCCTCTCGGAATTGGTGTTTTCTTCTTCCCTCCACCTGCGGGAGGTAAACCCTCTTTGATCCTACTCATCCGTAAATGTTCATTCCCGGATAAGCGCTATCAGGCTGAATGCTGATAGCTGACTACGCCATCCAGAAATCATATCTTTCTGGATGGAACTATATGATATCGTCCACGGTCAGTTTCATCAGATCGGCATAGCTGATGACAGGTCCATCCCTGCAAACGTACTTATTCCCGATATTGCAGCGACCGCACAGGCCGATCCCGCACTTCATTCGCATCTCCAGAGACAGGAGGATCTGCTCTCCGGAAAACCCCAACGCATCCAGCACCGGCAGGGTGTGGGTGATCATGGCAGGAGGTCCGCACACTATGGCATAACTCTCTTCGGCCGAGGGCGCCACCTCCCTGGTCACTGTGGGCACAAAGCCCACCTTGCCCTCCCATCCGTTCTCGGCCTTATCGACCGTCACGAACAGTTCCATATCCGGGCGCTGCTTCCAGGCCTCCAGATCCGATCTGTAGAGCAGATATCCCGGCCCCCGGGCCCCGTAGATCACGGTCAGGTGCCCGAAACGCGATCGATGGTCCTCATGGGTCATATAATGGGTCAGGGCCCTGAGGGTGGAGAAGCCGAAACCTCCTCCGATGAGCACTACATTCTTCCCTTCAAAACTCTCCAGGGGATACCCGTTTCCCAGGGGCCCCCTCACACCCAGGATCTCCCCCTCCTTCATCCGGTGCAGGGCGCTCGTCACGAGACCGATCCGGCTGACGGTAAACTCCAGCAGTCCGGGCCGCGTGGGCGAAGAGGCCATGCCAAAGGGGGCCTCCCCCTTGCCGAAGACGCTCAGTTCGGCGAACTGACCCGGCCTGTACCGGAATGCCCTCTCGTCTTCCTCATGGACAAAGGAGAGGGTGAAGGTCTTGATGCTCCTATCCTCGGTTTCCACCTGGATTTCTTCAATTCTCGCAGGGCTTGGGATGTATGGATTCATCATTGCGTATCATCCAATTTCAGAAGAATCGTTAGTATCTGTCGAATATCCAGGTTTACCGGACACTCGGTGACGCAGCGGCCGCACCCCGTACACCCCCACATCTGCGTTGCGGCGGGCAGGTAATTGAATTTATGCATGATCCTTTGCCGCATGCGTTTTCCCTGGGTGTTTCTGGGGTTATGGCCGGAGGCCTCCCGGGTGAAGAGGGGGTACTGGCAGGAATCCCAAATGCGTGTCCGTTTTCCCTCGCTCCGGACGGCCTCTTCACACAGATCAAAACAGTGGCACGTGGGGCAGAGATAGGTGCAGACGCCGCACCCGATACACTTCTCGGAGACCTCATCCCACACCGTGTCGCTGAAACGTTTTTCCAGGATGTCCTCGGCATTTTCCATCCCGGGGCCGGCCTCCATGGCCTCCTCGGCCCTTTTTACGGCCTCGGCCGCGGCCGCGAGGTGGTGTTCCTCGGCCTCGGGCAACCCCTCCTTCTCCAGAAGGGCCCCTCCCCGGTCCGTTACGATCCGAATGAGATAGGAATCGCCGATATCCACAAGAAGCAGATCGGCGCCCTCCTGCCTGCAGGGACCCCCGCCGAGGGCCGTGCAAAAACACCCGGGATGGGGTTCCCTGCATCCCAGGGCCACAACGGTCGCCCGACTCCTCTTCTCCTGGTAATAGGGATCCCCGGGGCTTCCGCCAAAAACCCGGTCCAGGACCTGAAGCCCTTCGGCATCGCAGGGCTGGATTCCGAAAAGGATGATCTCCCCCTGCTCTTCCACAGGCCGGCTGACGGCCACGTCCCTATCCTCCACGCGGTACCGGAAGAGATCCTCCCTCTGGGGAAAGAAAATGCCCTTGGGCGACATCTTGGCCTGGGTGTATTCCAGGAAGACCTCATCGCCGGGCCCTATCGGTTCGAAGGAGACCTGATCCTTTCGTCTCACCGGTCCATAGACCCGGTGCTCCCCCGCGAGCCGATCCAGAAGACCTTTCACATCTGCCTTTTTTATTGTTTTTGCTTCCAAGTTCACTTTCCCGCCAAGTTCGTTAGGGTTCCAGGATAAAGGCCTCCGCATCATCCGGCCGGTACGTGGACAGGGGCGCTACTTCCTCAAGGCTTGTACCGGCCCGATAGGCATACAAGGCCTGTACGTCGTTGCTCAGCTTCCGGTTCAGTTTCCGAATATCGATCCCCAGGGGACAGGCCCGCTCACAGGCCCCGCATTCCACACAACGACCCGCCAGGTGAAAGGCGCGCATGAGGTGGAACAGGGCCGTGTCGCTGGAATCGATGGATTTTCCGACCCACTGCGGCCTGGAGCAGTCCACGAAACATTCCTCGCAGTAGCACAGGGGACACGCATTACGGCAGGCATAACACCGGATGCACCGTTCCATTTCGGACGAAAAATAGGCGCACCGCTCCTCATCCGGGAGTCCTTCGAAGTTTTCAATATCCTGGAAGGTGTCCTCCCGGGTTTCCTCGACCGGATCTCCCATCCGTTCGTCCCAGATGACCGGGTTTCTTGAGATGCATGCCTGGCATGAGGGGTAGAGAAAGAGGTCCCTTTTCAGTGTCTTTTCAAGGCCGCCTCCCTTGATCGTCAAGGATTCTTCCCCTTCTTCGACCGTATCGATTTTCCGGTCCCCCCATTCTTCCTGCACCCTTTTACGGTCGATCATGCCGGTGCAGGGCACGCCGATGATATAGAGACGATCCCTTGCGATCTGCTTCTCCTTGATCAGTTCCACCAGGGCACGAGAGTCGCACCCCTTGGCCACCACGGCTATGTTTCCCTTTCGTTTTCGCACATAGACCGCCAGATTGTTCTCGCAAAAGCCGCTCCAGACCAATCTGTCGGCGTCATCCGGTTCCCGCACAAAACAGGGGGTGCTGCGCATAGGCAGCGTACCCTTCTCGAAACCGATCACCATATCGACCCGTCTCTCCTCGAGGAGATCCCGGACGACCCTTCGGATCCTATTCGTTAGCCCATCCATCCTCATGTCCTTGTGTCCAGGGTTTAACCAACCTCTTGGCAGGTCCCAGGGCCCTCACCTGGTCCGTCACCTTTTCGATCACCTTTCCGAAGCGCACCCCTTCAGAGGCGGAAACCCATGTAAAATGCACTCTTCCCTCTTCCATGCCCACGAATGTCAGGAGATTTTTCAACAGTGCGAATTTCCGTCTGGCGATGTAATTGCCCGTGAGATAATGGCACTCTCCGGGATGACACCCGCTCACCAGGACGCCGTCGATACCTTGCTGGATGGCGGCAACGATGAACCAGGGATTGATCCTGCCGGAACAGGGCACGCGGATGACCCTGATGTTGTTGGGATATTGAATCCTGCTGGTCCCCGCCAGATCGGCTCCGGCGTAACTGCACCAGTTGCACAGAAAAGCGACGATTTTTGGTTCCCACCTTGAAGATTCAGCCATTTCTTCTTCCTAAGCCGATAAGGATTTCACCATGTCCAACACCTGTTCATCATTCACTCCGGCCACTGTCAGTGCCCCGCTTCGACAGGAGGAGGCACAGACCCCGCATCCCTTGCACAGGGCCGGCGTGACCCTGGCCACGCCCTCCTCTTCATCCAGTGCGATGGCCCCATAGGGACAGACCTCCTGACAGACACCACAGCCCACACATTTCCACGCCAGGACTTCACAGATGGCGCCCCCGGCCGTCATTTCCGTACGGGCCAAAATCGTCATGGCCCTGGATGCGGCCGCCTGTGCCTGGGCGATGCTTTCATCAATGAACTTGGGGCTGTGGGCCGTGCCGCACATGAAGATGCCCTCCGTTGAAAAATCCACAGGGCGCAGTTTCATATGGGCTTCAAGGAAGAAACCGTCTTCATTCTCAGGGACCTTGAGCATCTGGGACAGGGACCGGGTCCCCGCAGGGGGAATGGAGGCGGTTGCCAGGCACAGGCTCCCGGCATCGATCTGGAGCCGTTGCCCCAGGATGGGTTCGGTCACCGAGACCCTCAGCACAGGACGCCCCTCCTCTTCCACGGCCTCCACCACCGGTTTGTCATCACTGTCATAGCGGATAAAAATTACACCCTGATCCGAGGCCTCTTTATAGTAGTCCTCCCGGAAACCGTAAGTCCGCATATCCCGGTAAAGGACATAGACATCCATTTCCGGGTTGATCTCTTTGAGCTTGAGGGCGTTCATCACGGAATGGGAACAGCAGACCCGGCTGCAGTAGGGCCGTTTCTCGTCCCTCGAACCAACGCATTGGATAAAGACGACGGAGTTCAATCTCTTGAATCGCTCCCTGTCTCCTTCGATCGCCTCATCGAATTCGAGCAGGGTCATGACGCGTTCGTCGTCACCATAAAGGTACTCCGTCGGCTTGTATTCCTCGGCCCCAGTGGCCACGATGGTCACGCCGTGCAGGATCTCCTTCAGGATCCCCTCGGGGCGTCCAACCTTGACCTTGGACCTGAAATCCCCCACGTAGCCTGAAAAATCAACGAGTTCCGCCTCCAGATACACCTCGACGAGAAGATTCTCATGCACCTGACGGACAAGGTCCATGAGAAACCCCTGAATGTCCCACCCCTCCAGGGTCTGCGGAATCTTCCTGGACAGGCCACCCAAGGTGTCGGTCTTCTCGATGAGGGTGACCTTGACACCCTGCCTTGCCAGGGCCAGGCTGCTGACCATCCCGGCCACGCCTCCCCCGATCACAAGGGCGGATCGATGAATCGGATAGGAAACCGGGTAGAGCGGCTCAAGCAACAGGGCCTTTGATACGGCCATTCGGACCAGATCCTTGGCCTTGTCGGTCGCCTCCTGCTTTTCTCTCATGTGCACCAGGGAGCAGTGCTCCCGGATATTGGCAAATTCAAACAGATAGGGATTGAGGCCCGCCTCCCTCAGGGCATCCTGGAAGACCGGCTCGTGGGTCCTGGGGGTGCAGGCGGCCACCACAATCCGGTTGAGGGACTTTTCCCGGATGGTTTCCGCCATGTGTGTCACGGCATCCACGGAACAGGCAAAGGTCTCCTCCACGGCATGGGTGACTCCCTTTAGGCCCCGGGTATATTCTACGACGCCGGGCACATTCACCACCTTCGCGATGTTGGTGCCGCAGTCACACACAAAGACCCCGACTCTCGGCGGTTCGCCCGCCACGTTTCGTTCCTCGGGATAGACCTTTTCCTGGACCATGGTTCCCCGCTCCTCAAAGAGGAGTTGCGAGGCAAGGCAGGCGGCCCCGCTCGCCATGGTCACGGCATCGGGGATGTCCATGGGCGCATGAAAAACACCGCTGTTAAAAATTCCCCGCCTGGAGGTCTCGATCGGCGAGAAGGCGGGACTTTCACAAAACCCGTGCCCGTTCAACGCAATGTCCAGGGTCTCCCCCAGTTCACGATTTCCATTGGTGGAGTTCAATCCCACCGAGAGAACGACGAGATCAAACTCCTCTTCTCTGACCTCCGCTCCATTGATTCGATAGCGGATGACCACATTTCGGGTATCCGGTCGCTCTTCAACAATGGAGGCCTTGCTCCAGATATACCGGACGCCCTCCATGTTTTTGGCCCTCTCGTAGTAACGCTCGAAACCCTTGCCGTAAGCGCGGATATCGTTATGGAGTACGACCGCCTCAATTTCCGGGTGGTGTTCCTTGGAGAGAATAAGCTGCTTGGTGGCATACATGCAGCATACTGCGGAGCAGTAAGTGCATCCCGCCGCCTCGTCCCTGGACCCGACGCATTGAATCCAGGCGATCCTATGGGGGACCTTTCCATCAGAGGGGCGTACCAGTTCCCCTCCGTTGGGTCCGGATGCGCTGATGATGCGTTCGAATTCGAGACTGGTCACCACATTGGAAAGATTCGGATAGCCGTATTGGCTCTGAACCTCGGGATCAAAGGCTTCATATCCGGGGGCGAGGATCAGGCTGCCCGCCTCCAGTGTCAGCCGTTCGGGTTGCTGGTGGAAGTCGATCGCCTTGTTTTTACAGGTCGGCACGCAGATCTGGCATTCCGACCTCAAGAGAAAAAGACAATGGGCCGGATCCACGACCGACACGGCCGGCACGGCCTGGGGGAAATGGACATGGATGCACTTCTGGGTGCCGAGACTCTCATTGTACAGGTCCATGATGTTCACCGGACAGTACTCGGTACAGGTGCCGCAACCCGTGCACTTTGCCTCATCGACGTAACGGGGCTCCCGGACCACATGGACATCGAAGGCCCCTGCCTCACCCTCCACACGCTCGATCCTGGTATGGGTCATGATGGTGATATTCGGATTGGTGGCGCATTCGATGAATTTGGGAGACAGGATGCACATGGAGCAGTCATTGGTCGGAAAGGTCTTGTCCAACTGGGCCATCTTTCCGCCGATGGCGGGACCCTTGTCCACCAGAAACACCTTGAACCCGGAACCTGCCGCATCCAATGCGGCCTGTATTCCGCTCACTCCGGCACCGACCACCATGACGGTGCCGACCCTTTTCATGGGTGGCCCAACCCTGTTAACAGTCTTCCACGTGTCCGGCATTGGCCTCTCCACACATTTTTCTTGATTGTAAGCTAGATGACTTCATTCACAATTTCGGAGACATCTTTTATTTCGAGAACTTCCGCCTTATCCAGTGTCAAGACGCTGTCCTTGAAGTTGAGGATGCAGTAAGGACAGGCTGTGACAAGGACATCGGCACCCAGTTCCACGGCTTGTCTTACTAAAATATCCGAGAACCGCTCTTCCTTTTTGGTCTCCATCCAGATCCGTCCACCCCCGCCGCCACAGCAAAGGCTGTTCTCACGGGTCTGTATCTCGTCCATCAAAGTCAGTCCTGGAATGCTTTTCAAGACCCTTCTCGGTTCATCGTAGATGCCGCTGTGTCTTCCCAGATAGCAGGGATCATGGTAGACGACCTTTTTGGGATAATCCTTCTCAAAGCTGAGTCGTCCCTGATCGATCAAGCCGGCCAGATACTGGGTGAAATGGGCGACCTTGAAGTTACCGCCCAATCCGGGATATTCGTCCCTGAAGGTCACGTAGCAATGGGGCGATGTGAACACCACATCCTTGACCCCGGCCTCCTGGAAGGCCTGGATATTGTCCTTTGCCAGGGTTTCAAAGAGCTCCCTGTTGCCCACCTTCCGAATGCTCTCGCCGCAACAGCTTTCCCTGGTCCCGAGGATACCGAAATCGGCCCCCGTTTCCTTCAGGATTCGAGTGGTGGCACGGGCCACATTTAACATTGTGGGGTCGTAGGCCGGTACGCAACAGGAAAAATAGAGCAGTTCCGTCCCATCGCCGAAAAGCGGAACCGCGCACCCCTCCGCCCAATCCGCCCTCTTTTCCCTCTCCCCGCTCCAGGGATTTCCGGAACCCTTCAGGCTTCCCATGGCGCTGCGCAGACTTTCGGGGGCCGCCCGGTAGTCGAATTCCAGGGTGATGTTCCGGACCGACTGCATGATATCCGTAATGGCTACACCGCGGGGACACCGGCTGACACACATGTTGCATGTCGAACAGAACCACCAGTCCTCCTCCCCCAGTTCCACCAGACCGAACTTGGCCTGGGTGATCATCTTGTGGGGCATGAAGGTCCTCACCCGATTCCAGGGGCAACTGGCGGTGCAGAGGCCGCATTGAAAACAAAGTCGGAAGGCCTCTCCGCCGGCATCCCTGATCATTTCAACTGCTTCTTTCAATGGCGTTACTGTTTCCAATGCCCGATCTCCTCGTTTATAGCGCTCCTCCGACCTGAAGGATCGGCGAACCTTTCCGGGGCTCTTTCACTGTGTGTCTCCCCCCTCACCTGACCTTCGGCCGGTGCATGGATCGCCCTCTTTTCGAAACCCTCGAACCGACCGCAAGAGACAAACAGGGGGAAGGAAACACCCTGGCGTCAGGGAAGATGGGCCAGGACGGGTTCGTGAAGGTTTGTGCCGAAAACATCACAATAGGGTTGGCACTTGGACAGGAGCATAAAAGTTGTTTTCTCAGTAAACTCGGTCTCTTCCTCACTCAGGGAGTCGAAATTCCCCCCGCCCTTGGAGATAATCAGATCGGCGCGGCTCAAGAGGTCCCTCACCTCCTGGGAGCACCGTTTCAGACTCGTCCCGGGGAAGGGACCCTGGATTCCATTTTCAATCACGGGAACCAGTTCCTTCATTCCCGTATCCTCCGCCTCCCTGAGCGTCACATCGTTCATCGTGGCCGTACTGCGGACGACAAAGACGATCTCAGGGGAATAGTGCGCCTTGATGGTCTTGATGAGCTGTTTATCAAAGACAATTTCTCCTGAATTATCACCCATATAGGCCACCAGCCTCGCCCGGGACAGCCGTTCCCGGAATCTCTCATAGGCGGCGTCCGAAATGGGGACCTGGAGTCTACTCCGAATCCAGTGCATAAAATCCGAAGGGCCATCCTGCACCATAAGATCGATCATGTTCCCAAGTATGGCAAGGCGCACCGCGCTATGGAGGGGATCCGCCTCTTCCTGGATAATGGATGCGATCTGCTGTTCGACCTCAAGAGCCCGCCTGTTCTGCTTCCATTTCAGGAGGGAAAACGGATCGGACGCCTCGGCGGACTTTTTCATGATATCCATGATGCCTTCAATAATACTGGGGCTTACCACATTCCAGGTCTCACCCCGAAGCCCGGGGTATTGTGCGATCCTCCGGTAGAGACTCCGGCTCCGACTCTCATCCATGTGCAGGGCCCGCATGGCCGTAACGGACATTCTAAGGATACAGGGGATACAATCCGGTTTAATAAGCATTTCACTCTTCCGGTCTTTGAAAAAGAATCGCTTGGGCTACCCCGGGAAGACTGTAATCTTCTCAAAAATCGGTTCCTCGCCCTGGCCGGGAGCCTTCGAGTTTGCCATCACGGAAGGGTTTCATCCACCGTCCCTTTTAGGCGCCACTCTCTTGTCCCCCGGCACAGGCCGGGAACCCAAAATCAAAAAAATCGAAACAACACTTTCAACCCCACTTCAAAAGCCCCATCGATTAATATTCCGGCATGGGGAGTTTGTGTTCTTCCGCTATGACCTTATAGCAGTTATAGCTTGACCCACGGGCGATACCCGGCCCACCATACACACCGGATGAGCACTGATAGAGGTTCTTTACAAAGGTCTGATACCCACCCGGTACACCCCTGAAGCGTCCGTTCTGGACACCGTGGCAGTTCCCTTCACACCATCCCCCTTCCTTCATATCCAGGTGAGTATCCTGGATGTCGGCAGGATTGGTGATCCGGTGGACAATGAGGTTGTCCTTTGTCATGTTCGGAGCATAATCCGCCCACATCTCGAAAAGGGCGTCGACCCACATCTCGGTCATCTGTGCCCATTCCTTTCTGGAAAACAACCGGGCGGGACAGGTAAACTCCTCGACGTGCAACGAATGCTTCCCTTCAGGCACCCTGCTGGGGTCCCAGATGCTGTCCGGGGCCGTCAGGATAAACATCTTTGAAGGCATCCCCGCGAGAAAGATCTCATGCTGGTATTTGTCTTCAAAGAATCCAAGATCTTTGGGGCAAAAATAGGTGCGCGGCGTGGCGTTCAGATCCGGGTTATCCTTCGCCGCTGTATATTGAGGGAGTTCATGAACACCGACCGTCCCCCAGAAAAGCTCGCCCCGATCGAACTGGTAGACGCGAGCCCAACGCTTCATCCTGTCCGTGATGAGATTTTCTCCGATCAACCGCTGGTAGAGCTGAGGGGAAGCGTTGTCCGAGATCACCATCTGATTCGCCTTGATCTCCGAGCCGTCCAGCAACTTGATTCCCGTGGCCTTGCCGTTTTCGATGAGTATTTTCTGCACTTCAGAGTTGATATGGTACTCCACACCCCGTTTTTTCCCGGCCGAGACCAGGGCATCGGTGATGGCCTGTGTGCCGCCTTTGGCAATGGCGGCCGGTTCCCATCCCAGGGTCAGATGGATGGTCGACATCATGATGTAAATGCCCGGGATGTCGTCGGGGAAGGCACCCCACGACGTGCAGAAACCCCGCAGGGTCAAGATTCTCAGTTCCTCGCTTTCAAAGAAATAACGGGCCATCTGCTTGCAGCTCATAAACTGCATGGGGAGTTCCAATCCGCTGTCAGGATCGTCGAACAGTTCCTCGATCGGATCGGGCACCCCCCAGGGTGTGGGAGGGGAGTATCGGTACTTCGCGTAAGCCGGACGCCATTTGGTCCTGTATTTTTCCGTCAGCCAAAGATAGTTTTCGGCATCAGCGTCGGAAAAACGCTTGATCTGTTCATAGGTTTTCTTGACGTTTTCTTCTGAGTACTGTGTCTCGCCGGTCTCGGCGTTGATCACCGGAAAGGCCGGATAGGACACGTAACTGGTACCGTCATCAAAGACGATGGCCTCATTGGTATCCGGAAAGGTGTATTCCAGCCCTTCTTCTCGAAGGTTGAATTCTTTATAACCGGGATGTCCATAGTATCGGGTAAAATGGGCGCAAAAATTCCCGCGAAATCCGGGCGAGGGGAGATCTTCCGTGATGGCTCCTCCGCCGAGATGGTCCAGCCGCTCAAAGACCCCGACCTTTAACCCGGCCTTGGCCAGGTAAGGGGCAATGGTCGTCCCGTGATGTCCCCCTCCGATAATTACCGCATCGTACGCTTTGTCAGCCATTTCTTACCTCCCTTTCTCTGTAGTTTGTTTAAATGATTTCAAAACAACATCTGCGTTGTCATCATCCAAGTTCCCTGAAGATAGCGGCCAGTTTTTCAGCGGTCTCTTCAGGTGACGCCCCTTCAATAAACGAACAATCCCTCCCCATATCCGGTGGAGGCAGGAGTTCCACCATCTGTAATGTTTTCAACATCCCAGGGTCCTCCACCAGGACCTTCGCCCCCCATTTCGGTATACGAATAGGCTTTTTGATCAGGCCCAAAATCTTGGTCCTTGAAACATACCGCAGTTCCCCTACCTCATTACTCACCGTGACCACGGCGGGCAGACCGGCCTCGACCACCTCATACCCTATTGGAATGGTCTTCTCCACGATCACATTCCCGTCCTTTACTTTTACGGACCGGGCAAGGCTGATCGTAGGAACCCCAAGCAATTCGCCGAGGATCAATCCCACTTGCCCGGAATCCCAGTCTCCGGCCTGCCTCCCCACCAGAACAAGGTCATACTCACCGATCTTGTTGACGGCACGAGACAAGACGTAAGCCACCGAACTGCTCTCGAGCAGTTCGAATTGGGGATCCTCGATAAGGATCAATTCGTCGGCCCCGGCCGCCAGCGTCTTTCTCAGCACCGTATCTGAAACCTTTTTGCCCATACTCAGGACGGTTATCTTGGCCCCGACCTCTTCTTTTATGCGCAGGGCCGCCTCGAGGGCGTTTTCATCATAGGGACTGATGACATCCGGAGCGTCCACGATGACTTCCTTATTCTCAACATCCACGCTGACGTTTGAAAACGGGGCCTCCGGATCAGGGATTTGTTTTGCGCAGACAATGATATTGAGTTCCTTCATGATGACTCCTCCATTTTCTTTACCAGGGCGGGGATGATGTCCTTATAGTCTGAAACCACGCCGTAATCGGATACTTTGAACATGTTACAGGCCGGGTCGGTATTGATGGAAATGATCTTCTTGGATCGAACCATGCCGACCAGGTGCTGGACAGCGCCTGAGATCCCGATGGCAATATAGGCATCAGGGGCGATCATCGAGCCGGTCAGACCCACCTGGTGATCGGAGGAGAGCCAGCATTTGTCCACCACCGGCCTGCTGCATCCAATCATGACATTTCCATGGGTTTTACTCATCGCCTTGGCCAGGGCGGTGAGCATTTCAAAGTCCTCCTGGTCCTCTATTCCCCTTCCACCGGATATGATGATGTTTGCCTTATCCAATTCCACGATTTCCTGCGGTACCGTTTCGAGGGATTTGACCTTGATGACCGATTCATCGAGCTCCGGCACCATCTTGACGACCTCACACGCAGAGGCCGCCTTCTCGACGGGTATGAAAGAATTCTTTCTGACTGTCACCATCTGCGGGGTGCCCTGACACTTCAAGGTCGTGACGGCATTACCTCCATAGATCGGTTTCGTGCGAATCAGAAGGCCGTCAGCCGGATCTATGGCCAGGTTTGTGCAGTCCGTTGTAAGGGCCACATTCAACCTGGTCGCCAACCGGGGCGACACCTCCTTTCCCACAAAGGAGTGGCTGGCAAGAAAAATTCTGGGCGAAATTTGCCTGCACAGCCATTCCAGGCCAGCCACCCAGGCATCAGGCTTGAAGCCTTCCAGTAAGGGATGCTCCAGCCCGTATACCTTGTCCAACCCATAGGATGCAGCCGCTTCCGCCAAGGGTGCGGTTTCATTCCCGACCACAACGGCGGAAGTCTGCAAACCGAGTTGTTTCGCCAGGTCGGTCGCCCCCCGTATGAGTTCAAGGGTCATCTTATCCACCGATCCTTCTTTGGACTCCACCAACAGTAATATCTCACTCATTGTTTATCGCCTCCTCATCTCTTGCCTTTGCTAAAGACATTTTGGTATTTTTTTCAGTGAGCGAAGGCCTGTTTATCGCCAATGGGCTCCGCTCCCTGTTTTTATCCGCCTATTTGAGCGAACCCAAAACCAGTTCATTGAGATCCATGACCTTCATCTCCTTTTCCAGGCCCACGGTCTTCAGGCCGTCTTCCAGCATGATCAAGCACAACGGACATGCCGTTATCACGCATTGTGCTCCGGTTTCATGGGCCTCCTTGATTCTGATTTCACCCATTCTCTCATCACCCTTCAGTTCAGGCCCCTGCCACATCCTCCCTCCCCCTGCACCACAGCACAGGCTGTCGAGTCCATGATGCCGCATTTCCCTCAACTCGATGCCGGGGATAGAACGAATGATCTCTCTTGGTTCGTCAAAGATCTGATTGTGGCGGCCGAGATAACAGGGATCGTGGTAGGTTACAATACGGCGTTCTGAATTCTTGAATTCCAGTCTTCCTTCCCCGATAAGCTCCTTGAGGAACAATGTATAGTGACGGACCTGAAAATTCTTCTCCAGGTATTCATTTTTAAAGGTATGGAAGCAGTGTGGAGAGGACGTCACCACCTGCTCTATGCCGTATTTATCAAAAAGCTCCAAGCATTTTTCCATTTGTTCCTGAAAAAGACCGACTTCTCCGACCACCCTGGCGAGGTCGCCGCAGCAGGGCTCCTTGTCGGCGAGAATCCCATAATTCACTCCGGCATGGTCCAGGATGCTCGAAAAGGATTTGGCAATGTCCTGGGCCCTCGCATCAAAGGAGGTCGTGCATCCGGCAAAGTAGCAGAGTTGGGCCTCTTTTCCGCCCTTCTTGAGGGCAGGGACATTCCGGTCAATGGCCCAGGCAGCCCTTTCTTTCTTGGAAGGAAACCATGGATTGTCATACTTGAACAACCTCTCAAGGGTCTGGTTCATGAGATCCGGCACGCCTTTGCCTTCTTCTATAAGTTCGGTCCGCCTCTTCGTCACAAACTTGAACGTGGCACCGTATATGGGGCAGGCCTCCAGGCAGGCCGAACAGGTCGTACAGTACCACTCCGCATTGCCGTCCAATGGAGGATCATTGGTGAGGAACTGAATGTCTCCAACGGGGGACTGCTCCTTCCACATGGCGCGGCGGGAGGACTGGACAAAATCACGGGGTGCGAAGGGCTCACCGGCCCCCGCCGAAGGGCACTTCTCCACACAGCGGCCGCATCGCATACAGGCATCGAAGAATACGGCGTCTGCGAGGTTCATCCCTTCAGCAACGCCCTCGTATGCCAAGGGCACCTCCCTCGGCCCTTCAGCCAGGTGGTGAAGGTAATAGGTCACGGGGGCTCCCAGGATGTGAAAGAGTTTGGTAAACGGAATGACGGCAAGGAAGCCCAAGCTCAACAGGCCGTGGCCCCACCACAGATAGGGGTAGGCCGATTGGGCCGTCCGTTCCGAAATCAGGCCCGCCATCCAAGATCCGACAAAGGACCAATGGCTCCAAGGCGGGTGTTGGGATCCCAGTCTGACCGCTTCCAGCACGAACCCTGAAACAACCACAACGAGCAGCCACAGGGGCACGACGGCATCCTCCAGCCTGCGTTCAAGCCTCGGAACACGCTGAAGGTATCGGCGAACCAATGCCCAGATAACCCCGGCCAATAGGACAAGCCCCCCAACTTCCATGGCCACTTCAAAGACAAGGTGGGTGTTGCCTGCAAGGAATGGAAACAGATACTCGTGTATAAAGATCAGGGCGGTTCCAATAGTCAAAATGATGAATCCCCACATCAGAAAAGCATGCATGACGCCCGCGGTCACATCGCCCTTCAATACACGAAGCCCCAGGAAGGTATCCAGTATCGCCTGCTTCAAGGCCTGTCGAGAAAAAGGGATCTTGCCCTTTTGTCCGCTCTTCAGCCACACCTTTACGTGAGCGGCAACGCCGATAACGAGCAGGCCTGCAACAAAAGCCACGGCTATGTAAAATAGCCAAACCAGCCCGATCCTCCAAAAAAACACCCTTTCCGGTATCATCAAAGCCCTCATCCAGTCATTTTACTGATCAAAAATCAGTGCCCGCATTCACGGGTCCCCAAGCCCTTGCGACACGTTTCCACCCAGAATTCCGGGCATCCGTGTCTCGCTAAAACTTCTTCATCATTTCACTCATGAGGTAGGGAAGGTCAATTCTACCCGTGGAGGCCATTATCCGGCTGCTGTAATCCATTGCGAATTCGTTTTTGAGCTTCTTTACCAGAGATTTGAATTCATTCGTTTCTATCGCCTTTGCAATATCCACAATACTCTTCGCTGTACTCTCGGCCAGCGTCCTGGGGCCTTCGCCGACAATCAGACGCCAACCTGCTGTAATGGGGACGCCCAGGGCCTTCATTCCGGGGATGCATTCATCTTTCACAAACCGGTAATGCTCATCTTCCTTCCCGGGCAGCACATTATAGTACTGATTGAATTTCCACACCCCCGTCCGGATCCGATACGGCCCTTCCTGGATTTTGCCGGAGGGAGCCCAGACCTTGCTGCTGTATTTCCAGACATACTGGAACAACCGGTTGGATACGATGCGGTAGTCGCTTGTGGCCAGATGCCTGTGCAAGCCGTCGAGATTCTCGATTTCCGCGACAGCTCTGACCCTCGGCCCTTCTCCAACGGCCACATAGTAGCCGCCCACCACGCGGATCCCCAGTTTGTTGAGCGTGGGGATGTATTCGTTCATCACAAAGTAAGAGTAATCGTCGAACCGCCCGGGCCTGATTTCCCAGTACTGGGTAAAAAGAATGGGCATGTCTTTACCTCCAATAAAATTCAGTCATGTGAAAAGTGTGAAGGATTAAAAAACAATTACATTTTGAACACCCTTGTCATCAGTTCTGCGATGTATTCAGCGTCCTTTTCCTTCTTCTTCGAAAACTTGGCCGGCCTGGTCTGGACCCAGAAAAGGTTTTCCGGGAAGGGCATATCCCTGTCAAAGACCCATTCCATGTCCTGGGGAACGCCGAAGTGTGCCTCCACGTCCTTGGCGACACGGACGATTTCCTCCAGTTCCGGCGCATCAAGACAGGCCTTGTCCACAAGATCCTCCGGCACACCCATGACGCAGGTCCCCGTCGATGAATAGCCCACCATGTGCGTCTTCTTGCTGATAGTACTTTGAACCTCGCCCGTATCCTTTTCTACGAGAAAGGTGTCCGGCGTGACCTCCCCGCTGACGACACTTTCCCCCAGGCCCCAGTTTCCCTCCACAACAATCTTGGAAAGATCCCCCGTTGTGGGTTGCACCGTGAGGGTCACCCCGGCGGATTTTGCATTGACCATCTTCAGAACCGCCACCCCGATGGGGGCCTTTTCCATTTCCATACCCTGCTCGAGCCGAAAGGCAATGGCCCGGGTCGTAAAGGCACTCCCCCACACATTTATGATCTTTCGGGCCAGTTCTTCCTTTCCACGGACATTGAGATAGGTTTCCATCTGGCCGGGCATGCTTACCGCGCCGCTCGAACGGGTCGCAACCGCGACATCCTTCTGGCCGACCTGCTCACAAAGCTTGTCGTAATAATCCCAGAGTTCTTCTTCCATACCCCGGGGCATACTCTTTGATTCTATGAGCCCCCGGATAAAGCGGCTGGCCTCGACCTGTTTTTCCACCTTCTGCAGTGCGTTCTGATTGGCCTTTACATATTGCCTGATCTCCTCCCCGGCCCCCGTCTCTTCCATGAACCGTTCATAGCCGTCAACAGATACAGCAAAGCCGGGCGGCACCCGCATCCCAAGATGGGTCATTTCTCCCAGATTGGCGCATTTCTTTCCCACAATATTATTGTGTTCACTTCGGAGTTCATTGAGCCAGTAAATCCATTTCTTTGTCATCTCTCCACTCCCCCCTCTGGTCAGCGCCCGGGGTAGAGGCCCCCGGGCACCTTCCCATCATCGGGTTTTCATCACTTATCCAGGATATAGACCGTACCCATGTTGGCATCTATCTTGAGTCTCATGCCTGAACGGATCTTGGCCGTTCCCTCAAAAACATTCATGACCACCGGGATACCGTATTCCCGGCCCACGATAGCGGCATGGGACAGACTGGCCCCGCGATCCACCACCACCCCCTTGATCATGGGAAAGATGGGTGTCCAGCTGGGAGAGGTCGTCGCCGCTACCAGGATATCCCCCTCTTCGACAAGGCGCAGTTCGTCTTCTGTCATGACCACCCTCGCAGTTCCCTCCGCAAACCCGGGCGATCCGCAGATTCCATAAAGGTCCGCCTTGAGTTCTGGACGTACCTGGGGCATGGCGCCCACGACGACCTTGAGGGCTATAGGATCATTGGACTTCACCAGGACCCCCATGGCCATATCCAGGTCGAATCCCTCCTTGAGGAAGGCCGGTGGATTGGGTTCCTTTTTCCACTCTTCCCATTCGGCCCTTCTCCGGTCAACGATATAGCGCAGATTGAACTGGTCCGGGGCGATACCTGCCCTGCGAACCTCGTCGGGCATGAGGAAAAAGATATCCTCGGGCTCATCGATGGCGCCTGCCTGGACCCATCGCCGGCCGAGGCCTAATGCGCTCCGCCGAATCATGGCATGGGCATAAAGATCCATGTAGTGGTCGTGTTCCTCGCTGAAGACCCCGCTCTTCTGGGCCAGACGCATCAGTGTTTCGAACCACCCCCGTTGCTCCGACGGCACCTTGGCGAGGACCTCCTTCTCGGCGGCCTCTCTTTCCACGGTGGCCCTCTTGCGCTCCTCATCCAGATTGAAGGCGCCGCCCTTCTGCAAAAACTGCCTCACATTGACAAGGGCAGGTGTGGGATCTTCCACCCATGTGGGCAGATTGATTTCGGCCATGCGCTGCATGCGCCACCCGTCCTCATTCATGAGGACCATGAAGTCCTTCATAAAGGCCCGCCCCTTTTCCGTCGATTCCAGCTTATCCCGGATCTTCTCCGGTTCGACCTGGAGGAAATCGTCGGCCAGGCCCTCTTCCTGGGCACGTTGTGAAAATTTCCATAATTCACGGTCCACCTGGAAGACCTTGTTGTCGAAGCCTGAAACCAGTTTATGGAACGTCGGGGACGTGTCATCGATCCCTGCAATCTCGCGGCACATGTTTTCAAAAAGGATATAGGCCGTGTAGACGCCGTACATGACGTACATGTGAAGTTCCCACATGCGCCGGGTGCAATTGATGGTCTGCTCGAAATTATCCAGGAGCTCTACATTGTCTGCTTTTTCAAGATCCAGCGATTTCAGGCCTTCATACAATCCGAGAAGTTCGTCTAAAACGGCCCGCCAGAGTCCGTCGTAATCTTCAATAAAGGGCAGGATGGCCTTTCGGAATTTTTCCTCTCTTCTCCTCTTTTCCTCCTCATTCTTGACGATGAGAAGCGTCAGGTAGCCTCCACCCTTATGGAAACGCCAGTCCCAACCCTTCACGGTCGGAAGGCTCAGCTTTTCAGCACCGTACTGCATGCCGTGCCGGCAGAAGTTGACCCAGAACCACCCGAACATCGGCGTCCAGGGAGGTACGGAGTGGGTGCCATCCAGAAACCAGGCAGGCGATTGCTCAAAATCCCTCTCAGGATCGAATTCCAGCCCCGGGACCGCATCATAAACCTTCATATTTCCCTCCATATTTCCATTGGGTTAATAGGTTAAGGACATGAACAGACAGGGTTACCCGTTATATGTTTTTGCTAGGGTTGGAAAAGGTTGCGGTGCTCGAACTCTTTCAACAGTGTGTCAGATCGTCCCGTGTCGAGGTTTGCTGCAATCGTGAGAAAGAATTTGAAGCGACACTCCATAGGTCGATTTCGTGTCTGAAAAAGAAAATACAGCGTTTCCGGATCTGAAAGAAAATTCAAGGAACCACAATCTGCATGCAGCCGTTGAATCCTTTTCCCTCAAGTGTTGGGGAACGTCGTCATACCCGGTTTTCCATCGGGGACGACTCAGACATTGCCTAGGCTACCTCCTTTCCGGTGAGGCCTTCACAGCACCCTGACCGGGCCAAAGATTCTTTGGCCGGCAGGCGGTCTGAGCTTAGAGGATATGCGGCCCACAGCTTTAGTCCCATCCACCTACACATGTGGAGAGATTTTCACATCCTCAAAGGTCAGGAGCTTTCCCGCATTTCTCCCTTCGTTTCGATGCCGGCCACGCCATCCTGCTTGCCGTTTTCGGTTCCAAGGGGATACTAGGACGGGCTTCTTGCCTCCCTCTTGTTTTTGCCCCCTTACTGAAAGGGGGAGTTGCTCACTTGATTTATTTTTTTCTAACGCCTCGAGCGTCTTACACGGCCTTGACTCCCGGCTGAATCCCGGCTGGACACCCATAGGGCCTGATATCCCGCCCACAAAGCTCTGAGGTCCGTCTTTTGGTAGTGCAAATCCTGGAGCGAGTCACCTCTCCCAGCCAAGGGCTGATGTCGGTGTGTGCCGGATCCTTTGATCAGGACGTTCGGGCCGGGGCCGATGGCCGCGAATCATGATCCGACGATTTGGAGAGGTTCGGTCTTATCAATTCCGGTCAGTGCGCTCTTTATGACGAACTCCAGGAATTTCCCTGCCGCCACGGGCCTTCTTTTCTCCCGCCCTGTGGGTTTGTATCAGTGCATGGCCCGTCCCCCATCCACCAACAGGGTCTGTCCGGTGATGAAATCACTGTCTCCGGAGGCCAGGAAGAGTACCGCGCCCAAGAGGTCTTCCGGCCTTTCCAGCCGTTGGAGAGGGGTTTTGGTGGTATCATACTTGCCTACATCGGCGATAGTCCGGCTGGCCTCCGTGTCCGTGAAGCCCGGGGCCACGGCATTGATGCAGATATTCTCGGGGCCGAGTTCAATGGCCAGGGCGCGTGTCAGCCCGACGATGCCGCCCTTGGATGCGACATAGTGGACGAATCCGTTGGAACCCGTAAAAAAGACCTCTGAGGCGAGATTGACGATTTTGCCGTATTGTTGTTCCTTCATGTAGGGATAGACCGCCTTGACCGCCAAAAAGGCTCCGCGCACATTGACCGCAAAGACCAGGTCCCACTCTTTCATGTCGATTTCATGGAAGGGCTTTCGCTTGATACCCGCATAGACCGCCGCGTTGTTCACGAGGATATCGATCCTGCCGAAGGCCTTATGCGCCGCCTTTGCCATGGCCTGGGTGTCTTCCTCCCTGGAGACGTCGGTCTTACAAAAGATCGCCTCGCCGCCCAGATCCTGGATCTCTCTTACCGTTTCCGTGCCGTCCTGGATGTCGGAAACAACGATGCGTGCCCCTTCTCCGGCAAACCCCAGGGCGAAAACCTTTCCAAGCCCCTGGGCCGCTCCTGTAACAACAGCTACTCTATCCTTCAGACGCATAAAGGCCTCCTCTCAACCCTTTGATGGACTTCGTCGATCCCTTTCCGCCCTTTTACGCCCGGATCTTCCGCAGGTTGGAATCTTCAACGAAGGTTTCTTGGTCATGGCATGGACTTGCCCGGCCGTACCCATCATGGAAAGGGAGATGGACCGGACGGAATCATGGTTAAACGCTTGAAAAGAAGACGACCGGGAAACTGGGGGCAGAAAGATAGAGAGAGCACAGCGAATGAAGTTTGCGAGGTAGATATGCTCGAAGCACATGCAGCGTCCCATCACAGATTCCCCTTCCAGTTAAAGGGTTTTCTGGTCTGCCTTGTAGGGCACGCGGCAGCCAGGAGACCATTGGGTCCTGCACCTATTACGATTCAATCGGGTTAAGCCGTTCCGAGCAACATGGATTAAGAAAAGAACAGTCCAAGCAATTTGATTCCTAGTCTTCTGGTTTTGGGTTGACTTGTCAAAGCATTTGTTTTTATAGTCTCATAAGGTTTTCTTATGAGCATTTCATCATGATGCAAATAAATCTCAATCAACTCAGGGCCTTCTATCTCGCAGCAAGGGAAAAGAGTGTCACCCGGGCCGCCGATATCCTCTTCATCACCCAGCCTGCCGTGACCATGCAAATCAAGGCCCTTGAAAGCGCCCTGGACATCAAGCTCTTCAAGAAATACAGCAAGGACCTTCAGCTCACGGAGGTCGGCCGCGTTCTCTTCGGATATGTAGAAAAAATATTTGAAATCGTGGATGAAATGGAGTTTGTGCTCAACCGTTTCGCGGACCTGTCCCATGGCTCCCTCACGCTGGCCACCACGCGCAGTTTCGCACGACACCTCATGCCGGGCCTTATCTCACGGTTTCAGGAACGTTACCCCGGTGTTAAAATATCCCTGAAGGTGGGAAGTTCCCAGGAGCTTGCAGACGGCCTGTTGGCCTTTAAATACGATCTGGCCATCATCGGCCGCCTCTCCTATGGCACCAAGCTCACGGTCATTCCCTATACCAAGGAAGAATTCTGCCTGGTCACGCCCCCCGGGCATCGATTTACCAAGACGGATGCGGTCTCGATAAAGGATCTCAAGGATGAACCCATCATCATCCGTGAAAGTGGCTCAGGGTCCCGCTTTGCCATGCTTTCCCTGCTTCAGGAGCATGGGGTCACGCCTTCCGTGCTTGTCGAGGCCGGCAGCGTAGAATTCATCAAGGAATATGTGATGAAGGGGAGAGGCGTCACATTTCTCTACAGGCCCGAGGTCGAGATGGAGGTCAATACGGGTCTCTTGAACTGCGTGCCCGTCCGGGAAGGGCCGATCCATATACAGACCGATATCGTCTACCCCAAGGATGTCAACCTCTCCCCACCGGCAAAGGCCTTTCTGAAACTGGCCGAAGAGAAGAAAGCACTTTCCAACCCTTGAAGCCGGTTCCTTACTGATGTGAACTATCACCCAACGAACCGGAAATCTGCAAAAATGGAATCATATATCCGCCGAACAACACATCAAAATCCTTGACCCTCCTCTCGATTGCTCTATAATATCTTGTTGATTATTTGTATGAATTTAGCCCTTTCCAATAACTGTGTGGAAATCATGCTCCCTTTCTGAAGTGACCAGCGGGAGGACGCCGTCTTTTTGCGATTTATCCGTGGGGGAAACCCCAGCTCGAC
>JBMNCO010000079.1:0-55903 GCA_049366815.1 Desulfatiglandales bacterium | reverse complement strand
CGCGACCTCCGGCGTGACAGGCCGGCGTTCTAACCAAACTGAACTACGCCCCCGGAAAAACTTCGTTTTTTACTCTTCGCTATTTGTGGATGTCAAATGCCTTAAAACTGTAAAATCTCACATTTTATCCTTAGCTATCAGCCAATGGCCCGCACCTAGCTTTAAGTGGCTTCCTGCATTTCATCAACCATCGCTCAATAGCTTTATGCAATTTCTGGTGGGCGGAACAGGGCTTGAACCTGCGACCCCCGGCTTGTAAGGCCGATGCTCTCCCAACTGAGCTACCCGCCCGAAGAGTAAGAAGCAATTATCTACAGAATTTCATCTTTGTCAAGAAAATTTAATGCGCTCGCCCCACCTCAGGCTCCGGGGACGCTGGTTTCTGTAACTCCTCGATGCAAAACGGCTTGCATTCCTCAATGGGCGCAAAAAGCTCCTCCCCCTCCTCATGAACCAGTGCGTGAATGAGGACCTCGTCCATATGGCTTACCGGGATAAGTTCCACCTTCTTCAGGATCTTCTTGGGAATCTCTTCGATATCCTTCTTGTTTTCCATGGGGATGAGAACGCGTTTGATTTCACCCCGATGTGCTGCCAAGATCTTTTCCTTGAGCCCTCCAATGGGAAGCACCCTCCCCCTGAGGGTGATTTCACCTGTCATTGCCAGATTCCTGTCGACCGGTTTCCTGATTAGGGCGGAGATAATCGAGGTGGCAAGGGTGATACCCGCAGACGGTCCGTCTTTTGGGATGGCACCCTCAGGAACGTGAACATGGATATCGACATTTTCATAGAAATTGTCAGGGAGCCTGAGCTGCCTGGCCCTGGTTCTGGCATAGCTCAGGGCGGCCTGGGCCGATTCCTGCATCACTTCACCGAGCTGCCCGGTCAGGACGAGATTCCCTTTTCCCGGCATGATGGTGACCTCGGTCTGGAGGATCTCCCCACCCACTTCAGTCCACGCCAGTCCTGTTGTCATGCCGATCTGATCTTCTTCTTCACTGCGTCCATACCGGAATTTGATGACACCTAGGTATTTATTGACATTGTTGGCTGTGATCTTGACGCTCGTATCCTTCCCTTTTTTCACCACCTCTTTAGCGACCTTCCGGCATATGGATCCGATCTCCCGTTCAAGGTTTCTCACCCCGGACTCTCTGGTATAGTCCCGAATAATGGACAGAACCGCCTGGTCTGAGAAGGATATGTTTTTCGGCTCTAACCCGTTTTGCTCAGTCTGTTTTTTGATCAGAAACTGCCTGGCGATGTTTAATTTCTCCAGTTCCGTGTAACCAGGCAGACGAATGATTTCCATCCTGTCCTGAAGCGGCAATGGGATACTGTGAAGTGTATTGGCCGTGGTGATAAACAGGACCTCTGAGAGGTCATAGTCCAGATCCAGATAGTGATCGTTGAAGGCAAAATTCTGCTCGGGATCCAGAACTTCCAGGAGGGCCGCCGAAGGATCACCCCGGAAGTCGGTACTCATTTTGTCCACTTCGTCAAGACAGAAGACCGGATTGTTGGACTTTGCCTTTCTCAGGTACTGGATGATCTTGCCGGGCAATGCGCCGATATAGGTTCTTCTATGGCCCCTGATCTCGGCCTCATCCCTTACACCACCGAGCGACAACCTGACAAAATTGCGACCGGTCGCCCTGGCCACCGATTTCGCGAGGGAAGTCTTACCGACACCGGGAGGTCCCACAAGACAGAGGATAGGACCTTTGATCTTCTTGGCCAGAGTCTGGACGGCGAGATATTCCAGAATCCTTTCTTTTGGTTTCTGCAGCCCGTAATGATCTTCTTCCAGGATGGTTTCGGCCTCATCAATATCCATCTTGTCCCTGGTTCGCTCAAACCAGGGAAGAGAAAGGATCCAGTCGATATAATTCCTCACAACGGTCGCCTCAGCGGACATGGGCGACATCATCTTCAATTTTTTAAGCTCCTGCCAGATCCTGCTGTGAGCCTCCTTGGAGAACTTCTTCCGCTTGATTTTCTTTTCAAGTTCATCCAACTCGGCCTTGAAATCGTCCTTGGTGCCCATCTCCTTCTGGATGGCTCGGATTTGCTCATTGAGATAGTAGTCTTTCTGGGTCTTCTCCATCTGTTTCTTGACCCTGCCCTTCAACCGGCTCTCCAACTTGAGGATGTCGATCTCGCTCCTGAGCTTTTCGAAAAGCCTTTCAAGTCTCTTGTTCGCCTCTTCCATCTCGAGGAGTTCTTGCTTATCCTGAACCTTCAAGGGCATGTGGGCTGCAATCGTGTCCGCCAGACGCGGCGGATCATCAATGGCTGCAATCGTCGCTACAATATCCTTGCCGATCTTTTCATTCAGCTTGGCATATTCTTCAAAGCTCTCGTTGACGGCTCTCACCAGGGCCTTTGATTCAAGGGTCATCTGAAAGGCCTTTTCAATCTTGTTGACCCTGACCATGAAGAATTCCTGCTCGTCAACGAACTCTTCAATTTCCGCCCTCTGCTTGCCCTCTATAAGGGCCTTCACGGTTCCGTCGGGCAACCTCAGCAATTGAAGAACACTTCCGAGAGTCCCCCTTTTGTAAATATCCTTCTTCGCGGGGTTGTCCACCTTTGCGTCCTTCTGGGCGGAAAGGAGAATCTCTTTCTCGTGAGACATGGCATATTCAAGGGCCTTGATAGATTTGTCCCGGCCTACAAACAGGGGGACAACCATATTCGGAAAGACCACCACATCTCTGAGCGGAAGCAAGGGGTAATGGACCTCTGCTCCCTTAAAATATTCGGTCGGATTTTTTTTGTTTAGATTAAACATTCCTAAGCGTATCCTGCCTGATTTTCATAAACTAACAGGGGAGATTCGCCCCTGACTATGACTTCTTCCCCAATCACACACTCCCGGACACCTTTCGAGCTGGGAATGTCGTACATAATTTCCAACATCACAGACTCCAGGATAGCCCTCAGGCCACGTGCGCCGGATTTTCTTTCAATAGCATCCTTGGCGACGGCCAACAGGGCTTCCTCTGTAAACTTGAGCTCCACTCCCTCGAGTTCGAAGAGCTTTTTATATTGTTTTATCAGGGCGTTTTTGGGCTCCGACAATATTCTCACCAGTGCATCCAAGCTCAGGTGGTTCAGCGAGGCGACGATGGGTATCCTCCCGATAAATTCAGGAATCAGCCCGAATTTCACCAGATCCTCCGGTTGGACAAGGCACATGATCTCGTCCGTGTCGTCTTTCTGTTTCAGGTGTATATCCGCCTCAAAACCCATGGACTTGCTACCAATACGGCTTCTTATGATCTTGTCAAGTCCGTTAAAGGTGCCACCGCAGATGAACAGGATGTTGTTGGTATTGACCTTTACAAAGTCCTGCTGCGGATGTTTCCGCCCTCCTTTGGGTGGGATGCTGGCCATGGTGCCCTCGATAATCTTTAAAAGGGCCTGCTGAACGCCCTCTCCTGACACATCTCTTGTGATGGAAGGGCTATCCGATTTGCGGGCGATTTTGTCGATCTCATCGATATAGACGATGCCCTTACTCGCCGCCTCCACATCATAGTCGGCCATCTGTACCAGGTTGAGAATGATGTTCTCCACATCCTCGCCCACATATCCGGCCTCGGTCAGGGTGGTGGCATCCGCAATAGTGAAGGGGACCTTGAGAATCTTTGCCAGAGTTTGGGCCAGGAGTGTCTTTCCAGAACCCGTAGGACCGACGAGGAGGATATTGCTCTTCTGAATTTCCACCCCCTCCATGTCCACTTTGGTTGCAATTCGCTTGTAATGGTTGTGAACGGCAACGGAGAGAATTTTCTTGGGATGGTCTTGTTCAATCACATATTGATCCAGAATTTCTTTGATTTGCTGTGGTTTGATAAGCTGGCCGTCCAGCTCAGTCTCCACCTCGTCTCCATATTCCTCTGCAATAATTTCATTGCAGAGTTGGATACACTCATCGCAGATATAGACCGATGGGCCGGCAATCAGTTTTTTGACCTCATCCTGACTTTTCCCACAAAAAGAACACAGGAGATCGTTGTTCGTATCCTCTTTCCTTGGCATAAAACCGTTCTCCTACTTTTTGGAATCCTGAACTTCCCGTTCAGTAATAATCTTATCTATGATCCCGTATTTCATGGCATCTTCGCTGTCCATAAAATAGTCACGCTCCGTATCTTTGGCAATCTTCTCCAGGGGCTGGCCCGTATGCTTGGCCAGGATCTTGTTGATAATATCCTTGATCTTAAGAATCTCCCTTGCCTGAATATCGATATCCGTCGCTTGCCCCTGCACCCCCCCAAGCGGTTGGTGGATCAGAACCCTTGAATTCGGCAATGCGTATCGTTTACCCCTTGCTCCGGCTGCCAGCAAGAGTGCCCCCATGCTGGAGGCCTGGCCCATGCAGATGGTCGTCACAGCCGGCTTGATGTACTGCATGGTGTCATAGATGGCCAATCCGGCTGTTACAGAACCGCCCGGAGAGTTGATATAGACGTTGATGTCCTTGTCAGGATCTTCAGATTCAAGAAAAAGCATCTGGGCGATGATGGTGTTGGCCATTCCATCGTGCACTTGTTCCCCTATGAAAATAATCCTGTCTTTCAGGAGCCTCGAATAAATGTCATATGCGCGCTCACCGCGGCTTGACTGTTCTACGACAATGGGTATTAACATATCCTTACAATCTCTCTTTTAGTGTTTTACTAGGGTCGTTATCCCTGAACGGGGGGTCCGGATGCGCAATTCCTAAAATAGGAAATCAGACCTCTTCAGATACAGCCTGCTCAGGCTCGATTGACTTTATTTTTTCCGCCTCTACCTCAATAATGTTAGCACCTTCAACCAGGTAATTCAAGGTCTTTTCCTCGGTGAGTTTGTCTCTGATGGACTCCACGGCCTCATTGGCTTCATAGTAACTTCGCACAACCTGGAGATCTTGTCCTATGCCCAGGGCCATCCTACGGAATTCCTCGTCCAGTTCTTCATCTCTGACGGTGATACCGTTTTGTTTGGCAATTTCGCCTAGAATCAGCAAGTTTTTGACCCTCCTTTCAGAGGCGATCCTGAAATCCTCCCGGATCTTTTTCTCGCTGATTCCCGCTCTTTCCAGGCTGGATCCTGATCGGATGAAATTCTGTTTGATATTTTCCACCGCCGATCTGAGTTCGGCCTCCACAAGGCTCTCGGGCAGTTCGAATTCAACGGAATCGGAGATTTTCCGAAGCAGTCTTGTCTTCATATCTCTATCCACCCGTTGTCTTTCTCTCTCCGTCAGATTCTCCTTTATCTGTTTTCTGAGCCCCTCGACACCGTCGTTAATCTCAGCCCCGAGGTCTTTCACGAATTCATCGTTCAACTCCGGGAGTACCAGGGCCTTGATGTCGACAACCCTAACCTTAAATTCTACAGTCTTACCTGCCAATTTTTCGTGGAGATGTTTTTCGTCAAAACTGACGGTGATGTCGGCAGTCTCATTCTTTTTGAGCCCCACCAGGGCCTCTTCAAATTTCGGGTGAAAATTTTTACTCCCGATTTCCAGTAGAAAATTTTCGGCTTTCAAACCTTCGATCGGTATGTTCCGTTCAAATCCTTCGTAATCGATGACCGCAAAGTCTCCCATCTGGAGGCCCCGATCTTCTTCTATGGAATCAAGGCTGCCACGTCCCTTTCTGATATCTTCAATGTGTCTCTCAACATCCTCATCGGTCAAGCTTACGATCTCTTTTTCAATTTCCAGACCCGTGTAGTCCTTGAGTTCAAACTCAGGTTTCACTTCCATCACTGCGGAATATTTGAAACTGCCGCCGGTTTTGAAGGGTTCTTTTTCAATGGCGGGCGCATTGATAGGATAAATCTTGTTCTCCTCCACTGCCGTGGGCAGCGTTTCACTTATAAGGTCTCTGTAGAGATCCTCCATCAGCCCGCTTCCATAATATCTCTCAAGGATGCGTCTGGGAGTCTTTCCCATCCTGAAACCCGGGACCTTGGCCTTCTTAGCCAGTAACCTGTAAGCCTCATTGAGCTTTTGAGCCATATCTTCAGAATCAATCTCAACAATCAGTTTTTTCTTTACACTCGTGATATCTTCTACAGTTGCCTTCATTAATACACCCGTACACGTTGAATGAGTTTGAAATGAGTTCCCTGGGACGCCATATTAATAGATCCATGGCCGAGGGTTATCGAATTCCAGGGAAATCCAAAAAAAACGTAATGATGATTTTCCTGATTTCAAGTAAAATAAAGTATATTACAGAACAAATGTCAGATCTGTCAATATCCTAAATGATTTCGAACAATACCTGAGACAACGCCGCTTACAAGCCCCATTCCCAGCCCACCTCTGATGCTTTTCCATCCGACCCAAAGCGCGATTATGCGAAAAATATGCCATAAAACGATATGGTATAGTAAAGGATCTCCGAAATCCTCAAGGCGTATTTACAACAAGGATGCCCCGCTGTGTGTCGCCCCCTGCCCGGTGGCGACATCTTTTTCATCTGCTGAACAAATGAGATAAAGGGAAGGCAATAACTGGACATCTGAGGGGTTATTCGGTGGGCAAGGCATCGATATTTTGCTGCCCCTTGGTGGGAAATCGTTTTCTAATCAATATGTTATATGATGATCCTGGGATCATCTCTCGGTCCCTTATCGGCGGGATGCCAAGGGCATTCACTCCCTTGAACGCTTTTTGACCAACTCTATGAATTCCTCGAGTCGCTGCTGGGAACCAAATGTCTTTTCATAAAAGCGTTCACTCCATTCAGTCAGACCCATCCTGAATATCTTGTGGATCAACTCATCGACCTTTTCCGGTCCTCCCAGCTTCAGCACCTGATAGATCAAGTCATCCGGCACCTTGAGAGGGTACACGGCCGTGGAAGAATCCTCCTCGGACTTCAGATATTCTTGAATGCTCTTAAGGATCCTCAAATCGGCATATTTCTTGTGATATTCTTTTTCATCCATGTTTATCCAGCCTCTCTATTTCCAGATAATAATCGCGGGAGGATTTCGAGTCAATGCAAAAGGTTTATCAAGAAAATCGCGTTCGTCCACAGGATTGATCTTTCCCCTGCAGGCGGCGCAACCGTCCTGTCGCCGCCTTTGTCTGGTTTCGGCGCCGAAATCCTTCTGCGAAAAATATTATTCGCTGAAAACATCCAGTTATCTCTTTACAAAAGATGATTTTCAGATAAATTACCTACTCGGGTGCACGAATAAGACAGGATTTTCCAGATATGCCCATTTATGAGTACCAAGCTATCGATCCTGGCAGGGCTTGTCCTCATTGCCGAGAACCTTTTGAAGCCTTCCAGGATGTGCGTGATGAGCCTTTCACCATCTGCCCCCAGTGCGGGCAAGGGATTCGTAAGGTTATTTCATGGTGCCGGGCTGCTGTAACCGAGAGGTCAACAGAAGACCTTCGTGTGAAAAGGGAGATAAAATCCTACGAAAATATGGGCATGTGGAGCCATGCCGCTGAACTGGCAGACAAACACTCTGAAAAGACCAGGGACAAAAAACTCAAGGCAAGGGCGTTGGACAATTACCAGAAGGCAGGTTATGATGCGGACAAGCTTGCCAAACATGCCAAAATTGATGATCAGTAACAGGTTGCCCCTTTGAACAACGCACCGTGAGCGGCTTTTTGGAAAGGTTGAATTCTTACGATGACCTCCGGATGGTCTTTGTATAGGAGGTCCCAACCTCGGGCATTGCGAGTTGTTTGCATCAGCCACATGGCATAAAACAAAGTCAGGACCAGTCCCTGCAGGACGGTCCTGCGAATGAGTCAGACAGAATCAACGATACAGGATCATTCTTCACCTTCCCATGCATATATATGAGATCGTGCTCATCCGTGTATAATGCCCTGGGACTGTGTGGCAATCAAAATACAGAGAGGCCGAATTGCTGGAGCTTATATTCAAAGGCGGGATGTTTATCTATCCCATTATTTTGTGTTCCATTATTGCCCTCGGCGTTTTCTTGGAAAGATTGTGGCTCCTGAGGCGAAGTCGTGTCATTCCAAAGGATTTTGTTTTTAATGTTGAAGAGCTGTTGAAAAAGAAAAAAATATCCGACGCCATGTTTTTATGTCAGGGAGACGATTCCTCCATTGCGAACATTTTTTTTGCGGGGCTCAAGAATGCAAGCCGGGGCATGTGGCTTGTCAAGGAGGCCATCGAAGACCGGGGAGGCAGGGAAGCCGTCTCCCTCAGTAAACATGTCGGTATCCTCTCGACCATCGCCAACCTCACCCCACTCCTTGGACTTTTGGGTACTGTTTCCGGCATGATCAGGACCTTCAACGTCATCTCCGTGCAGGGCGTGGGCAATCCCGCACCACTGGCGGGAGGCATTGCCGAGGCACTCATCACAACAGCATCAGGCCTTTGCGTGGCCATTCCCACGCTGGTCTGTTACAGGATCCTCAAGGACAAGGCGGATTCTCTGATTTTTGAGATGGAGGAAAATTCCATCAGGCTTGTTGAAATTATCGAACAATACAACAACAAATAATAAGTTTTGCTCATCCGGAAATGAGCATTCGCGGATTCGCGCTAACAGCCCTCAGCTATCAGCAAAAGATATGCAAAAACAAGGCATTAGACTGAACGCTGAATACCCATAGCAGACCGTTCCATCCAGAAATCATCTGTTTCTGGATGGAAACAAGTTCCGGCTCCGGGATGGTGCCTTCCCCGGTTCCGTCTGCACAAAGCGATAAGGCGGGACATTTCCTCCCGGAAAGGGCGCCCGAAAACAACTGACTTTGACCTGATAGGCCATGCGATTTCGAAAACGAAAAGAAGAAGACGTCAATCTGGGTATTGCGCCTTTGATCGATATAGTCTTTTTGCTCCTGATCTTTTTTATGGTCACATCGCACTTTGATGTGGCATCAGGAGTACGGATTCGACTGCCCCGGGTGGCCCAAAAGATCATTGACCAAAAAGACCAGAGGATCACCCTGGTCATGGCCGAATCCGGCCAGGCCTATCTTGAAGGGGATGCGGTGGACATGACGGTCCTGGAACAAAAGCTCAAGGAACTTGTTCAAGAAAAGGGACTGTTACATCTGGTCCTCCAGGCCGATAAAGAAGTAAGACATGGTACCGTCGTTCAGGCCATGGATATTGCGAAGACCGCTGGCGTTAAATCCATTATCATCGCCGCTCATTGGAAACCTAAAAAGGCCCTGTAGCAGGGCCTCTGGAACGGAAATATCTTGGGATTCAACAAAAGAGGTCTAATGAAACTTTCGGTTCTTATCCTGCTCTTCCTGGGCCTCCTCGCGGCCTGGCTTGGTTTCGGCGAAAGAGGTCTTGTTCACCTCTACCGCATGGAACAGGAGCGGCAGGATCACCGGGAAAGGATCAATCGGCTGGAGGATGAAAACAGAAAGCTTCTTGAGGAGATCAACCGAATGCGCGACGATCGGGAGTACATCGAATCCGTCGCCAGGAGGGAACTGGGCCTCATCAAGGACGACGAACTCCTTTTCCGTTTTGCCAAGGACAGAGAGAAACATCCCTCCACATATGCAGGAGAGGAGCATAGCGAATGATTATCCCAGAGAAGCTCTTTGATCAAATTTTGGCCAATGCCCCTTCATCAGATACCACGTTTCTGATCCTTTCAAGAATGAAAGAGGCAGGCCGGGTGAAAAGGGTCATCCAGGAATGCCTTCGGTTCCTGGATTTCGATCCCGGCGCAGTCCGTGTCAGGCTGCTGCTGGCTGAATCTTTCTTTGACACCGGGCGGCTGTCCCAGGCGGAAGAAGAGCTGGACAAGGCCGTTGAACAATTAAAAGATTTATTGCCGGTCTATAAGCTCCAGGCCCGGGTCTACAGCAAACAGAAACGAAAAGACACCGCCCTCAAGGCTCTTGACCTCTATTTGGCACATCATCCGGAGGATTCCGAGGCCCGGGAACTTAGGGGAGATCTCGAAGCATCCCCGGAAATTACGACGGAAAAGGCACCATCAACCGGCAAGGAGATCTCCATGAAGGCTATTGGAGAGACGGGGCGGCGTTCTGACCTCCAGGACGGCGAAGATCTCCCTGATATCGCCACGCCCACCCTTGCAGAGGTCTACTTTGATCAGGGTCAGACACGGGAAGCCATAAAAACCTACCAAAGGGTCGTGGCCCAAAATCCTGATGATGAGCGATCCAGAAATCGTCTCGAGGAACTGAGGTTATTGGTGGGTCCTGATGTCGTCTCAGAAGACCGGAAAGACGACCTTCCCGACAAAACGGATACCAAGATGATTGCCCTTCTTGAGGGCTGGCTTGCCAACATCAGGGCAATACGTGAAAGACATCCGCATGCAAAGAGATAAAAAAGAAACCCCCGATTTCAATTTCGCGGCGACAGGGATCGGAAGTGTGCCGTTCCTGGATATCCAGGGGACCTGCAGGACAATTCTCGAACATTTCCCCCGGATCCCCTTCTGGCCGCAATTCTTCAGACGCAGCCATCTTGAAGACATGAACATCCAATTTACCGAAGGGCTGCCCCTGCTGACAATTGACGGTGACAGGCGAAAAGTTGTCATATCCAACGCCGAGAGGGAGAATGCACTCGTCACCTTCTATGAGCACTTTCTTGCGGAGGACCTCTCCCACTTTGCGATTTCCAGGGACTTTGCGCCGGGTCTTTATGCCATCGTCGAATCCGTGGAGGCAATGAGCGAGCGTTTTGGGCCGTTCATCAAAGGGCAAACCATTGGGCCTATTACCTTTGCGGCCACCATCTCCGGCCCTGACGGAAAGTCCGTCCTTTATGATCCCGAACTAATGGAGGCCATGGTTCAGGGGCTGGCTATCAAGGCCCTATGGCAAGTAAAAGAACTGGCCAGGACGGGAAAGAGACCGATCCTCTTCCTGGATGAGCCCTATCTTTCAGGCTTCGGGTCCGCCTTTTCCCCGATCCAGAGGCAAGACGTTGTGAACTATTTGAAAGAGGTCATCAATTTTGTGCGGGAAAGATCCAGTGCCCTGATCGGCATTCACTGCTGCGGGAATACCGACTGGTCTATGATCATGGAGGCAGGACCGGATATCGTCAATTTCGATGCCCATGGTTACATGGACTATTTTCTGTTGTACCCCGATGAACTGCTGTCTTTTATCCACAACGGCGGGGGCATTGCATGGGGCATCGTTCCGACCATCGAGTCTAATGGGACGGATTCCGTGGAAGGCCTCTGTTCAAGGCTCCATGAAGGTCTCAATCGGCTCCATGCCCTGGGTCTGGAGCCGGATATCCTCTCTGCCCGTTCGCTCCTGACCCCGGCCTGCGGCATGGGGACCATGGACCAGCCAATGGCTTCACGTGCCCTGCAACTGCTTTCGCTCATCTCAGAAAGGATGCAGTGATCCGTCGGTATCTCTTCTGAGAAGACCTTCCGGGACATCCCCGGCCAAAATGAGGGTACGGCGCTCCAAGCAGGTGCCGGGAGGCTCCCTTCGCTGCGCTCAAAAGGTTTTCCGCAAAATCCTGATTGGAAATTCTTGTGCAACAGGGTGCATTTAAGCGCATGGTTTGAGAAATCGCCGCACCTCTTCAAAGGCAGCCGGGGGTGATATCAACAGGGGATCCTCAATTTTTTCTCCGTTCATATACTCATCGAGGAAAAATTCACCTCCATCCATCTTGTAGATCCTGCCGCCTGCGGCCTCCACAATAATCCGGACTGCAGCCAGATCCTGGAAAGACTCGTTGGCAATGAGGGCGGCTTCGGCCCGGCCCATAGCCACAAAGCAGATATGGGCCCCAGTGCAACCAAAGTCCCTGATCTTTCCGGGAAATGTGGTCTGATAGACCGTGTGAAATCGGGAAAAAGTGAGCAGCAGACTCTCATCATTAATTTCGCCCTGAGGGGAGACACTGATCTTCTTTTCACCCCAGTAGGCCGAGCCTCCCGCACGGGCATGGAAGAGGTCTCCAGTCGCAGGCATATAGTATACACCGAAGATCGGCCAGAAGTTGTCCATGAGGGCCATCGAAATTCCCCAAATGGGGATACCGGCCTGGAAATTGGCCACGCCGTCGAGCGGGTCAAAAATCCAGATGTACCTTTTCTTTTCGTGGGTGTACCCCTTGTCCCCTTGACTGTTGTTGAACACCTGGTGTTCAGGGAAACGGCTGTAGAGTCTCTCCTCTAAGAATTCCCTCCCATGCAGTTCCGCCTCGGTAACCAGAGACTCATCGAACTTGACTTGGGGCGTCCCTCTCCCAAAATATGAAGAGACTTCATTCCCCGCCTGACGAATAACCTCCATTGCAAAGTCAATCAACTCCTCAATGCCATGGCTCTCTGCGCTCACATCCTCCCTCCTTTTAAAATTGTAGTGACCCGCGAAAAAAAAGAAACATAATGGATTTCAAAATCGTCCCATCTCATGAAGAAAGTGATAGACCACGATCCCCACGGATGTAGAGAGGTTCAGGCTGCGCACTCCACCCCAGATGGGGATACGATAACCGGGATGAGCCTGCAGTATATCAACGGGGAGACCCGAAGTCTCCCGGCCGAACAACAGATAGTCCCCAAAACCAACCTTTGCACGGGTGTAAGTCTCAGTGGCATGTCTGCTTAATGAAATCATCCCCTTGGACGCTATGCCCTCCTCTTCTTCGAAGGCCTGAAAGTTCCGATGATGCCGGATATCCACTTCGTGCCAATAATCGAGGCCCGCCCTCCTGAGGTGTCTGTCGTCGACTCTGAAACCCAGAGGATGGATAAGGTGCAGCGGCACCTCCGCAGCACCGCAGAGACGTGCGATGTTTCCGGTATTGGCAGGAATTTCAGGCTGATACAACACCACGTGAAGGGCGGGATTTTCGACTGTTTTATGGCCTTTTTCCTTAATGTCGAGGCTCATGAAGATGATGTTCCGATTTTCGTCAGATCTCAAAATTCAAAGACCGAAGTCTTTTCGTAAAGCACTCCCGAGACAAAATCGATCCGGCTAAAAATCAAGAGGAGGAAGTGGTTGATCCTGCCTGCCGATAAAAATCCTCGTCCGCTGTTGCCCGCACTCCTCCAGTACCCTTTCCGCCTCTTCAAGGGCCATCTCAGGGTCATTGTTTGCGTCACTGATATGGGCGAGAACTACAAAATTCAGGGCGCTGTGAGTGACGGACCTGAGCAGTTGACCGGCCTGCCTGTTGGAAAGATGACCATCCGAACCCCTGATTCTCCTTTTCAGCTCCATGGGATACGGTCCCTGTGCGAGCATCTTCTCGTCGTGGTTGAATTCAATGACCAGGGCCTGGCAGTGTTTGAGCCGGTCTGTCACCAGGTGAGTACTCCGCCCGAGATCCGTGATGATACCCAGCCTGCTTCCGTTGGAACTCAAGACCAGCCCTATGGGATCGGCCGCATCATGACATTTCGTGAATGTCTCGATGGAAAGGTCATGAATGGCGAAGGGTCGGCCGGTTTGAAGGATGACCGGTCGGGAGATATTCCCCAAAGACCTCATCCCCCTTCTCAGGGTGGCCCCATTGATATAGACCGGTATGTGAAAACGCCGTGCCAGCGGGCCGGCCCCTTTGATATGATCAGCGTGTTCATGGGTAATGACCAGGGCATCAATGTCCTTGGGATCGACTTTGATGAGCTCCAGTCTTCGTGTCAATTCTTTCCCGCTCAGTCCCGCATCAACAATGATTCTCGTTTGATCTGTTTCCACATAGCAGGCATTTCCGCTGCTTCCCGAGGCCAGAACAGAAATCCGCATTTCTCATCCCATCATCATCTATCTTATCAGAACAAAAATGTTTTATTCGACACCGCTGTGGCCGAATCCTCCCTCTCCGCGATCCGTGGTCCCCAGTTCTTCGACTTCTTCAATGCCTGCCCTGCACACCCGGGAGATGAGCATCTGGGCGATGCGATCTCCGCGATTGATGAAAAAAGGCTCCATTCCCCAGTTGATCATGATAATGCCGACCTCACCCCTGTAGTCCGAGTCAATGGTGCCTGGTGCGTTGACCATTCCGATCCCATATTTGAGGGCCAACCCGCTCCTGGGCCGGATCTGGGCCTCATAACCCTCAGGAACCGACACCAAGAGACCGGTAGGGACCAATCGGATTTCCCCGGGCTTCAGGGTGATCGTCTCCTTCACGGCCGCCCGCAGATCCATTCCTGCCGAGCCTTCCGTTGCATAGGCCGGCAAAGGGATATCCCTGTGTTCGTTGAGCCGCTTGATCTTGATTTTAACCCGTTCCACCAGGTCACTCATCGAGTATAACCAGAGATCACACAAAATCCTCAAACCGTTCATCGATGCGCATTCGGAAATGGGCATTCCCGGATTCGCGCCAACAGCCGTCGGTGATCAGCTGTCAGCAAAACCTATTCAAAGACGAGACGTGAGACTGAGCACAGAATGCTGACAGCACAACGCTCCAACCAGAAATCATGTATTTCTGGAGGGCAATCTAATGAGAGGGAAACCGCAGACAGCTTAGGTCCAGATCCTCCTGTCTAAAGGGACCAAGGGTAGTCAATGAAACCCCGTCGGTCTGAAATGCATCGCGTGCGACAACCACGACCTCTTCTACAGTCACTCTTCCCAAATCCGCCACAATTTCATCGTAGCTCACATACTTCCCGAAGACATGTTCATTTTTGGCCAGTCTCATCATGCGGCTGTCCGTACTCTCCGCCCCCAGCAGTATGCCCCCGATCAGGTGTTCCTTGGCTGCCGCTAAATCCGATTCTGAAATATCCCCCGCTCGGACTCTCACCAGTTCTTTCTGAATGAGGCTGAGAACCCGATTCACCTTCGAGGAATCTGTCCCGACATAAACACCGATTTGCCCTGCGTCCATATAAGGAGATAGAAAGGAATACACGGCATAGGCCAGGCCCCTTTTTTCTCTGATTTCCTGGAACAGACGGGAACTCATATTCCCACCCAGGATGGTATTCAAGACCGCACCCGCGAATCTGTACTCGCTTCCAAGTTCCGGAGCCCACCCGCCAAGACAGAGATGCACCTGCTCAAGATCTTTCCAGAGACAAGACACACCGGCATGGTGGCTGGGAATCTCTCTGGAAGAGGTGTTTGTCGCGGGGTTGAGGGACTCCAGACAGGGTTGAAAATAGGATACGAGTTCGTCATGATCAACATTGCCTGCTGCGGTAACCAATATTTTCTCAGGCAGATAGTGCCGTTTCATGAACCCTGTCATCGCCTCTTTTTCAATGCCTGTTACGCTTTCAATGGTCCCAAGGATGGACCTGCCGAGGGGATGCCCCACCCAAAAGAGACGGTTGAAGATGACATGGATGTAGTCATCCGGTGTGTCTTCCACCATGCTGATCTCCTGAAGAATGACCTTCTTCTCCTGGTCTATGTCTCGGAGATCGAAGATGGAATTGAGGAGGAGATCAGCAAGGATATCGGCAAGGATCGGAAGATCCTTATCCAATACCCTGGCGTGCAGGCAGGTATACTCTTTGCTGGTGAATGCGTTGGAAAGGCCCCCTATGCCGTCGAGTTCTTTCGCAATGGCAAGACTGTCTCGGGTCCGGGTCCCTTTGAAAAGCATATGCTCAATGAAATGGGATATGCCGGACTCCCCCTCCGATTCATCCCTTGATCCCACATTTATCCAGACACCCAGGGACACTGAACGATAGTTCTCGAGGCGTTCGGAGAGAATTCTTATCCCGTTTTTTAAAACCGTCTTATGATACATCGTCCAGGCTTTCACCCAGGGCGGCTTTACGGGAAAGGGCAATCCGGCCGTTTTTGTCCACATCCAGGACCTTGACCAAGATCTCGTCACCCTCCTTGAGGACGTCGGTGACCTTGTTTACCCGGCCCTTGTCCAGTTGGGAGATGTGCACCAGCCCGTCCGTTCCGGGTAAGATTTCCACAAAGGCGCCGAAATCCATGATCTTGACCACCTTACCCATATAGAGTTTACCGACTTCGGCCTCCTGCATGATCCTTTTGATCATATCAATGGCGGCCTTTGAAGTCTCCAGATCCGGAGAGGCGATCGTAACCGTTCCATCATCGACAACATCGACCCTGGAGTCGGTCTTGCTGGATATCTCCTTAATCATCTTTCCTCCCGGGCCGATAAGGACCTTGACCTTCTCAGGCTTGATCTGGATGCTGGTGATAACAGGGGCGTACTGGGACAATTCGGTTCTCGCCTTGGATATTGCCTCATTCATTCGATCCAGGATGAAAAGTCTTCCTTCTCTGGCCTGACCGAGTGCCTGCTTCATGATTTCTTTGGTAATACCGCCAATCTTGATATCCATCTGAATGGCCGTTATCCCATCCTTGGTGCCCGTGACCTTGAAATCCATGTCCCCGTAATGGTCCTCATCCCCAATGATATCGGTCAGGACAACAATCTTTTCGCCGTCGGATATCAGTCCCATGGCCACCCCGGCGACAGCCCCCTTGGTGGGCACGCCGGCGTCCATCAGAGAGAGGGACCCGCCGCAGACGCTTGCCATGGAAGAAGATCCATTGGATTCAAGTATTTCTGAAACCGTGCGGATGGCGTACTGGAACTCTTCCTTCTTGGGAACGACCGGAAGTAATGCCCGTCTGGCCAGCGCTCCGTGGCCGATCTCCCGTCTGCCCGGGCCGGTCAGTCGCTTTGCCTCACCCACGGAATAGGGTGGGAAATTATAGTGAAGGATGAAATGTCTGAAATGGTCGCCATAGATGCTTTCAATCTTTTGCTCATCCATCTCCGTGCCGAGGGTAGTCAAAACCATGGCCTGTGTCTCCCCTCGAGTGAAGAGGGCCGAACCGTGGACGCGGGGCAATACGCCGACCATGCATTCGATGGGTCTAACCTCATTAAAGGCTCGCCCGTCAATACGTCTCCCTTCCTCAAGGATCATGCGGCGCACCATCTCTTTTTCTTTTTTCTCGATGCCGCTTCTTATCTCCCCCTCTCTGCCCTCATATTCGGCAACCAGGGCTTCGAGCGCCTTGTTATAGGCCTCATTTCTCTTTTTCTGCCGCGGCATTTTCTCCTTTATTGTAATAACATCCCGGAGCAGAGGCTCTGTGATCTCGGCTATCCTGGCCCCCAGATCAGTATCTTCACGACGCTCAATAATCTCTCTTTTCTCTTTGCCGACAGCGCCCTTGATCTCCAACTGCAGGTCCAACATAGGCTGGAGCTTCTCGTGCCCGTAGAATATGGCCTCTATCATGTCCGACTCCGAGGTGAAGTTTCCCCCTCCCTCTACCATAACGACGGCGGACCTGTTTCCGGCCACGATAAGATTGATGTCGCTCTCTTTCTGCTCTGAGACCGTTGGGTTGATTTTCAACCGGCCGTCTATTCTGCCCACCCGGACTGCCGCGATGGGCCCCATAAATGGGATATCGGAAACTTCAAGGGCCAAGGACGCGCCCAAAATGGCCAAAACATCTCCTTCGTTTTCCTTGTCTGACGATAATACGGTCGCTATCACCTGGATTTCATTGTAATAGTTGTCCGGGAAAAGGGGCCTGAGCGGCCTGTCAATAAGTCGGGCGGTCAGTGTCTCTCGTTCGCTCGGCCGTCCCATGTCCCTCCGAAAGTAATTGCCGGGAAACTTGCCCCCTGCATAGGACATCTCCTGGTATTCGACGGTTAGGGGGAGAAAATCAACGCCTTCTCTCACCTGATCGGTTGAAACCGCAGTCACTAGAACCACTGTCTCACCAAAGGTCACAACGGCTGAACCGCTGGCCTGTTTGGCTATCCGACCGGTCTCGACGTGCAACAACCGATCATCAATTTCCAAAGATCCGCTTTTAATCATTTATCTATATATCCTTTCACTTAAATCATCTCTCCCCGATGAGGGGGACGATGAGCGATGAGATCCGCCCTTCCGGAACGGACCTACTTTCTAAGGCCGAGTTCCTTAATGACATTTTGGTATCGCCTCACGTCTTGACGTTTCAAGTAATTGAGAAGTCTTCTTCTTTGTCCTACAAGCTTCAGCAGCCCTCTCCTTGAATGGTGATCCTTTTTATGAGTCTTGAAATGATCGGTAAGGTAGCTTATACGATTGCTTAAGATGGCGACTTGGACCTCAGGCGAACCGGTATCTTTGTCGTGCAGTTTGAACCGATCGATAATCTCTTTTTTGGTTTCTGGAGTCAAAACCACTTTCTCTCCCTCCTTTGAAATGTTTTACGATTTGATTTTTCTTAGACCTTCAGTTAAAGACCCTCATTATTCTTACCCGGTCGTTGTTCTTTTCTGGATCATCGGGTCCATTTACAATGGCGACCAGTTCCGTGCCGCTAATCAGTTTTATGGGATGGTCACAGGGTCTCCTTATTAGACCTTTCCAGTCCAACTCCGCCCAGTGAGGCCGATACCCATTCCTTATCTTTCCTGCCATGTGACAATCCACCTGCGTCCCCTCCATTTGAGGCAAGGCATCCCCCAGGGAGATGATCTTTCCTAATGCATCCGATCTATTGCCGTCGCGACCTACCTCTTCGGACTTAATGGCCTCATCCACCTTGTAAGGACCGCTGGACAGGCGTCTCAAGCTTGCCAGGTGCCCTCCGGGCCCGAGACGTTCGCCAAGGTCGGAGGCCAAGCTACGCATGTAGGTTCCCTTGGAGCATCTGACCTCCATCGTGATATCAGGAAGACTGACGTCGGTGATCAGAATAGATTCAATGTTCACATGCCTTTTGCCGAGCTTGACTTCAATGCCTCTCCTTGCCCACTCGTAGGCCCGCCTCCCTCTGTACCTAAGCGCTGAAAAGGCAGGTGGCGTCTGTTCGACGCTGCCTGTAAAGGTTTGAACCGTCTTTAGGATGTCTTCTGATCCTATTTCAGGCACCGGGCTTGTCCTGACAACCCGTCCCGTTGAATCCAGCGTATCCGTTTCTATACCCAATCTTACCGTCGCCAGGTAAGTCTTTTCGCTCGCCATGATAAATGATGAGAGCTTGGTCCCCTGCCCCAGGAGCACGATCAAAAGACCGGTGGCGAAGGGATCCAATGTCCCGGCATGGCCGATCTTCTTGATCACCAAAAATCTCTTGACCTGTCGGACCACATGGGATGAGGTGACTCCCTCGTTTTTGTCTATGAGAACTATGCCGTCGCTGCAAACTTCCATTGGAACGATCTATTTTTCCGGATCAACCGCGGTATCCGATCGGATCTTCTCAAAGAGTTTTTCCATATATTGACCGGTTTCGAGCGAGGGATCATGTTTGAAAACGATATCGGGAATATTTTTCAACTCCAGGCGGGATGCCACTTCCCGCTTTATATAGCCCTTTGCGCTGTCCAAGCCGCTTTGAGAATTCCTGACCGCATCCCGCCCCCCCATGACGCTGAAAAAGATCCGGGCATGTTTGAGGTCGTCGCTGAGATGAATCCCTGTGAGCGTTGCCCCCTTTACCCTGGGATCCTTGACTTTTGTCATGAGTAAATCGGCAACTTCCCGGAGGAGTTGATCACCCACCCTAACGGCTCTCTTACCTGCTAACATCTACTGTCTCACCTCTTGGTCCTGAGGGCTAGAAGTTTACGATATCTATCTCAGAATCCACGATTTCCGCCAAGTACAAAGACTCCAAATAAGCAAGAATGTTATTTAAAGAAGCGTCGATATGGCGTCGATCGTTCCCGACCGTGCTGACCCCCAGTTCGATCTTCTGCCACTTGTCATTGGAACCGATTTCCGCAACCGAAACATTGAACTTGTTTTTTAACTTATCTACCATGCTCCTCACAATTTTTCTTTTGCCCTTCAGTGAACGGTTATCATGAATGTGCAGTTCTATCCTGAGGATTCCAATAACCATTCCTTACAGTTCCGCTTCCACTTCTTCGACCTGATACACTTCAAAGACGTCTCCGGGCTTGATATCCTGAAAATTTTCCAGCCTGATGCCACATTCATATCCCGATTGAACCTCTTTGACATCCTCCTTGAAGCGCTTGAGGGAAACCAGTTTGCCGTCAAAAATGACGACGTCTTCCCGCAGCAGCCGGGCCTGCGCATTCCTTTCCACGAAGCCGTCCGTGACCATGCAGCCTGCGACAGTGCCCACTTTCGGAACGTGAAAGGTCTCCTTGACCTCCGCCCTTCCGATCACCTTCTCTTTGTAAATCGGCTCCAGAAGTCCGGCCATGGCCAGTCGAATATCCTTAATCACATTGTAAATAACATCATAATAGCGAATATCCACCTGCTCCTTTTCTGCAATTTCCGTTACCCTGGGATTGGCTCGCACATTGAACCCGATTACAATAGCCTCTGAAGCGGAAGCCAACATCACATCGGTTTCCGAGATGGCGCCGGTGGAGGAATGGATGATATTGAGTTTGACCTCAGAGGTGCTCTGCTTGACAAGTGAATCGGAGAGGGCCTCCAAGGAGCCCTGCACATCGGTCTTTAAAACGATATTGAGCTCTTTGACCTCCCCTTCCTTGATCTTTTCAAAAAGATCGTCCAGGCTGACGATTCCGCGTTTGGACACTTCCTTCGCTTTCACCTGAGCCTGAAGCTCTTCGATAAAATGTCTGGCCTTCTTTTCGTCTTGGACGACAAAGAACTCATCGCCGGCCATTGGAACGCCTGAGATACCGTATAGTTCCACAGGCCTGGATGGTCCGGCGGATTTCATGCGCTGCCCACGGCTGTTCAGCATAGCTCTCAGGTGTCCAAAATGTTCGCCGCAGATAAAATAGTCACCCTGATTGAGGGTACCGCTCTTGATCAGCACGGTAGCCAGGGGACCTCTGTTCTTATCCAGTTTTGCCTCGATGACCGTACCCCTGGCGGGCTTATTGGGATTGGCCTTCAGTTCGAGCATTTCCGACTGGAGTAGAATAAGCTCGAGGAGTTCATCCACGCCCTCACCGGTCTTCGCAGATATATTGCCGAAGATGGTCTCCCCCCCCCACGCTTCCGGAGTCAACCCCAATTCGGCCAGTTCTCTTCTGACCTTGTCAGGGTTGGCCTCGGGCTTATCAATTTTATTCACAGCCACAATGATCGGGATATTGGCGGCACGGGCGTGGTTCACCGCCTCTCGCGTTTGGGGCATGACGCCGTCGTCCGCACCCACAACCAGCACAATGATGTCCGTGACCTTCGCACCCCTGGCGCGCATTGCCGTGAAGGCCTCATGTCCGGGCGTATCCAAAAAAACTATATCTCCACCCTCCCTTTCCACATAATAGGCTCCGATGTGTTGGGTGATACCTCCCGATTCCCCCCCAATAATGTTGGACTTGCGAATATAGTCCAGCAGGGACGTCTTGCCGTGATCCACATGGCCCATGATGGTCACGACGGGCGGTCGGGATTTCATGTCTTCAGGCTGGTCCTCAACCTCCGCCACAAAACTTTCCATCTCGAGCTGGTCAAGCTCAATCTCATAACCGAATTCATCCGCCACAAGGGAGGCGGTTTCAAAGTCGAGGGGCTGATTCACATTGGCCATGACCCCCTGGACAAGGAGCTTCTTGATGAGTTCCGTACCCTTGACCCCCATAGCCTTCGCCAACTCCGCCACTGTTACGCTTTCCTGGATCTTGATCCTTCTCTTAATGGCCTTTGGGAGTGTGATTTCCGTTTGCTTCAGCCGCTTGGGTTCAGGACCTTTACCCTCCTTTTTCTTCCGCTTTACCTTTCGACCCTCATAAAGATCTGCCCGCTCAAAGACCGCAATCTTGCGTTGACGAACCTGCCCCTTCAAAGGAACCTCGTCCTTGTCTGATCTTTTCTTTTCCTTCTTCTTTGATACCTTTTCCTTCTTCTGATCCTCGGGAACAATAAGTTCCACCTCCACCGGTTCTTTCGGCGCAGGCTCAGAGACCTCGGCCGCGTGATCTTTCTTCCTCTCCAAAATATCGCGCAGCGGACCCTCTTCCGGCAACTTTATAATCTTGGCGGGTTGATCCGACTTTTTCTTCTTTCCCTTCTTTGTTCTTTCTTTAGCCTTGGGTTTAGGTAACGTCTCGGCGGCTATATGCTCTTCGGCCGACTCATTTTCAGCCTTTTCCACGGGCGCAGCTTCTTCCTTGACGACTTGAGTCTCCATTTTTTCATCGACTTCCTTCTCGACCACTTCTTCCTCAGGGCCCGAGGTCTCAACGCCTTTCAATTCGACGCTCTTTTCCTCCTCAATCTCAGAAACCGGCGGTTCTTCCCGTTCCGCCTCTTCGCCCTTCTCCTCCAAAGGTTCTTCGACCGTTTCCATCTCCTCGACCATTTCCATTGGCGTTTCAGGCGTTTTGGGGACTTCCGACTCTTCAGGCGACTCTTCCTCGATCACCTCGGCTTTTATCTCGGGTTCCTTCTTTTCGACGGCAACGGTCTTTCTTCGCCGACGGATCACAGTCGGCTTTATCCGTTTTTCCTCCACAACCTCAGATACCTTTTTACCTGCCAGCACTTCCCGGGCCTTGGTCACGGCTTGATCATCCAGGGTACTCATATAATTTCTAATATTCATTCCCCCGGCTTTAAGCTTTTCCACCAGTTCTTTGCTATCCAAGTTCAACTCTTTGGCCAATTCGTAGACCCTGACTTTAGCCATTTAATCCCCCGAAATTACGTATAATTTAGCACCCTTCCCCGAAATATCACCGGCGTACACAAAGACCTTGCATCGAGAAGGGTAACCTTGCTGTCCATTCTTTAAATAAGGGCGTATGCCTTTTGCTCCGGGTAGAGGAAGGCAAACCCATCACACCCCTTCGACAGTCTGCGCGAGGTCGTCGGAAAGGAATGCATTTGTTCTAAAGGCCCTGTTAAAGCGGTTTTTCCTAGTCAATTGGCTCAAGCAGGTATTGTTTCTGCAGATATAGGCGCCTCTCCCTGATAATCTCCTTCGTTCATCCAAGATCACTTTTTTCTGATGGTTCAGGACAAACCGGAGTAGATCACTTTTCGGCCTTCTTGCACCGCATATGATACATGTCCGAATAGGATTATGCTCCTTTTCTCTCCCCATAGAAACCCGATAGCATGCCCGTCTCTCAAACCCCGGTGTCGGTATCGTTCTCCGGCGCCAGGTCTGATGTCTCACGGGATTCCGTGCGTCCGGAAACGTCCCTTCCGCCCTCCGACCTGACATCGTCACGGTCTTCAACGGAGGCGTCTTCCGCCGGCATATCCTCTTCTTCCTTCAAGTCCCCTTTTGTTATCTCAGAGCCGGTCGCGCCCTCTGATACTGGATCTCCAGTGTTCTGCTGATTGTCTCCATCAGTAGTACCTGGTGACCATGTCTCATCATGCTCTGAAGCAATGCCGCTCCCCGAGGTCCCCCCAACGGCCTCGGTGGACTTATCCTGCAGGCCTGCACCCTTGTCCTCGAGATACTTGACGGCGCTTGCAATGATCTTCCCGGCCTTTTCTTCTCCGATGTCCCTGATTCCCGTCAATTCAGAGACCTGAGCGTTCGCTACGTCTTCTGCGGATCTATACCCGGCCTGATAGAGATTCAAGGCCGTCTTCTCACCCACACCTTCCAATTGCATGAGTGAGAGATACGCTTCCGTCAGTGCCCGATTGTAATTTGTCTCGCTGCTCACATCCAGATGCCACCCGGAAAGCTTTGAGGCCAACCGGACATTCTGGCCTCTCTTGCCGATGGCCAGTGACAATTGGTCGTCGGGAACAACCACCTCCATGGCCTGATCCTCTTCGTCCACCACAACCCGGGTGATTTCCGCGGGGGCAAGGGCATTACAGATGAATTTTGCAGGGTCAGAATCCCAGGGCACGATGTCAATTTTTTCGCCGCGCAATTCCTGCACAACAGCCTGCACCCTGCTTCCCTTCATTCCGACACATGCCCCCACAGGATCCACGTCACTGTCTCTAGATGAAACAGCGATTTTGGCTCTACTCCCAGGCTCCCGGGCTACCTGTATGATGGACACAATCTTTTCGGCGATCTCTGGAACCTCATTTTCAAAAAGAGTGGCGAGAAAGTTGGGATGGGTTCGCGACAGGATAATTTGCGGACCGCGGCTGAATTGTTTTACATCTAAAATATATGCCCTGATTCGATCACCCTGTTTGTAGGCCTCCTTGGGGATCTGCTCCTTAACAGGAAGTTCCGCTTCGGTGCGTCCCAGATTGACAATAATTGAGCCCTTATCAAACCTTTGTACGATGCCGTGAATGATCTCCCCGCGCCGGTCCTTGTAATCATCGTAGACAAGGTTTCTTTCCGCCTCACGCAGTCGCTGCATGATCACCTGTTTCGCAGATTGCGCTGCTATTCTGCCAAACTCGTCCGTATCCATCTTAATACCGAGGCTATCTCCGATCTCGGCGTCTGGGTCAATATCATGGGACTCCTCAATCGAAATTTGAAGATGAGGGTCTGTGACTTCCTGAACGACCTCCTTGAACTCGAAGACTTCGATCTCTCCGATTTCATCGTTGAAATTGACCTCCAAATCATAGCTCGGGCCCATTTTCTTTTTGGCAGCAGCCTTTACCGCATCCTCGAGGGTACTGATCAACACTTCTCGATCAATGCCCTTCTCCCGGCTTACTTGGTCAATGACTTTTTTTAACTCTGTTACCATCGTGCTCTTACTCCGGGGAATATAAAGGTTATCAGGTGACCATCCATGGACAAGAGAGACAGCCAGGTATTACTCATCCCGTTGTGTCCTGCCTGAAGAAGGTTCGCGGAACTGGATTGACTCCGCGAAACGATAAAATAGACGCATACAACTTCTTTCTGTGAGAGCGGCGGCCAAGAACGACCGATAAAGTAGAGGGAAAAGTGTGTAATCTCCAATACAGGAAAGTCCATTAGGAATCGAATTCATATACCAAATTGGCCTTCTCAACACCCTGCCAGGGCAACGCAGCCGCTCCTGTCTCCATTTCAAGAAACAGGGTTCCATTACGGAATTCTTTCAGGTAGCCTGTAAAATTTCGGCGGCCTTCTACAGGAGATTTCATCTTTATCTTGACCTTTTTCCCGACTGCCTCAAGAAAATGAATCTCCTTTTTGAGCGGCCTGTCGAGTCCCGGCGATGAAACCTCCAATACGTATTCATGGGCAATGATGTCCTTGACGTCGATCAGGGTCCCGATTTCACCACTCACCCTCGCACAATCATCTATTGTGACGCCGCCCTCTTTATCTATATAAAGCCTCAGAATCCACCTTCCGCCGATGGAAATGTACTCAACATCAACCAGTTCGAATCCTATCTTCTCGACGACGGCCTCTACGAGGTCCTTCACCTGTGGTATTATCCCTTGAATTTTACCGTCCATTCAAATAAAAAAAGCGGTCAAAAAAGACCCGCTTCCTCACTGCAGACTGACCGGCTGTCAGTTTTAATATTGCATGGAATGCATAAGGCAATAGAGAAAACCAACATCATGTCCGCAATTCAAAGTAGCCACCTACTCATTCGCCCTTAGGATATGGATGGCAACCTCAAAAAGGGAATCAGGCCTTATAAAAAATTGTGGAGCGGGCAACGGGGTTCGAACCCGCGACCCCAAGCTTGGGAAGCTTGTGCTCTGCCAACTGAGCTATGCCCGCTTTTCAAACCGTCACCCCCCATTTTTCGCCTGAGTCCGGGGGAATGACTGTCCACTTTTTTACTAAAATACAGAAAGATACACTAACACAGGATACTGCAAAGTCAAGTATTTTTTGATCAATAATATCCGGGGTTCGCTTATATCTTGACAGGTTTTCGAGATAAAAATAATATAGGGCACTTTTGAAGCCTATGCCATTTATTTCATTCCGGTTCTTGGTTATATGGCGTTTTGAATTCAAACATTAGGGGCTCAAATCTTAAGTTGGACGACGGTTCCCATCAAAATCTGATTAGCGTGATTAAGTCACTTCTGCGCAAGAGGAAACCCCATCTTGATAAAGGCAACGCCCTGACCGAAGAGATCCATGACCTCATGGATGAAGGGCATGCCAAGGGATTGATCTCGGATGAAGAATCGGAAATGGTCTTTGGGGTCCTCGAGCTTAAGGAAACCGAAACCGCCTCAGTCATGGTTCCCCGGACGGAAATCTCCTCTGCTTCTATTGATTCGACCCTTGGGGAAGTCATCCAGCTTGTGGCGGAATGCGGTCACACGAGGATTCCCATCTACAAAGGGACCATTGACGATATCGTGGGCATCCTTCATGCCAAGGACCTCCTCAAATTCTGGGGCAAAGATCCGGGTTTAAAAATCCCCGAGGAAATTCTGAGAAAGCCCTATTTCACTTCCCGGAACCAGAAAATCAGCGAGCTTTTCAAAGATCTAAAGAAAAACAAAACGCATCTTGCCATTGTGACCGATGAGTATGGAGGGGCCGCCGGCATCATTACCATCGAGGATATCATTGAGGAAATCGTCGGTGAAATCATGGATGAGCATGACAATGACCGAACGCTCTTGACGATCATTGATGAGGACAATATCCTCGTCGATGCACGCCTTGATGTGGAAAAACTCGAAGAGCATTTTGGAATCACACTTCCCCAAGGTGAATTCGAGTCCGTTGGAGGACTTTTCATCCACCTCCTGGGAAAAATCCCAAAGGTCGATGAAAAGGTTACCTACGAAGACCTCGAACTGACGGTCACTTCGGCGGATGACCGGAAAATCAACAACATCCGCATCACACGTCAACCCTCCAAATTGTCTTTCCGCAAAGAAAAAGAGCAGCGCTGAGCCGATGAAAAAAAGATTGTTGTCATCGCCTTCAGGGCCGGCATCTTCTCCAATCAAGCGTCCGTTTCCCTTGGGAAAGAGCTTGTACGCCATTCTTTCAGGCCTCATGCTGACGGCCGCCTTCCCTCCCGCAAGCCTGGAATGGATGGCATGGTTTGCGCTGGTGCCTCTCTTGAAGGCCCTAAGGGACGAATCTCCCTCCCGGGCCTTTCGACTGGGGTGCCTGACCGGCCTTGTTCACTACTTTACGCTGATTTACTGGATTATTGTCGTCCTGGGGCATTACGGCGGTCTGAACGTCTTCTTGAGCCTCGGTGTTCTGGGCCTTTTTTGCCTCTACCTCTCTCTGTACCCTGCACTGTTCTCGGTGCTGACGTCAATCTGCCGGGGCTCCCGTTTTGGACTCTTTTTGATTGCCTGCGGCTGGGTCGGCCTGGAGTATATGAGGGCCAACGTGTTGACAGGGTTCCCCTGGTGTCTTTTGGGATACAGCCAGTATCGAATGCTGACCTTGATTCAGATGGCCGACCTGATGGGCGTTTACGGTCTGTCCTTTCTCATCATCTTTGCAAATGCCCTTATTTATGCCCTTTTGTTTGACCGCACTTTTTCAGCGAAAGGATTCTTAAAGTGGGAGGCCGTTTGCACGGGACTCCTCCTGGCATTTGCATTGATCTACGGTCACCAGCGCATTTCAGGACTTGAAAACCCCGATAAGACACGCCCTTCCTTTACCGCGGCCATTGTCCAGGGGAACGTGGACCAATCGGTCAAATGGCACCCCCAATACCAGCAAAAGACCATAGAAGACTACGAAAGGCTCACACTGAAGGCATCCGCCTTCCATCCGGCCCTCGTTGTTTGGCCCGAAACAGCCGTGCCCTTCTTTTTCCAGGACGGATCCGAATATACCGAAAGGGTCATCCAGATTGTCCGAAAAATCCATGCCGAGCTCATTTTCGGGAGCCCTGCTTACACAAGAGAAAACGGCGCAATCCGATATCATAATCGCGCCTACAGTCTATCCTCGACAGGAGAAATATCAGGGTTCTATGACAAAACCCATCTTGTGCCCTTCGGCGAATATGTACCAATGAGCAGATTCTTTCCATTCGTTCACCGACTGGTACCGGCGGCGGGGGATTTTGCCTCCGGTGATAAAAACACCCCCCTGAAACTGTCTCGTTTTACCGCCGGAACCCTCATATGCTTTGAAATCATCTTTCCTGAACTGGCCCGAGCCCAAACGAACGCCGGAGCCGATTTGTTGATCAACCTGACAAATGATGCCTGGTTCGGCATGACGAGTGCCCCTTTTCAGCACTTGTCCATGGCCGTCTTCAGGGCGGTGGAAAACCGCCGCTTTCTGATCAGGTCCGCAAATACGGGGTTCAGTGCCTTTGTCAGTCCACTGGGTGAAATCATACAACAGGGTTCCTTGTTTCAGGAAGAGGTCCTTTTGCAGGATGTTCGACCCCTCGATGGTTCACCGGGATTCTATACCCGTCACGGAGACCTTTTTGCTTTTGGTGCTTTGATCATTTCTTTGATCAAGACTTTTTTTTATTTGTGTTATAGAATAAAAAATAAAAGTGACATCAAAGCACTTCATGGTTCGGCATCGCCGAGAAATTTTTAAACTGACAAGGAGCAACACGATGAATCAGGAAGTGATTACAAAAATCGACCAAATGATTGAACAACTTCAAGAGTTAAGAGGTCATCTTTGACTTAGATGAACGTCAGAAACAACTTGAAAAAATTGAAAAATCCATGGCAAGGGCCGACTTCTGGAACAAGGATCAGGAAGAGATCTCAAGGCTGAATCAGGAATCGGCCTCCATCAGGGAACATATTGACAAGTGGAAAAAATTTTACCACGAAGCCGAAGAAGCCAGACTTCTGGCTGAAATGGCCTTCGAGGAAAAGGACACGCCTACACTGAAAGAGGTCGAAGGCGACGTGAGCCGTCTCGAAAAAGAAATCCAGGGCCTTGAATTACAATCGCTTTTGGGTGGCACGGATGACAAGAGCAATGCCATCGTCGCGATAAATGCCGGAGCCGGCGGTACAGAGGCACAGGACTGGGTGGAAATGCTCCTCAGGATGTACCTCCGGTGGTGTGAATCAAAGGGTTTTTCGACCCAGATCATTGATGCCCTGCCCGGTGACGAGGCCGGGATCAAAAATGTGACCTTTACGGTAGGCGGGCCTTTCGCCTATGGACATCTAAAATCCGAACACGGCATCCACCGTATGGTTCGCATCTCGCCCTTCGACGCAACCGGCAGGCGCCATACGTCGTTTGCGTCGGTTTCCGTGCTGCCGGAGGTCGACACGGATATCAAAATCGATATCGACGAAAAGGATCTCCGCATCGACACCTACCGGGCCAGCGGGCCGGGGGGCCAGCACGTAAACAAGACGAGTTCCGCTGTCCGCATTACCCATATGCCGACAGGCATCGTGGTTCAATGTCAGAACGAAAAGTCCCAGCACCGCAACAAGGACATGGCCTTAAGGGTGCTCAAGTCGAGGCTCTACGATATCGAGAGATCCAAGAGGGAACAGAAAAAGCAGGAAATACACGAAACCCAGAAAGAGATCGCATGGGGAAGCCAGATACGATCCTATGTCTTCAATCCCTACAGGTTGGTAAAAGACCACCGCACCAACGTGGAGGTCGGCAATCTGGAAAGGGTCATAGATGGCGATATCGATGCGTTTATAGATGCCTTTTTGAGGATGAAGGGCTGAGACGCTGATTGATCGTTTCCGAGAAGATTCCAGACAGATCCATCGGGCAGTTGAAAGGCTGCCCGATTTTTCTTCCCCCTGCCGTGTGTGGAATCATTTTCAGCCGTCCTTGGAGCTTTCATTAATGCTCTTGATATAATGTGCGATTCCAGACACTATGCCCTCTGAAAGGCAGTCCCAATACTTTTCGCTCAGCAGCCGTTTTCTCTCGGTGGCGTTTGTAATGAAGCCCGCTTCCAGCAGGATGGCAGGCATTTCAGCGCCGATCAGGACATAAAAAGGGGCCTGCTTGACACCGAGATCCTTGACCGGGTTATATCGCCTTCTCACGGATGACACCATACGGCTTTGAACGTCATGGGCCAGTTTGCTGGATTCTGTGATATTGGTGTTGAACATGAGGGACTGAAGAATCGTCTGGAGGTCGCTGATGTTTTTTTCCGATGTGGCATTTTCCTTAGCCGCTACAATAACGGCCCTCTGGTCGGTGGCCATATTCAAAAAATAGGTCTCGACTCCTTTGACTTCGGCCTGCTTGTGGGCATTGATGTGCAGGGAAATAAACAGGTCCGCCTTTTGCACATTGGCAAATGCGGTCCTTTGTTCCAGAGATACGAACACGTCTTCGGTCCTCGTCAACAGGGCTTCACAACCAAGTTGGTCCTCAATCTTCCTGGCCAGTCTCTTGGCAAGCCTGAGAACGATGTCTTTTTCCTTGATTCCCCCCTTCAGGAAACAGCCCGGGTCCTTGCCGCCATGACCCGGATCAATCACAATACGTCTGACGTTGAGTCCCAATTGCCTGGCAAGAGAGACGGACTCATCCGGGCCCTTCGGCTTATAGACGCCTTTGCGGACAGGGACCTTGCCCCTTGAAATCTCCGCCTTGGGGGCAACGGCCTTCTTTTCGACGCCGCGCACATCCACGACAATGCGATAGGGGTCATAGAGGTGAAAGATCTTGTGGCCGCCTATGCTGTTGATATCCAGCACCACCCGGACCCTGTCTCTGTCGTTCTGGCCTGCCCTTGCCCTCTGGAGGAGGCCGTCCTCAATGGTGATAGAACTTTCGATGTCCGAGCTGACGTAGGCATTTTTCAGATCCACATAGAGTCGTCTCGGCTTGTCGAGATCAGGCTCCGCCTTTAAGATATGGCTCTCATATTCCACCGGCCTTTCCAGATCAATGACCACCCTCGTATAGTTGGGTGTTGACCAGTGCCGAATATCCTTCACCCTGGTCATGGCATGGGAGGCGCTCGAACCCGGCTTTCCATCGCCCTGTTCCGTCTTTCGACTGAGGACCAGCGCCAGTTCCTCCATCATCGCACGGGCCTTCGGGCGCATGTCACCTGAGGGAAATTTGATATCAACCTTCAGGAACTCCACATAGGCCTGGCCCGGATCCTTTTTCTTCTTGTAGAATAGTTGGCCTATTTGATACTGGGCGTCATCCGCAAGCCGGTGCTGGCCGTACGCCTCCACGAGTTCCCTATACAGGGCGATGGCCTCATCCAGATCCTTTGTCAGGCCCGAATAATTGTAAATCCCGGCGTAGAGCCGCCCGGTACGGTAAAGAGCCCGGGCTGCCTCATCGGTATTGGGAAATTTTTTGCAAACGGCATCATAAAGCCTGATGCATTTCAGCCAATGATGCCGATACTTCATCTTCTCTGTGGAAGCATAGAGCGATTTTTCACAACTGTCGGCCGCTTCCAGCAACCGTTGGGGTTCTGAGCTTTTCTTTGCCCAGACCCATGCGCCGCCTGTCGGCCCCAGCGTCAACCACACCAGCAAAAGCCCTATGATCTTTAAGGTGAACCGATGCCTCATGTATCCTGACTATCCACGTATTCCTTTATCTTGTTGAGTTCAACCAAGGCATCCAGCGGGGCCATGGTCCCTATGTCCAGCCCCTGAATCCAACGCCGCAGCTTCTGATCCCCACCGCCGAAGAGATTGAGCTGGCAGGTTTCATCCAGCGACTTTTTCTTGCCGGAGCGCGCCATTCGAGGCCTGCCGGCCTCGTCCACTTCTCCCCCCTCAAGATTATGGAGGATTTCCTTGGCCCTTTCGATGACTTCCTGGGGCAATCCCGCAATGCGCGCAACCTCGATACCGTAGCTCCTGCTGGTCCCCCCTGGAACCATTTTTCTCAAAAAAATGATTTCCCCGTTCCACTCCCTGACGGCAACGTTAAAATTCTTGACCCTCTCTTTGGACGTCACCAGTTCCGTCAACTCATGATAATGTGTCGCGAAAAGGGTCCTGACCCCTCTTCCATCCCTGTCATGCAAGGCCTCGGCAACCGCCCAAGCGATGCTCAGTCCGTCATAAGTACTCGTACCTCGGCCGATTTCATCGAGAATGACCAGGCTTTCCGGCGTGGCATGGCGCAGGATATTGGCCGTTTCGTTCATTTCCACCATGAACGTGCTTCGGCCCCTGGTCAGGTCGTCTGAGGCACCGATACGCGTGAAGATGCGATCAACGATGCCGATTGTGGCCTTCGAGGCCGGTACAAAACCGCCCATTTGCGCCATGAGCACCGTGAGCGCCGTCTGTCGAAGAATCGTCGATTTTCCGGCCATATTCGGACCCGTAATGATCATCAATTGCTGGTCATGGTCGTCGATGTGGATATCGTTGGGGACAAAATCTTCATCCTTCACGGCCTGCTCTATCACCGGATGTCGTCCGTCCTGGATATCGATAATCTGAGTGCTGTTGACCTCCGGACAGGTGTACCCATGGAGTTCAGCAACCTCAGCGAGTCCGGCAAGGGCATCTATGGCCCCGATCAACCTCCCTGTCTCTTGTATGCGCTGATTTTCATCGGCCACTCTTTTTCGAAGCGCCTCAAAGAGCTCATACTCCAGGGCAACGCGCTTGTCTTCCGCGCCGAGAACCAGGTCTTCATATTCCTTGAGTCTTTCTGTTATAAATCGTTCCCCGTTGACCAGGGTCTGCTTCCGGATATAATCAGGCGGCACATCGGCCAACCGGCCCTTTGAAATCTCGATAAAGTACCCGAAGACCTTGTTGTATCCTATCTTGAGATTGGAAATCCCCGTCCTTTTCTGTTCAGCCGCCGCCAGCTCGGCTATCCAGGTCTTTCCGTCCCTTGTGATGGAAACAAGCCGGTCCAGCTCTTCGTGACAGCCCTCTCTTATTATTCCGCCCTCCTTGAGGGAAACGGGCGGATCGTCGCTTATGGTCTCCTCAATCCAGTGCGCCACATCCTGAAGTGTGTCCAGTCTTCGGCCATATTCCGTCAGAAGTTCGCTCGGGGTGTCGACCAGTCGTTCTTTTATGGACGGCAAACGCTGAAGAGAAGACTTGAGGGCCGCCATATCCCTGGCATTGGCCCGGCCGAGGGAAATACGGCCGTTCAGCCTTTCCAGATCGTAGATTCCCCCCAATTCCTCCCGAATCTCATCCCTGAAAATCCTGCCCTCTCGGAAACAGGATACGGCCGCCAGCCTCCTTTTGATCCGGGCGAGATCAAGAAGGGGATATCCGATCCATCGTCTGAGCAATCTGCTCCCCATAGGGGTAATCGTCCTGTCAAGGATCTGGGTCAGGCTCCCCTTTACGGATTGTCGCCTCATGGTCCTGAACAGTTCGAGATTGGAAGTGGTGGCCTCGTCCAAAAACATGAAATCTCCGAGTTGATAGCTGACCATCCCCTTTATATGATTCGGACGGTCCTTCTGGGTTTCCTGGAGATAGTGAACCAGCGCACCTGCTGCAACGACACCCCGCGTCATATGGTCACAACCGAACCCCGTCAGAGACCTCACGCCGAATTGCTGCCTGAGGAGCTCCTCAGCCCTCTCCGGGACAAAGTCTTGCGGTTCGAGGACTTCAACCCGATAATTGCAAAGCGCCTTTCTGTCGATTCCTTGATCGCCACCGGGGACAAGAACCTCCGCCGGATCTATTCTTCCGAGTTCATCCAAGATCTCTTCCCACTCCCGGAGTTCCGTGACACGAAATTCTCCGGTGGAAAGGTCCACGTGTGCCAGGCCGAACAGCCCGTCACCCGCCGAAAGTGCAGCCATGTAAAGATTGCTCTTGCTGTCCACATCCGTTTCCGTCACCACGGAGCCAGGCGTGACAACGCGGACCACATCACGTTTGACAATGCCGGCACTGACCCCCGGGTCTTCGATCTGTTCGCAGATAGCGACTTTCCGCCCGCTCTTGACGAGTTTTGCCACGTAAGCGTTCGCAGAGTGGTGAGGGACACCGCACATGGGCGCCTTTTGGCCGTTCAGGGTTCCCCTGGATGTCAGTGTAATGCCTAAAATCTTGGAGGCAATTTGGGCATCGTCAAAAAACATCTCGAAAAAATCACCCATGCGAAAAAAAAGGATCGCATCAGGATAATTACTTTTGATACCCATGTACTGTCTGAGCATGGGCGTCATTTTGGTCATTGCTCTTCCTCTGGACTCATTGGAAGGATACCTGAGGGGACATCATGAACACTGTGGTGGGATTCTGAATCAACAGTCGCGGAATCCATGAAATCGATGGTATCCCATCGTCTGCACTGGAGACACTGCCACTCCAGATCGGGTGGACTGAAGCCGCAATGTGAACACTGAAACTTGAGGTAGGGGACATTTAAGTGGGAAATCAGATCCCCATAGGCGGAGAGGGCCTCGTCCCTCATGTCCTGAGCAAGGAGTATCTGCCCCATGAATTTTCGCGCCTCCCAAAACGAAGAGTCGAGCTCAAGGGCACGTCTCAGCTCCCTGAGGGCACCCTCGTCATCCTTTTCGTTATGGAGGAACCGGGCCAAGGCCAGATGGGTAAAGGGGTCAGGATGGGATTCGGCACACTCCCTCAAAAAATCCTCTACCGGCTTGAGGTTCTTCATTTTTGAATAGGCACTCTCCAGGCGGCGATAGGCGAGAAAGGTAAATCGGGGTGAGACTTTCACGGCCTGCTTCCAGGTCGTGATCGCCTTGTTGTATTCCTGTCTTTCGAAATAAAGATCTCCGAGATGCAGATAGGCATCGACACATCCGCTATCGATCGAAAGGGCTTTCTTGAAACAGGATTTCGCCCTGGACCATTCTCTTTTGTCAAAGAGTGCTTTCCCTATCTCCGTCTGATGGTGGGCCAGGATATGCCCATGGTCGCCATTGACCAGCCGGCTGATCTTTTGGCGCGTGGCAAAGGCATTTTCCCAGTCCTTGATCTCCTCATATATCTTCTCGACCTGCTCGAGGGCGTCCAGGTTTTGGGGCTGCTTTTGAAGGACCTGCAGGAAATTCTCAAGGGCCCAGTTGAGAAATCCACCCTTGCGATAATCCAGGCCCAGGTCGAACAGGGCCCTGATCTTGATTTCCTCATCGATAAACGGTCTGGCGATGATGCTCTGCCGGATACGAATGGCCCGATCGATATCGCCCCTCGACCGATAGAGGTTTCCCAAGGCCACATAGGTTTCTATGGTATCTGAATTGACCTTTACGGATTTGGTGAATTCCTCAATGGCCTGATCATGATCGTTGGATATAATATACTGAATACCCTTGAAAAAGGCTGCATCTCCCTCTCTGGAAGACGATTTGGGCACATCCCTGGTGCGGGGGCGGAGCAAGCGCCCCGCCAACAGGCCCAGGACAAGGGCAATGACAATCGACACGGCATACTTCTGGTTGACGGGATTCAAAAACCATTGCCAAAACTGCTCAACCATAAAAATAATCTCCCCCTGGGTCTTTTAGACACCGTTTAGCTGGTCGATTTTGACATCGTCGGAGGTGATAGGCAAATTCCTCAGTGAATTCAACTCCTTATTTTTTAATTCCAATTCCTTGGCGTACCCTTTGATCTGCCTGTTCAGTCGATATCGTTCCATGATTCCGCAAAAACCAACCACAATGACCCCCAAAAAAAAGGCCATGAGCAAGGCAAGGCCGACCGCTATTTCTGGAGATCGTATTTCATTGTAGAAACCAGGATCCATCCTGAATTGGACCGTCTTTAAAAGGGCATCACCATTCTGATAAGCCAATACAACCACGATGAAGACTATCAGAACAATGAATATAAATTTTAAATGCTTCATGGCTTACCCCCCGGAAGTCCCCCTTTTATACGACAAAATGGGGTAAAAGTTTCCTGTAGGTCTCTTGAATATGCTCGGAAATAACCCTCACTTCTCCAAAAACAGTCATAAAATTGGTGTCCCCGTTCCAGCGGGGGACGATATGGAAGTGCATATGGTCCGCCATACCTGCTCCCGCCACTGTCCCAAGATTCAAACCCACATTAAAGCCCTCCGGGTTCATTTCCTTCTTCAGGGCCTCTATCCCTCTGCGGACCCACATCATGATATCCAGGGTCTCGTCCTGGGTGAGATGCTCCGGGCCTGACACATGTCTGATGGGGGCAACCAGAAGATGACCGTTATTGTAGGGGAAGCGGTTCATCATGACGAGGCTCAGATCTCCCACATACAGATATAGGCGCTTCTCATCCTCCTTCCGTACCTTACCCGGACAAAAAATGCATGTGTCGTCTCTTTCATTGGAAAGTATGTAGTCCATTCTCCAGGGCGCCCACAGTCTTTTCATCGCACAAAATTACTCCTTTCACATCTCACTTTCATATGGACGGACAAGCTCACGATCCGATATAGATTATTTCCCCCTGAATCCTTTCTCCGACGGTCAACACGCCGATACTGTGTCGACCATCCGATGAAAAACCCATGGCCGCCCCCGGATTAAAAAAAAGGGTTCCTCCCGTGGTATGATTCGCCGATCTGTGAGAATGCCCATAGACGATGACGTCTGTGTCTGGAAACTCACCGCGGATCCGTTCCTCGATACCCTCGGGACCGCCCCAACCATGGATGAGTCCGATTTTCCATTCCCCCAGTTTCAGTAACCTCTTGTGTGGAAGGATACGCTTGACCTCCGGCGGGTCCATGTTACCGCATACCCCATAAAAATCCTTCTGCCCTAGAAAAGAAACGATTTCAAGGGACACAAAATCCCCGGCGTGAAGGATCATCTCCGCATCCCCGAGGTATCGGAAGAAAATCTCCTGTAATTCTTTGCTGACCCCTTTAAGATGGGTATCCGATATGACGCCGATTCTCATCATCATTTGGTACCGGAACGGGCCTTTTCTGTTCCCGGAATCGCCTAGGAGTATAGCAACCTACGGGAAAAAGACAAGCCATAATCTGAGAGGCGTTTCGAAATCATTTGACTGAAAAGGGATTCTTTTGTATTGGACATGTCATGTGGGCTGCAAGGGCTGGACCCGTATTTTATGCGGCGATTCAGATCCTCCAAGCATGTTTGCCTTGACACCACGAAGGGTTGGACCATGCCAATCTATGAATTTTACTGTAAAGACTGCCACATGATTTTCAATTTCTATTCGAGCTCCGTGAACACGGAAAAGAGACCCCTTTGTCCCAAGTGTCACAAAACAAGGCTTGAGCGGCGGTTGTCCGTCTTCGCAACGCCTCGCAGCCGAAGGGCGGATGACGACCTTCCCCTGCCGGATTTTGATGAGTCGAAAATGGGTCAGGCCATGGATCTTCTCGCGCGGGAAGCGGAACACATGGACGAAGAGGACCCGAGACAGGCCGCCCGTCTTATGCGTAAAATAACGGATATGACCGGTCTTGAGCTCGGACCCGGCATGGAAGAGGCCTTGAGCCGTATGGCATCGGGAGAAGATCCGGAGCAGGTCGAGGCGGAAATGGGAGAACGGCTTGGAGAAGAAGAACCATTCAGCTTTAAAGAAAAATCATCCCCGACTCCCCAAAAAAGACGTCCGCCCGCGGTCGATGAGGGACTGTATTATCTTTGATGGGTCGATGGCGTTTTTCCAAGGGCCTCCCGTGCTGTTGATGCCCTAAAAACAGCATTTCTCCTTTGGGCCCGGCATTTTCTTGGAGCGGCACATTCTATTTTGGACAAGGTGCACCCGGGCCGTTTTACAGGACCGTCAGTTCGACATCCCCCCAGCTTGTCATGGCATCACCCATGATAGCCACCCCCCCCTCAATGCCTTTGATCCGACTTGCACGCTCGGCAACCCTCTCAAGATCTTTTCTGTTGTGGATTCCATTGCAGAGGGCCGTGGCCGCCCCGTCAGCGCGAAGGGCTGAGGAAGAGAGCAGGCAAACCACGTCCGCAGAGCCCATGCTCAGGGAATGCCCCAGGGTCCCGGATGAGGTACAGATACCCAGGGGCATCTGACGCATCGGTATGACCAGCCCCAGTTTCTCACTGAGGGGCGAAGTCCCTGCAAAGATACAGACTGTAGCGGATCTGTCTGTCTTCAGATAGATGTCCCCGCCGTTTTCGACAATCACCTGTTCCGTGGTTTTCATGAGCCCCCGGCCCACGAACTGGGCCACGGCCCCGGCCACAGCAGCCATGGGCCCCACGCCGATGTCCGCTGTCGCCTTGACCATCTCTCTGACAATTTCAGGGGCGAAAGGATCTTCAGGGTAAGGGGAAAGCGTGGACATGAAGCCCGGATGCAGGTCGATATAGCGTTCGATCCAGTGCCGGCATCTGAATACCAGATCCCTCGCCTGCTTTTCCAGGTTTTGACCGGCACTGATCCACAGATCGGTTTCCTTCACTGTGACCTGGAACGAAACCAATCCACTCGCCGTAACTCTTTTTCTGTAGGTGCGCTCCATGCCCTTTCCATTGCAGGCACGATCCATAGCCGGTTCCCGTGCACAGGAAAATAAGGAATTTCTCACCGCCGCTGCAATTTCGGAAAAACCCTTTAGAGCACGGTGTCTTAAAACGCCTGCCAGTATAGCACAGACGGCCTTTGAGTAAAGGATATCCGACCGTCGTCAGGGTCCGGAGGGATGGGACCTGCCTCCGCCATGCAGAAGTTATGCTTGCCTTGAGCGCAGATTTGATGGTATCAACCTTGACGACCTTGCAGGAGGTCCAGGCACCGCGTGACCGATTCGTCGGACTTCGGACCACATCTCAACTGAAAAGTTTCCAGGACACAGGAAAGGAGCTGTCTGCAACACATGTCAGAAGATTTCAAGGTTCCCGCAAGGGAACTGGAACGACGCAAGAACACCATACAGAAGGCCTTGCAGGATAGCGGAATTGACGGGCTTCTTGTAATCCAGCGCGTGGACCTTTTTTATTTTTCCGGCACGTCGCAAAACGGTTTCCTCTATATACCCGCTGAAGGCGAACCGCTGTTGATGATCAAAAAATACATGCCCCGGGCCCGCCGGGAATCCAGCCTCAGACATATTCACGAGATTGCTTCAGTAAAGGAAATCCCCGCGGCTGTCACGGACATGTATGGTCGCCTTCCTGAACATCTGGGACTTGAGCTGGACGTCATTCCCGTAAGAGATTTCAACTATTACAGGACGCTTTTTCCAGGCCTCGAATTCATCGATGCCGCGCCCCTCATCTTAAAGGTCCGCAGCATCAAATCACCCTGGGAGATCCGACAGATGGAAAACACGGCGGAACTGTCCCGGAAGACCTTCGAGTACATGACATCGGTCATCCGTCCGGGGATAACGGAGATGGAATTTGCAGGCATGTATGAGGCCTTTGCCAGGAAACACGGTCACGGGGGTAAACTGCGTGTCAGGGATTATCAGACGGAGGGTTATGCCTGGCATGTCCTGAGCGGAAGAAGCGGCGGCATGCTCGGCCTGCTGGACTCTCCCGCCAGTGGTGAGGGGACATCGGCGGCATTTCCCTGCGGGGCGGGCAACAAACCTCTTTCCTCAAACGAACCGATCATGGTCGATCTGTCCACTGTACTGAACGGCTATCACATGGATGAAACCAGGATGTTTGCCATCGGTTCCATGCCCGAGCGGGCCTTCGAGACCAGCCGTGGGGCCATCGAGATCCACGATGCCGTCCTTGACAGGGTCAAGCCCGGCGTCGCCCTTGACGAACTGTTTCAACATGCCCAGTCCAGGGCGGTAAAGCTCGGATATGCAGAGGTCTTTCTGGGGCCTCCCGGTTATAAGGTGAGCTTTGTAGCACACGGCATCGGACTCGAACTGGTGGAATCGCCAATTATTGCGCGGGGGAGAAGAGAGTTGATTGAACCCGGAATGATGTTTGCCCTTGAGCCCAAGATGGTCTATGAGTCGGAATTTTGCGCAGGGATTGAGAGTGTATTCGTCGTCACGGAAACGGGATCACGCCTGATCAGCAGGGTCCCGGTCGACATCTTCGTCTGCTAGGTGAGGATCTTGAGAATCTGTTTGAGATCGGTCTTCAGGTCGTCGATAAAGGCACTTTCCAGGTGCCCGGACTTTTCCGGTTTATGTCTCTTCAATTTCTGTTTCGCCCCTTCAATAGTCATTTTCTCCTCATAGAGTAGCCGCTTTATTTCCAGGATGACCTCGAGATCCTTCTTCTGATAGGTCCTCTGATTGGAATCCGCCCGCCGGGGACGGATCTGGGGAAATTCACTCTCCCAGTAACGCAAGACATAAGGTTCAACCCCGACGATTCGGCCTACTTCCCCGATCCTGAAATAACGCTTATCATCCGGGACCAACATGATATTCAAGCCTCTCTCAAGCGACCACCCGTCTTTTTCTGAATCCGTTCTATGATGCGCTCGTGGAGTCTATTGATTTCCTTTCCGTCCAGGGTGCCTTCCTTGGATCGGTAACAAATCCTGAAGGTCAAGGCCCTTTCGGAAGGATGGATCTTTCCGCCTTCAAAGACATCGTAAAGCTCAATGGATTCAGCCAGTTCACCACCTTCCTCCTCAATGATACCCCTGATGACACCACTCTCTATTTCCTTTTTCATGACCAGGGAGATATCCCGATACACCGCGGGGAATCTCGAGAAGGACTCAAAGGAGGGGACCCTCAGGATGCCCTCCAAAAGCAGTTCCATATCCAGTTCAAAAATGAAAGTATTTCCATCTTTTATATCATATCCTTTAAGAACATCTGAGGCCACCTGACCGACGTATCCCGCCACAGAGCCGGAGATTTCAACGACGGCCGCAACCTCTCCATCATAGTACGGCGGCGTCTGTCCCCTCTTAAATTGGACGTCATTTAAAAGAAGACCCTTGAACAAGGCTTCAAGGGCGCCCTTGGCGTCAAAGAAGTCGATTTTTCTTTCCTGTGAATACCAGGTCTTGGGTTGGGACTGTCCGGTCAGAACGGCGGCAAGTCCTGACTTTTCGGCCGGCAGTTCCTCTCCTTCCCGATCAATAAAGACGTCACCCCACTCAAAGAGCCTCAGATCCAACTCACCATGGGCCACATTTGTCTTCACGGCCCCCAGGAGTCCCGGCACAAGACAGGTTCTCATCACCGACTGATCAATGGTCAGAGGATTCAAAAGCCGGACGAAGGACCTCAGTTCGCTCCCCTCCTCCGCCTTCAGAATGTCCGCGGAATCCGGTGAGATAAAGCTGTAGGACAGGATCTCCGTGAAGCCCATTCCCACCATGATCTGGCGCACCTTGTCACTCACAACAAGCTTGGGCGCATTGGGTTCCTCCACGGGCTGGATATTGGGGAATGTCACAGCGATCTTGTCGTAGCCTTCCAGCCTGGCCACCTCTTCCACGAGGTCGGCTTCGCGTTCCAGATCGACCCTGCAGGCGGGCGGAGTAACCTGAATGACATTCTCACTCACCGCCCTGACGTCCATTTGCAGGGCCTCAAGATAACCGCCCATGGTTTCCCTGGTAAGGCTGGTCCCCAGGAAGGCATTGGTCCTGTCTACCCTCAGATCAATGGTCTTCGGGGTGTAAGGAGAGGGGTATTCGTCGATGATGCCTCTGGCGATCTTTCCCCCTCCCAGTTCCTGAATAAGCGAAAGGGCCCTCTTCAAGGCCGTTTCAGCACCCTCGATGTCAATCCCCCGTTCGAAACGGTAGGAGGCCTCCGTCAACAGGCCGAGCCGCCTTGAGCTTCTTCTGATGGTTACAGGATTGAAAAAGGCACTCTCAATGAGGACATTTTTGGTACCCGCAAAGATCTCCGAATTGAGCCCCCCCATGATGCCCGCCAGTGCCACATACCGCTGGCCGTCGCATATCATGAGGTCCTCACGACTCAGTGTAAGGGTGTTTCCGTCCAGGGTGGTGAATGGCATCCCCTCATCGGCCCTTCGGACGACGATCCTGTTTTCATTGAGCCGGTCATAGTCAAAGGCGTGAAGGGGCTGATTCATTTCCAGGAGGACATAGTTGGTGACATCAACCACATTGCTGATGCCCCTCATTCCGCATACATGGAGGCGATACCGCATCCAGAAAGGAGACGGCCTCCATTCCACACCCCTGATCATCCCCGCGGCATATCGCGGACAACCCGCTGAATCATCGAGTGTGACGCGGGCAAGTTCCTCAATAGGGGTGGTCTCCTCCACAATTTTGATTTCCGGTCTTCTGAGCCTCTGCCCTGTCAGGGCGGCGATCTCTCTTGCGATTCCCATGATACAGGCACAATCGGGCCGGTTCGGTGTAATTCCGACCTCCAGGACATAGTCTTCCACGGGCAGGACGGCATTGACCGGCGTCCCGGGCTCCGTCTCAGGAGGCAGGATGACAATGCCGGCATGGTCATCGGTGAGGCCCATTTCATCCTCAGCCATAAGCATGCCGACGGAACGCTGCCCCCTGATCCGGGTCTCCTTGATCACCATCCCACCCGGCAATCTGGTTCCTGGAAGGGCCATTGCCGAAACGGCGCCGACCTCCACGTTCGGCGCACCGCAGACCACCGTCACGGTGTCTGAGCCCGTATCCACATCACAGACAGAAAGTCGATCCGCACCGGGATGGGGACTTACGGCCAGTATCTTTGCGGCCACGATTTCCTTGAGGGATTGGCCCATCGGCTCGACGGACTCGACCTCCAGGCTGCACATGGTCAGGAGATCGGCCAGTTCCCCGGGCCTCATGTCGATGTCTACAAAATCCTTTAACCAGTTTAAGCTTACGCGCATGTGTTGTATACTCTTCTCATTGAACCGATGACACCGGGATGTGAAAATCTGTGGATATCAAGGGGTCATTCTTCCTGTTCCATCAGGATCAGGAATGGGATCTCATCAGAACTGTCTCAGAAAACGGGTGTCGTTCCTGAAAAAGAGCTGAATGTCATCGATGCCATATTTGAGCATGGCGATCCTCTCTATTCCCATACCAAAGGCAAATCCCGAAAAGACCTCGGGATCGTAATCCACAAACCCGTAGACCGCCGGGTCGGTCATGCCCGAACCCAGAATCTCCAACCATCCCGTATTCGAACAAGTGCGACAGCCCTTACCATGGCAGATGACGCATTGTATGTCCACTTCGGCACTCGGCTCGGTAAAGGGGAAAAAACTCGGCCTGAACCGCATGGCCGTATTCTTTCCGAACATTCGATGTACAAAGGCCGTCAGGGTTCCCTTCAAATCACCGAAGGTTACGCCCTTGTCCACCACCAATCCTTCCACCTGATGGAACATAGGTGTGTGGGAAACATCCGAATCCCGCCTGTAGACCTTTCCGGGAGCGATGATATTGACCGGGGGCCGCTGTTTTTCCATAACCCGCACCTCCATGGGGGAGGTATGGGTTCTTAACACGACATTGTCCGTGACATAAAAGGTGTCCTGCATATCCCTGGCGGGATGATCCTTGGGGATATTGAGGGCCTCGAAGTTGTAGTAGTCCAGTTCCACGTCGGGCCCCTCAACAACCCGGTACCCCATGGACACAAAGATCTCGCATATCTCCCTCAGCACCTGGTTGATAGGGTGCAGATGTCCCCTCCCAGGTTCCCTTCCCGGCAAGGTCACATCCAGCAAGGCCTTTTTGACCGCTGTCCTGTCTTCTATCCTTTTCCTGTTTTGCTCAAATAACTCGGATATTCGGCTTTTCGTCTGATTGGCAAGCTGTCCTGCCCGGGCCCTTTCATCCTGGGGCAGGTCCTTCAGCCTCTTCATCAGGCCGTTAATCAAGCCTTTCTTCCCAAGATAGGTCACTCTGAATGACTCAAGACCCGAAAGATCCTGGACAGCCTCTGCTTCCGCTAATGCCCTCTTTTCCAGTTCCTGCAGCTCTGCTTCCATTAAAAGGCTGTTTCTCCTGTCTTCTCACTGCACGATGCCCGCCCAAGGCCCCCTATCGCCCAAAAGGGCCGACATACGCTTAAGCCCCGCCTGCAAAGCTGAACGGGGCTTACAAAGCAACGCACGAAAATCTTTAAAAAATGTGGACTATTTCACCATATTGACGACCTGAGAAAAACCTGCCGGATCATGTACTGCCATGTCCGCAAGCACTTTTCTGTCCAGGTCAATACCCGCATCGCTCAATGCACCTATGAGTTTGCTGTAGGATATTCCATTTTCCCTTGCAGCCGCATTGATGCGAACGATCCAGATACTCCGGAAATCTCTTTTCCGGGTTCTTCGATCACGATAGGCAAACTGTCTCGCCCGATTCACGGATTCAGCAGCCGTTCGGTACAGCTTGCTGTGCCCGCCCCTGAATCCTCGTGCCTCCTTGAGGACCTTGTTTCTTCTCTGTCTGGTCTTAAAGCCTCCCTTTACCCTTGGCATCACTAAACCTCTTTCTTATAAAATATTTGGGGTTTTCGATCCTCGGCCCCTTAAATATACCCCATATTTGGTAGCCGAATGGCGGCGCACTGTTGCTTTCCCCTTTGTTTACAGATATGGAATGAGTCTCGTGATGGCCTTCTTGTTCGTGGCATCAACGAGTCCCGCTTTGCGCAAACCACGTTTTCTTTTTGTCGTCTTCTTTGTCAGAATATGACTGGCAAAGGCCTTGCTTCTCAAAACCTTGCCTGTTCCCGTGGCCTTAAACCGTTTAGCGGCGCCACGGTTGGTTTTCATCTTCGGCATAATTTACATCCTCCATCCTCTATATTTTTGTTGCGGGATACCCCTTCGCCCGGTTGACTACAACAAATCAGGGAGACGATTCGCATATATCCTAAATGCCGTCCCAATGTCTCCGGGAATGTACAAAAGACACCTCTCCCTCTCTGCCCTCTTGTCTCTCTGGGCCTTTGGACCGGGACGCTCTTCATCAGGGCACATATCCTCTCTTTCCGGATGTGCCCCGTCTTTGACTGAAGGATGGAACTTGCGGCGAAGGGGATAAACCGGAACCGATCTTCTGATCCGAACAGTCTCAATATATTGTTACGATCTCGACAGGACTGGCCTGAGAAAATTTTTACGCCGGCACAAGGACCATGGAAAGGCGCCATCCTTCCCTTGTGGGAGGCTGCTCAACCGTGCCCAGATCTCCCACCTCATCGGCAATCCTTTTCATAAGATCTATTCCCGTATTCATATAGGCCATTTCCCTGCCTCTGAATTGGACGGTGATCTTGACCCTGTCCTTTTTCTCAAGGAATTTTTTTATATTCTTGATCTTGAATCCCAGATCATGTTCTTCAGTATGAGGTCTCAGCCTGATCTCTTTTAACTGGACGGCCTTGGATTTCTTCTTGCCACCCTGCCCCTTTTTTGCCGTATGATACTTGACCTTGCCGTAGTCCATGATACGGCACACGGGGGGGTCCACATTGGGTGCAACCTCGACCAGATCCAATCCGTTTTGTTTGGCGGTCTCAAGCGCCTGATCGACCGTCATGATCCCGAGTTGCTCTCCATCATTCGAGATTAGCCTGACCGTCTTGGCGTAGATCCTCTCATTGACCCTGACGTCATCGTTTTTCTTGCCTATAGCTGTTCCCTCCTTTGTTTGCATTCATTCTTAATCAAGGCCGTGAACTCCTCGACCGACATAAAGGGCAGATTCTTTCCGCTCCTCAGCCTCGGAGTAAGACCCGCATCTTCCGATTCCCTGTCTCCGATAATCAGCATGTAGGGAATTTTTTGAAGCTGCGCCTCCCTCACCTTCATTCCCAGTTTTTCATTTCTAAAATCCGGCTCCACCCTAATACCCGAATCCAACAGTGAGTTCAACACTTTCTCGCCATGGGGGATATTTCTGTCCGTAACCGTCATAACCACGGCCTGCACAGGTGCAAGCCAGGTGGGAAAGGCCCCGCCGTGATGTTCGATCAGGATTCCGATAAACCTTTCGATTGAACCCAGAATGACTCGGTGAATCATCGTCGGCCGGTGTTTTTGTCCATCTTTATCAATATAGGACAAATCGAATCTCTCGGGAAGTGTAAAATCACATTGGATGGTGGCACACTGCCAGGTCCGGTCCAGGGCATCCCTCAGTTTCACATCGATCTTAGGCCCATAGAATGCACCGTCGCCCTCATTGATCTGATAAGGCAACCCGTAGTCATCCATGGCCTTTTTGAGTGCCTGGGTGGCCCGGTCCCAATCCTCATCCGAACCTATTGATTTTTCCGGTCTGGTGCTGATCTCCAATTCATAGTCAAATTCGAAGATCCCCATGACATCCCTTATGAAGCCGAGAACGCCTTTGATCTCTCCATCCAACTGCTCAGGGGTGCAGATGATGTGCGCGTCATCCTGGGTGAATTCCCGAACCCGGGTCAGTCCGTGCAAGACCCCGGAGCGTTCATGACGATGCACAAGCCCAAGTTCAAAGTATCTCTTCGGAAGGTCGCGATAGCTCCTGATCTCGGAGCGGTAGATCATCATATGCGAGAGGCAGTTCATGGGCTTGATGCCGTAGGACTGCTCATCTATTTCCGTAAAGTACATATTTTCCCGATAGTTTTCAAAGTGTCCTGATTTCTTCCATAGCTCAGTCTTGAGGATCTGGGGACCTCGGACAATTTCGTACCCGCGTCTTAGGTGTTCCTTGATTTCAAAGTCTTCCAGGACATAACGGAGCATTCCCCCCTTGGGGTGCCACACGACCATCCCGGCTCCGATTTCCTCATGGGTGCTGAACAGGCCGAGTTGGGTCCCGAGTTTCACATGGTCCCTCTTTTTGGCCTCTTCGAGTTTTAGAAAATACTGTTTCAGGGCCTTCCTGTCGGCGAAGGCGACACCGTAAATCCTGCTGAGCATGGCCCTCTTTTCGTCCCCTCGCCAGTATGCACCCGCTACTTTGGTCAGACGAAAGGCCTTGATCAGGGAAGTGGAAGGGACGTGGGGCCCCCGGCAAAGATCCGTAAAGTTGCCCTGAGTGTAAAGGGATACCCTTTCCACATTCAGGTCATTGATCAATTCGACCTTGTACCCCTCCTCTTCCCTCTCAAAAAGATCGAGTGCCTCCTGAGTCGTCACCTCCCGCCGGCCAAAGGGGTAATCCTCCGCAATGATTTGAGACATCTTTTCTTCGATCTTGGGCAGATCCTCTTCTTTGAAGGGTCTTTCGTAATCGAAATCATAGTAAAAGCCGTTCTCGATGGCCGGGCCGATGGTCACCTTCACACCCGGGAAGAGTTCCTTCACCGCCATGGCCATCACATGAGACGCGCTGTGCCGCACGATCTCCAGCCCCTCTTCCGATTCCATATGAATGGGTTCCAGTTCGGCCTCTGTATTCAAGAGGCTGGAAAGATCCTGCTTTTCACCATTGACCCTCAGGGCGACGATATTGTTGAGGCTCCCTCCGTTCAGGGCCTTCAAGGCCTCAAGGCCTGTCATGGATTCTGCTTCAATCTCACGGGGGCTTTGCCCTTTGAGATGGATTTTATATATTTTCATTTTCCCGCCATAGAAATCAAATTAGGCATCCAAAGTGCATATCACTCATACCCGGATGCCTAGTGTTCCTGATCCATTAAAATGTCATAAGTCTAATGGTACAGATACCTTTTTCTTGGACATTAGGGTGTTTTCCGTGACCTTTCACGGTCAGATAGTACTTTCTCTTGATCGTCCTCGCCCTGTATGCCCTCGCTTAATGGGCCGAAATCAGCTCAGGCCGCGAACCTTTAGTTTATTATGTTCTTATTTTTATTATTTATTCTCATGCCTTGTCAATAAAAAATTCAAAATCGGACACAATAAGGCGGTTGGATTTTTTGAGGGCATATCTGCCCATACGGAAACAACTCCCAACCGGATGGTCACTGATCAAAACAGGAAATATTGACGCATCCTTTCGATTTTTCTATAATTAAATTGAGATAGATGTAAAGCCGTTGAGACCCTCAGCTTAACCCACCGGACCATGGACAACCCATTTCACTCAGGGACTTGAACTCCCATGCCCGACAGGTCCCCTTGAGTCTGATTTCTCTCTCTCCTAACTTCCGGAATGAACCGGCCGGGAAAGGAGGTCATCATGACAACGAATCGAAGAAGAATTTTACTGGCCGTGGACGGCTCCCAACAGTCGCTCGAGGCCGTGCACTATGTGAGCAGGTGCTTTCCACCCCAAAAAATCGAGATACGGCTGTTTAACGTCTTAAACAAGGTGCCTGAATTTTTCTATGATTTGGGGAAACAACCCCAGTTCCAGAAGTCTGTCATTGAAATTCGTGCATGGGAGAGAACAATACGGGACTCGATCGAGAACTTCATGGGTGAGGCCCACAGGATTCTGACGGAGCAGGGGATCCCCCAAGAGGCAATCACCGTTGAGATTCGTGAGATACTCAGGGGCACGGCAAAGGAAATCATAGCGGAGGCGGCCAAGGGATATGACGGCGTCGTGATCGGCCGCTTCGGCCTGAGCAAATTTAAAGATCTGATCATCGGCAGCGTCGCCAGCAAACTCCTTTCAGCCCTCACCCACCTTTCCCTCTGCGTGGTTGGCGGTCGGCCGGAAACCGAAAAGATTCTCCTGGCCGTCAACGAATCTGAAGGCGCCCTGAGGGCCGTGGACTATGTGGCCAAGATGACGGCCGAGGTTCAGCGAGAGGTCACCTTGCTGCACGTCATCAGGGGCTTTAATATTCTTCAACAACGGGATGATTTCGCACTCGACCAGGACATCGAGAAAATATGGCTCGAACTGACCAAGCATGGGATCGAACCTGTATTCAATGAGGCCCGAAACCGCCTGACCAAAGCCGGGCTTGAAGGCGCGCGTATCAGGACAAAGATAATTGCCGGTGCGACCAGCCGGGCGGCGGCGATTGTGCATGAAGCTCGTTCAGGCTGCATCGGCACCATTGTTCTCGGGAGGAGGGGGTTGTCCGCCACAAAAGAATTCCTCATGGGACGGGTGAGCAACAAGGTGATTCAGGCTTCCAAAAGCGAGGCGGTCTGGGTGGTCAGCTGAGAAGCGCGTTGATGAGCCTGGTGATCTGCTACATACCGTAGAGCCGCGCGCGGGGGGAGGTGGAATATCCCGTTCAGCTCGCTACGCAGGATGTACCCCACGGTGATTTCACGGCCTTTCATGAGGCGGTCGAAAAAAACCACCCTGTCGTCCCTCCGCCACGCAAGGCCTGAAAAAAAAGATAAGGGGTAGCATCATGGTTATGAACAGGCGGAACCCTTTGCTGTGCATGGTCTTCTTCGCTCCTCCATGGTTCACACCCTTTGTCATCCCCCGGCGCAGCCTCCAGGGAGGTTCCGCATCTGCCGCTCCAAGCAGGGCCGGCGCCTTGTTCAGTACCGCTCATTTGTTTCCTTGGGATCCTATTGCCATTTTAGAGCACCTCCATTATATTGGTGTCCGCATGCGCCGCGACGGCCCTGAGGAGACCTTCAGAAGCTTCAACCACAAAAAAGGAGGGTCATGGAGAGCCTGAAAAAGAAGAAAGAAAGGGCCAATGCCATCTTCGAGATCCTGGATCCGATCTATACCCATGAGAAAACGGCCCTGAAATACCGGACGCCTTTCCAGCTCCTGATCGCTACGATCCTCTCGGCTCAGTGTACGGACAGGCAGGTCAATGAAGTCACCAAGGGCCTGTTTGAAAAATACAAAAGGCCCGAAGACTACATCGCGGCTCCCATTGCTCAACTGGAGGGGGACATCCGTCCCACGGGTTTTTTCCGCAATAAGGCCAAGTCTCTAAAGGGATGCTGTCAGGCTTTGGTGGATCATTGCGGGGGCAGGGTCCCCTCCACCATGGAAGAGATGGTGAAGCTTCCAGGGGTCGGAAGAAAGACAGCCAACTGTGTCCTGGGGGCGGCATTCAATGTTCCGGGGGTGGTGGTGGACACCCACGTAAAGCGTCTGGCCCTGCGATTGGGACTCACAGACAACAAGGACCCGGACAAGATCGAAGCTGACATTGCAAACCTTTTTCCCAAGGACAGGTGGCGCCGGATCTCCGATATTCTCATCTACCATGGACGGGAGATATGCAAGGCCCGGAAGCCGGACCATATCCACTGCCCCGTCTTCCAGCTTTGTCCGTCCAACGGCCTGTAGGCCCTCGCAACAAAAAGATCACAGGAATGGAGGACGTTCCGTCGGCATGGCGCAGGCCGATCAGCCGAGCAGATGATCAGGGAGGAAGGGGGTGCTGTGCCGAAAGCCACTGATCAAGCTGATGCCACCACAATGGCACATACCTTGGCGGTCGTGTCTCTCATCTTATAGATCAGCGATTTGATCAGTGTCCTGAGCTGTGGAGATATGGCGTCGTAATCCTTTACAAGTCGTTCATTGTCAAGGACGCCCACGCGAACAGGACCGTCGGCCGCAATCACCGACGCGCTTCGCGGTGCCTTCCCACCCTCAAGGAAGGCCATCTCACCGATGATGTCACCCTCTGAAAGACCGGCAATGGTCACCAGTCCTTTGGCGGTCCTTTTTCTCACAGCGGCGCGACCCTTAATGATGACATAGACCCAATCACCTCGGCTTCCCTCCTCGACGATCACCGCACCGTCCGGATAGTCAACTTCTTGGGTCATATAACCATATATCGCAGAATTGATGGTCATACAGAACTCCTCAGGAAGGCAGGAGGAAAAACCCGAGTGTTTTCCTCGCCTCTGACCCGTAGTCGTCCAGTTCATCGAATGACAGGCCCAATCTTACCTTGCCTCTCGTCTCATAGACAAAAATAATTCTTCCCGTCACTTCCAGTCTCTTGCCGTTGGGCAAGTCCGTGCTCACTCGGAGATGGTCGCCCACATCGTGGGGGAGCAATGAAAGATTTTTTCGGGCCAAGTCCAAACCCAAACCCGTCATGCTCAAATCCCTGACATATCCCTTCAGGGACACTTGAAGACCTTTGGGCGGTCTGACAGGCAAGTATTCACAAGGAAGCTGCACCTTCTTTCTGTAATAGGTCCGTCGAGATTTCCTCGGGTCCTGGTCCTGCTGCTTCCCTTTATGCACCATTTCCCTGACACCCATTTGTTCAACGATCTTGTTCATCCGCACAAGGCGAGTCAAGGACTGGTCAACGACGAATTTGAGGACGGGGGACATCTGATCATACTCCATTGACAGGGCACCGGGATCCCATACCTCAAGTTCAGAGTCTTCCATGGCCTTTGCAGAGGCATAATGGACCTCGACGGATTGATTCAGGAAAATCATTTCCCCGAGGACTTCACCGGGTCCAAGGGAGGCAAGCGGGACCTCCATGCCCTCAATCTCTCTGTAGATCCCGACCTTTCCATTGACAACTTTGAAGATGGCGTATCCGGGATCCCCCTGCCTGATAATCTGCTCCCCTTTTCTGAACCGGACGATACGAATGTCCTGACTGTTGCTCTCTGTAGCAGTCATCTGTCATTCACCCTGAAATAAACATCAAAGACTGACGTGATCCGTAGGATATGGATACTAAGGGACTCTCTGTGATTTGTCAATTATTGGATTCGGCCGCGTGTGCCCACAAGCCCCTTCGGACTCCGGAGCCTGAATGTGACCATCAATCGAATTCAGCCACCAGAAAGGTATGGTCTGAGGGCTTCTGCTTGAGTCGGGACTCAATATCGATCCAGATTTTTCGTGATCTTTTTGCCAGTGTACTCGAGGCCAGGACATAATCGATACGCCAGCCCATTTTGCGTTTCAAGGCATTGGGAATGCGGTAGTCCCAGAATGTGTAGTGATCCCCGCCCGGTTCATGCATCCGGAAGACATCCACAAGCCCCCAATCCAGTATTTTCCCTAGGATAGCCTGCTCCTCCGGGTGGAAACAGACCTCTCCCTTGAATTTTTCAGGATCAAAGACGTCGATCGGCTCCAGGGCGACATTGAAGTCCCCGGCCACCAGGAGCGGACCGGCAGGGTCATAGTTCGTCTCGATATGGGTCAGGAGGTCCTTCAGCCAGCCGAGTTTGTATTCGAACTTATCGGTTCCAACCGCATATCCCTGGGGCACATAGACATTGACCACAGGGATATCCTGGATAAGGGCGCTGATAAAACGGGCCTGACCATCCCCGCCTTTATAAAGGTCTTTTCGGACATTCTCGAGGGGATGCCTGCTGACGAGGGCCACTCCGTTGTAAGATTTTTGTCCTCTGAAGGCCGCCCGGTAGCCCAGGGCCTCGAATTCCTTTACAGGGAAATCCTCGTCCTGGACCTTGGTCTCCTGGAGGCAGAGGACATCCGGGCCTTGGGTCTCAAGCCACTCCAGAATGATGGGCATCCGGGCCCGGATGGAGTTGGTGTTGAAGGTCGCGAAGATATAGGGTGCCGTCATCTTTTCTCCTCTGCTATCTGCGGGCCGGGCGACGATTGCTCGTTTTCATGATCGCCGCCACTTCACAAATCGCGCCCCGAGGACCACCGCCAGGTAGACCGCCCCGGCCAGGACAATGGTCGTGGCCCCTGCCGGCAGATCGGGGCCGTAACTGAGGGTCAAACCCAGGGTCGTAAAGACCGCCGTGAGGATTATGGAGAGGGCCATCATCTGCCACAGTCGCCCGGAAAAATGACCCGCCACGGCCACAGGGAGGGTGAGGAGGGCGATGACCATGACGATGCCGACCACCGTCACCAGAAGGACCACTGTAAGGGCCGTCAGACAGAGGAGCAAGAGGTAGTAGAATTCTACGTGAATACCACGAATACGGGCGAACTCCTCGTCAAAGCAGACCGCCAGCAACTGGTTGTAAAAGAGGAGCCCAACCAACACGATCAGCACATCCAGGCCGGCGATCAACAGCAGGTCTTCCGCCGAGACCATCAGGATATTGCCGAAGAGGTAACTCATGAGATCCTCGTTGTACCCGGGTGTCTTGAAAATGAACAGGATTCCCAGGGCCATGCCGATGGCCCACACGGCACCGATGACCGTGTCTTCCCTTTGCCTCGCTCCCAGGCTGACAAGGCCTATGATCACGGCCGACAAAAGCGCGGCCGCCACGGCGCCGTAAAGGGGATGGCACCAGTCCCACCGGTAGACGGTCTGCAGGTATCTCGCGGCCCCCATGCCGCCCAGGACGCTGTGAGCGATGGCCCCGGCGATATAAGTGATTCTTCTCGTCACCACATAACTTCCGATAATGCCGCAGGCGATGCTCGCGAGCACACCGGTAAGCAGGGCATACTGGAGAAAGGTATGTTGCTGCAGATCAATGAGGAACTCACTCATGCGTGTGCTCCCCCTGGATAAGCGTATCGTGTCTGACCATGTGCATGTCGCAACCGTACATCTCCTGTATCATTTCACCGGTGATTTCACTCGTGGGATGGACCACCACGCGCCGGTTCACACAGGCCACACCCTTAACATAGTGGGATACAAAGCCGAGGTCGTGGGTGACCAAGGCGACGGTCATCTTCTCGTTGAGCTGGCTCAGGAGTTCATAGAACCCGGTCTCTACGGCGGCATCCACATTGGCGGTGGGTTCATCCAGGAGGAGTATTTCGGGGTCCGACACAAGGGCCCGTGCGATGAGGACCCGCTGTCGTTGTCCGCCCGAAAGGTCTGAAAAGGCCCGTTTGCGAATGTCACAGAGTTCCACCCTTGCAAGGGCCTCCATGGCCGCCTCTCGATCGCTTTTACGAAAGAGGCCGAATTTGTTCCCGTTGCCCAGCTTTCCCATCAGGACGACGTCCATGACACTCACCGGAAAGAGCGGATCCAGCGAGGCGTGCTGGGGCATGTAACCCATGCGGGATCTGGTCTTGACAGGCGACTGGCCAAAGACACGGACCGTTCCACTGCCGGGCTTGAGAAGACCCAGAATGAGCTTGAGCAGAGTGGTCTTGCCACCCGCGTTCGGCCCGACGATACAAAGGAAATCCCGTTCATATATGGTAAGACTGACATCTTCGAGCACTCTGTACCCATTGTAGCCAAAGGATACATGTTTAAGTTGAATGACAGGTTCGTTTTTCATTTTCCTCTATGCTTCGACCGCCCTCCGGCGCCGATCTTCATGATGGTTTTTCGGTCGCCGTAAGGGCCGTCTTGAGGTTCTCGGCCATTTCCTCAAGACTCTTCAGATAATCCCTGGGAAGGGGATCAATGGGCACTACAGCCCCGCCGATGGCCGTCGCAACGGCCTCTGCATTGCGCCTTGCAAACTGCGGCTGGACGAAGATTACTTTCACACCGTCTTTTCCGGCCTGATCGATCAGATCTGAGAGCTGTTTCGGACTCGGCTCTTTGCCTTCTATTTCCACAGCCACCTGTTCAAGCCCATAGGATTCGCCGAAGTAGCCGAAGGAGGGGTGAAAGACATAGAACCGGCTTCCCCGCAGGGAAGAAAGGGTTTGGGAAATCTTTTCATCCAACCTGTCCAGATCGGCCTGAAAGGCCGCAAGGTTCTCTTCAAACACAGCCGCAGACCGGGGGGCCAGACTGCACAATGTCTCGGTGATCGTAGCGGCCTGCACCTTCACCCGTTTCGGATCGAGCCAGATATGGGGATCCGGCACCTGGCCTCCTCGCGATCGCGCAAAATAGCGGAGCGCGACACCCTTCCGGGTATCCACGATTGCGAGCCCCTTGTGGGTCCGCGAAACCTTATCGATAAACCCCTTCTCAAAGGGGGTGCCGATACGGAAGTAGACCCCGGCCCTTCCCAGCCTGGCCATCTGTCTCGGGGTCGGTTCATAGGTGGCGGGAGACTTTCCCGGGCCCACGAGCACCTCGACATCCACCAGGGCTCCTCCAACGCGTTCCACGAAATAGGCCTGGGGCAGGATGCTCACAAAGGCCTTGATTTTTTCTGAACCGGCCGACACCGATGCGTTCAATGCGGAAAGGCCGAAAAACACGGTCAGCAGGATGAAAACCTTTTCTATTTTTTTGACCTTCAGTCTCGGCTCCATTGGTTGCAATCCATACATATTACAACGACCCCCTGACCGCGGAAGGATTGCTCTCGCAGACCAATACCCGTTCATCACAGTCTTGGCAACGTTCTATGGCGTGATGAAGCGCAAAGTCCTCCCAATGTTGTTTCTGTTTGGGCGTAAGCATGCCTCTCCCCTCGCAAAGCGGGCAGACGCTTCCCAATGCAGCGATAATGGCCTTTCTAATAAACTCTGAACGATTGGGGATATCCCTGATGGTCTCTCCCAGATCTTCGTCTACCTTGAAGGTGATGATATCCTGCTTTTTCTTCATGCTCGCCCCCTCACTTAAGGTGATTTATTACTTTGTAATATCCTATACTACCAATCATTACCAGAATGTCAAACCTTTAAACCAAAATTGCCTAATTGAGAGGCCTGTTTTTCTAATAGCGAAGGACGCCGACCAGGAGGAATAATTCTCACCCGAAATTTTTCTATTCCGTTTTTTCATTGAAGCGCAAAGCCGTTGTCAAGATCGAGGCGATAGTTTTCCAGTTCTGACTTCAGGTACCTGTTGACCTTTTCGGCCGTTTCATTGAGGCGGTCCACACGTTGGATAAGGATCTCAAAGGCCCTGCAGAATGCCTCTCCGTGATGGACGTCTAAGTGATAACCCTCAACGCGTCCTTGAGCCCTGTAGGCCTTATCCCTGAAGGCCAACCACCTATCCACCGCTACATGGGCGAGTTCGTGAACCGTTGCGGCATACAGATCGTCTCCAAAAAACCGGCACCCATCCGGGTAGACCCATATCTCGCTCTCAGCCACCAGATGATCTCCGAATTTTTGAAGCGATCGTCGGGCGTCCCTATGCTGATCCTCATAATTTGAGACCGGGTGGAAGATCATGGCACCCTTTTTATACGCATAAAACCAGCCGTCTATGAAATGGTCCAGGACCCGAATAAAGACATTCAATGTTCCGGGTCCACGGAAGACAAGCCCCAAAGGATCTGAAGTGACATTCCAGTTCGCCGGTGTAATCCTATTGCAAAAACCGATCAGTTTTTCCATAAACCTTTTGCCGCGCCTATCTTGATTTCGAGATGAAACACCCACATTCCTTCAAACGGGCCGTGCCGTTTCACCAATACCTCGCCTTAACCGTCAAGGCCGGGGTGTCCAGGAATTCCGCCCCCAGACTGGGTTTAAGACAGAAAGGATTATGTCTTTTTGAAAACCTTCTTGACAGGATCACACATCTTTATATATCAATATCGTTATATGTCAATATTGACTTAGTGCTTATCCGTAAATAAAATGTACTTTTCCTGCGACTTTTGCTATGCTG
>JBMNCO010000078.1:2671-26955 GCA_049366815.1 Desulfatiglandales bacterium | reverse complement strand
AAATGAGCATTCCCGGATTCGCGCTAACAGCCCTCAGCGATCAGCTATCAGCAAATGCTATGCAAAAACAAGGCATTAGGCTGAACGCTGAATGCCGATAGCAGATCGCTCCATCCAGAAATCATCTATTTCTGGATGGGAACTGCTATGAAATGCACGCTGCAACTTTTTGGGCCACCCCTATGATGTTCAAAGCCCACCTCCCATCCTACCCGGGTCTGTCCGCCCAGCGCCCCGCCCTGTTTCAGATTTAGGTAAATTCCTGACCCCAAAGACAGGATTTTCCCGATACCCGCGGACCTCCTCTTACTCTAGAATTATTCTCATGAACACATACTATCCCCCGCTGTACATAGAGGTTAAACGAGATGTCGGATATCCTGCTCATCGATGATCAGCCATACTACGATGACATGTTGGCCATGGAAATGGTTGACGCAGGGCACCGGATGACCGTTTTGGAAGATCCCGAACTGGCCTGCGAGACAATTAAAGAAATCCGCCCTGAAATTGTCCTTCTCGATATCCTCATCCGGGGTCTAGATGGCTTCGGTGTCATCATGGATATCCATGCCATGGCCGAGCCTCCGCCGATTATCATTCTCACCTCCTACGAAGATTTCAAAGGCGATCCACGGTTGACCAAAACACAAGGATATTTACTCAAGGATATTTACGTAGACAGACTCCTTGAAAAAATCAATGAGGTCATCGCCGTTCATTCCCGTCAATGACCATCCGATATGGTTGGAAAAGCCCTGTCCGTTATCAGGATGTCGGGCAGAAGAGGTTCATAATCACTGCAATTTCACAGAGGAGCAACATGTATAGGATTCTTCTTTTGGAACTGGACAGCGCCATGCAGTTGCTCCTGACCGACGAACTGAACGAAGAGGGGTACCATGTGCTTATTTTAGAGGGCTCACCCCGGATCCTGGAAATCATTGCAGGGGAAAGTCCCGATCTGGTGATCATAGGGCTGGTCCCCGGTCTTCCGGAAGGGCCGCTCGTCAAGATAATTGAGGAGATAAGAGACAAGGGCATACCGGTGTTCTCACTGAAAGCTGACCTGGAACAGCAGCCCTGCGGGCGGCATACGGATTATGCTGTGCTTGGGGTATCCAAGGTTGGCGACCTCAAAAAAAGGGTCCACAATTATCTGAATGGCAATACGGATGAGAAACGCGGAGAGGAACAGGAGTACGCAAATCTCCGCCGGCCTCTCGAACAATTGATGCTGGGATTCGGATTCTGAATAGAAATAGAAACTTCCGCTTCACCGGTGTAGATCATGGAGGCAAGATTGTGCGGGAGGGGGTCACGAATCATGAGATCAGGGGGCTCAATATGGCACGCAATTTCAATATCATGATCAACAAAAAAGGCGACAGCGTTCACCTGGAACTTTCCGGGGACTTTGATGGGACCTCGGCCTGGGAATTGCTCAACAGGGTCAAGGAAAACAACCGTGCTCCCGGGAAGATTTTTATCCACACAAGCGGCCTGTGCACAGTCTATCCCTTTGGTGCTGCCGTCTTCAGGAAAAACTTGAGATCAATATTCGGGACGAGCATGCTTCCGACCCTGATCGGGGATAAATGCAATGGACTGGATCCTGCAATCTGAAAAGTACGATAAGGGACGAGTAATGTCGAATGATCAGGGAAAAACGCCTCGAGAGATGGTGCCACCGGTGGGCAGGCATGCATTGTCCATGTAAAAAAACTGACAGCATCACTTTTGATCCTGCGGAGCACCTCTAAGGGGAGGAAATGAAAATGAAACCCTTTGGCCACATCCTTATGGTCGACGACGACCCTGACGATTACTATCTGACCCGTGATGCACTGGGAGAGGCCGGGAGCGAGTATATCCTACGCCTGGTCTCCGATGGGTCAGAGATGCTTGATTATCTGCTAAATAGAGGAAATTATGCGGACCGGCAGGAGAATCCCACGCCGGACCTGATCCTGCTCGACCTCAATATGCCCCGAATGGATGGACATCAGGCCCTGTCCGAGATCAGGTCCTGCGAGCATACCAAGAATGTCCCCGTCGTGATATTCACCACCTCCTGCAATGAAGAGGACATCAATGGGTGTTATCGGGCCGGGGCCAACTCGTTTCTACACAAACCCTCCGACTATGATTCCCTTGTCATGGCCATGAGACATCTTATGGATTATTGGTTCAACACGGTAGAATTGCCAAACGGATCCAGGATCTGATGACTCATCGATCATTGCGCTTTTTCGTCACCTGAGCTTCGCATAGGCACCCCAAAAGCTGCATGAAACACATCCGATTTGAGCGAAGACGTCCTCGTGAAACGTTGGATTCTGTAATCCTTAAAACTTGATTTGTGCGGAAATATCGGACTATAATTTAATGTGTGACTATTGAATAGGGCCTCCGGGTGCCTGGGACACCCCAAGCCGGCATCATGTCGCACAAAAAACAACACATGTAGCATCATCGCCGACCTGAACTCAATCAGGGCGAAATCTCATCATTATTATGATCTATGGCCAAAGCAGACGTAAACAAGAAAGATCAGTCCTGCGATAAAGTGTGTGTTCCGGAGGATTTCAGGTCCCTGGCAGACAATGCCCCGGACCTGATCTTCCGAGTGGATCGCCGGCTCCGTCACGTCTTCGTCAATCAGAGGATTCAGGAGATCACGGGCCTGGATCAGGCAGACTACCTTGGCCGCACGAACCGGGAACTGGGTATGCCGGAAGAGCTCTGCCAACTCTGGGACGATGCCTTCCGGCAAGTTTTTGAGACCGGACAACCGAAGGAGATTCAGTTCACGTATACCGGGCCCAAAGGCAAATATCACTTTCAGGCGCGCATCGTGCCTGAGAAAGACCGGGAAGGCCGCATACAAACGGTCCTGGGCATCACCCGCGATATGACCCGGCAAATACAGGCCGAGGAAAGGCTCCGCCGCCAGACCGAAGCCTTGGAGGCAGCCCGGGCTTCCCTTGAGAAATCCCACCAGGCACTGGAGTCCAAGGTTACAGAACGGACCTCTGAGCTTCTGAAAACCTGCCGTCACCTGAACGAGGAGATCACCAGCCACAAGGGCACCACCAGAATGCTTCAAGAGAGCCTAACTCTGCTGGAGAGCATTTTCGCCAGTACGCACTTCTTGCTCGCCTACATGGACAGGGATTTCAATTTTGTCATGGTCAACAGGGCCTATGCCGAGGCGGTGAGCCAGACACCGGCCTTCTTTGAGGGCAAGAATCACTTCGACCTTTATCCCCACGAAGAAAACCAGGCCCTCTTCCGCCACGTCGTAGAGACCGCAGAACCCTATGTTGTTTTCGGAAGACCCTTCGAATACATAAACAGTCCCGATCGTGGACTGACCTATTGGGACTGGAGCCTTCAGCCCGTGAAGAACGAAGCGGGGGCAGTAACAGGCCTTGTCCTCGGACTGGTGGATGTGACCCAAAGCAGGCGGACCGAGAAAGCCCTTCGACAGGCCCGTAAGATATACGGGGAGACCCTGAGAAAAAGCATGGACGGTTTTGCCAGGGTCGACATGGAAAATCGGTTTATCGAGGTCAACCCGGCCTTCGAAGATATGGTGGGATACACCGAGAAGGAACTTCGCCTGATGACGGTTCAGGAGATCACCCCCGAGTCCTATAACGACCTGGAGGCCGGCATGATGGAAACCCTCCGGAAAGAGGGACACACGCCTCTGTATGAAAAGGAATATTGCCGAAAAGACGGCTCCCCGGTACCTGTGGAGCTCAGGGTGTATCTGTCTTTGGGCGAAGAAGAAGAGTCAAAAGAGATGTGGGCCTTTGTCAGAGATATTACCGAATCAAAACGGCAGGAGGCAAAGAGCAAATCATATTTGCAGGCCCTGGAAAAAAGCAACAAAGAACTGGAGGAGTTCGCTTTCGTGGCCTCCCATGACCTCCAGGAACCCCTTCGAAAAATCCAGATGTTCGGAGACAGGATTCGGGATCGGTACATGGACGTCCTGGATGAGCAGGGCACAGACTACCTGGAACGCATGATCAGCGCCTCCGCCCGCATGCGCAACCTCATCCGAGCCCTTCTCGAATATTCCCGCATCTCTACCCGCACCAGGCCCTTCGAAACAGTGGATATGAACCTGGTCCTCAAGGAGGTTCTATCCAACCTGGAGTTCCGGACCCTGTCGACCGGCGGCACAGTCGAAACAGAGAATCTTCCAACGGTGCAGGCAGACTATCACCAGATGGTCCAGTTGATGCAAAACCTGGTGGGCAATGCACTCAAGTTTCACCGGCCGGGCGAAGCCCCGAGAGCGCTGGTCACTGCGCGGGCGCTAGAAGCCAGAGGAAGACGCGGGAAGGGAAAGGCCTACAGGAACGGCGGTTATGAAATCCGGGTCGCGGACAACGGGATCGGATTCGACCTCAGGCATCTCGCCAAGATCTTTAAGCCTTTTCAGCGGCTTCACGGACGGGGCAAATACGACGGGGTAGGCATGGGGCTGGCCATTTGCCGGAAAATCGTGGAACGCCATGGTGGCGTCCTCCAGGCCGAGAGCAGAGAGGGGGAAGGTTCCACTTTTATTGTAACACTTTTTGCTAAACCTAACCCTTCGGTGTGAGGGTTTCATGCGTCGACGTTCCGCTTTAACTTCTAACAGGACATGCCGGAATGGATGAAAATCCAGTCATTCGGGTCCTCTTGATTGAAGACGACGAGGACGATTACATACTCGTAAGGGATATGCTCCGGGATATTTCGGGAGGAAAATATCAGTTGCAGTGGGTCACCTGTTTTGAAGACACCCTGCACAACCTTCACGTTCCGGAGTCCGATGTCTGCTTGCTGGATTACCGTCTGGGGGGACAAAGCGGCATTCAAATCCTTCGTGGGCTTCAGGAAGCAGGCTATGAGGCCCCCGTCATCATACTGACCGGACAGGGGGACCATGAAGTCGATATGATGGCCATGCAGCAAGGCGCGGCGGATTACCTGGACAAAGGTTACCTCACACCCGTTCTTCTGGAAAGGGCCGTGCGGTACGCCATAGAAAGGGCAAGAAACCTTAAGGCCTTGAAGGTATCCGAAAGCCATCTGAAATATCTCTCCCGCAAACTCGTAGATGCGCAGGAAAAGGAGCGAAAGGCAATCGCCAGGGAACTCCATGACAGTATCGGTTCGAATCTCACAGCCATCAAGTACGCCCTGGAAGATCGGTGCTTCCGTATGGAAAACGACCTTGATCCGTCCGATGATGGCATCTCCTTCAGAGAAATCATTGACATTGTCAAGGAAACCATCGAGGAGACCCGGCGCATTCAGTCAGACCTGCGGCCTTCCATCCTGGACGACTTCGGCCTTATCGCCGCTGTCCAAGGGGCCTGCCGCAAGGCGGGACATGTCTATTCCCACATCCGGATAGAAACCAATATTGATCTGGAGGAGAAGGACATCCCGGAAGGGCTCAAAATAGCCCTGTTCAGAATACTTCAGGAGGCCCTGAACAACACCGTAAAACATAGCCGTGCCAGCTGCCTTGAGTTTTCTTTGACAAAACTCAACAACAAACTGGAACTCATGATCCGGGACGACGGTCAGGGCTTCGAGATCATGCATTGTGAGTCCCCGGGTGAAGGGTCTGGATCGGGCCTGGGTCTCTCCACCATGGAGGAACGAGCGGAATTGACCGGCGGCATCCTGGAGATCGACTCCCAGAGAGGCAGGGGGACCACCGTGCGGGCGACCTGGCCCCTCCCAGGTGAGTAGTTCGTTTCCATCCAGAAATAGATGATTTCCGGATGGAGCGGTCTGCTATCGGCATTCAGCGATCAGCCTAATGCCCTGTTTTTGCATATTTTTTTCTGATAAATGATCGCTGAGGGCTGTTAATCCGAATCCGGGACTGCTCATTTCCGGATGGGCACTGGTTCACGGTCAGAGGGGCTCTTGTGGAACATTTCCCTCTTTGTTGTCGTCCCGATACGATTTCTCTTCCCTTCCCCCGACGCCGCGTCCCTGCCGAATAACTACTTTGTCACCAGCCCCTTTTCGATGGCATAGGCCGTGAGGGCCGAGGCGGTGTGCACATCCAGTTTCTGCATGAGATTTGCCCGGTGTTTTTCCACGGTCTTGGCGCTGATGCAGAGGTAATCTGCGATTTCCTTGTTCTGGTATCCTTCTCCCACCATCTTCAGCACTTCTTTCTCCCGCTGGGTCAAGGTTTCCCACGATGATTTCGACCGAATGGTTCGCTGGCTTTCGAGATACCCCTCCAAGATCTTCCCGGATATCTCGGGACTCACGTATATCTTACCCGAAAGAACCGCCTTGATAGCCATCAGCAGTTCGTCCAGATCCGAGGATTTGAGGCAATATCCGTTCGCACCGGAACGGAAGGCCTCAAGGATGTAATCCTCCTCCCGGTGCATGGTCAGGGCGAGGATTTTTGTATTTGCACAGGTCTTTTTTACCTCCTGGATGACGGAGATCCCGTTCATCTTGGGCATGCTCAGATCGAGTATAGCCAGATCCGGTTCCGTCTGTTTGATCAGCCGGATGGCCCCCAGTCCATCCTCCGCCTCCCCCACTACACTCAGTTCATTCTCGGCGTTAAGCATGGCTTGAAGCCCCCGCCTCAGGATCGCATGATCTTCTGCAATGACGACTCGTGTTGGTTTCCGCATTTTTCACCTCCCGTGCCGCCCTCTTCCGGCACCCGAAGAAAAGGCTTGCATCCTCGAAGATCGGTGCTCAAAGCCGTTTTGTTTTTCGTGTAATGTATTTTGGAGAGCCAAATACTATCTATTACCTATATACCATGTTCCCAGGAGCAGGTACAGTTGTTGTAAATGAAAGAAATTTCCGGCGCGGTAGAGCCGGTGCCTAGGGCCGTCGGGGTTCATGCGGGCGGCCCGCACCTGCAGGAGGCTGCGTTATGCACAATCTGTTGATCGTGGATGACAACAAGATATTTCGACAAACCTTGAAGCGCATTATCGAAGGCAATCTATCGCTTTCTCGAGTCCGGGAAGCGGCTAGCGGATTCGAAGCCTTGCAAATGATCCGTGAGGAGGAACCGGATGCCATCCTCATGGATATCCGCCTCCAGGGAGAGAGCGGATTGCGCGTCACGGAAAGGATCAAGGCCGAACGGCCCGGGATTCGAATCATTTTTATCACAGGGCATGATTCACAGGAATACAGGGAGGCGGCCACACGTATCGGGGCCGAGCGATTCCTCTCCAAGGAACAGGCTTCATACGAGGAGATCATCTCAACCATCAGATCCGTTCTCGAGCAGGACGGCATGAAGTAGTAGGGAATCTGAGCCCATGCGTGAAAAATCCCATGAATTCGCCAACAAGAACACAGCACAGGGAATGACATGAAAGAGGAGATAAAGAAAAAGATCACAAGCGGCATTGGAGCCGTTTTCCTAACAAGGGAGAGATTGGAAAAAACGATTCGCAAAATGGTGGAAGAGGCCAAAATCAGCAAAGCCGATGCAAGACGTCTCTCAAAAGAACTGGCTGAGACCGGGGATCGCGAGTGGGCCGATATGGAACGCCGCCTGAAGGAAGTCATCCGCAAGGGCAGAGACGGTCTGGACATCGGAAGCCGGAAGGAAATCGAGACATTAAAAATCAGGATCGAAGACCTGGAAAAAAGGGTTCGAATCTTGGAGGAAGTGAAGACTATCCCGGGCAGGGATCCGGGCCCATGGACCGATCTCTGATGAGACGCGGATTTTGTTCGTCACCCCCGGCTTCTCCATAGGAGACCGCTTGCGTCGCTCCGCGCGGCACAGGGAATGTGTGATCAGCTCTCGGCGTTTAGGGGACTCTCCTGCCGCGTGAACGTGTTCTTGAGCCCGTCTTCTTCCCAGTACTTGGGCCATCCATAATAGTCGTGAAGTACAAGTTGGTACTCGCGGCTTATCCTTGCCACCGGATTGTACTCGGGCGCCTTCTCTATATGTTGTGAAGAAATATCGAGTGTCAGTCTTTTTGCTTCGGTGTCGATTCCGCGCAGGCAGTCGTTCATGGCAAGACACACCTGACGACCCCTGAACCAGTTCCCGGCATCCACGATCACATACCGAATGTGACCGGTGCCCCTCTCCATAAGGAAATCGGCCACACGACCGATTTCCCGATCCAGTCCCTGAACTGAAAAACCGATGACCTCACCGCCCGGGTAACGGGGGCTGATTAATGGTATTTTCTTTGGTTCCGGCCCCTGTTCCGTCTCGGTCCAATAGGGGTCGAGACCATAGTATTTCAGCAATGCGATCTCATCCTCTTCTATGACACCCTTTTCAAGGTCAAAGTAGGGTGCCTCTTCAATCTTTGCCCTGTCCAAACTGACAGGGATTCGACGGGTCTCGGGCTCCGGTCGTCCTGAGAAGACAAAGGGGACGGCTACCTGCCGCCTGCCGAGCAGGTTTTTCATCTCGATCACCAGATAGGGCACGATCCAGAGCTGGACGTCGAGCCACAGATCCTTGCACCGACCAAGTTCTTCGTCTCGGTTCCCAACCTTGCACCCCTTGAAATCATTCACACTGTCTAACATGGCATTCCGTCCTTTCTTCTATTATTTCTATAACCTATGATTGATGCGCCTTTCTTTTCTCCGCACCACCCCTCCTCCGATCTTCTCCTTTTTTGTAACACTTTAGCCCTTTGAAAAATTCGAAAGGCAGGCACCTTTTTTTAATTCTGATCCTAAATGGGTGGCGTTGAACAGGCAATGCGGGCGATCCTGTATTCCTTTACAGGATTCACCCCATGGAAAACCTTTCCCCGATCCCTTATTTTTTTCGTTAATGGAGGAGAGAATGCAATGTTTCCAAAAGACCTGCTGCAAGAAGTGGACTCTGCTCATGATCTGCATCCTTTGTAGCGCGTGCCCGTCCTTTGCGCAAGCCGCTGCATCAGGCAGACCCCATGAAAAACTCTATCATGCCATCATCATGAAGGCCTGCAGACAACACAGTGTGGATCCTGACCTCATCAAGGCCATCATTAAGGCGGAATCCGGATTCGACTCCAGGGCCCTTTCCACCAAAGGCGCCGGGGGTCTGATGCAGTTGATGCCGCGAACCGCCCTGGAACTTGGAGTTTCCAATGTTTTCGACCCGCAGGAGAACATCGAGGCGGGTATTCGATACTTCAAGCGGCTAAGAAACCGTTTCAAGGGAGACACGCTGAAGGCACTGGCGGCCTATCATGCCGGTGCAGGCTCCGTCATTCGGTACCAAGGTATTCCGCCCTTTGCCGAAACGCGTCTGTACATCAGGAGGGTCATCGCCTATCGCGCGGCTTTCAAGCACGCTCTCCAAATACACGGAGAGGACCTCTAAGGCACTAAGTGATGACATCATCAAAAGGAAATGGTATGGACATTACGAGATGTCCCTGTAGATAAAAACGAAAGTCTCATCATTGATGTCGATGCTGATATCACCTCCGCGGGATTCCGCATAGACGATCCAGCCGGGCTTTTCTTCGCTGCAGCAGGTCACATTCGGTGAAAATCGCCCCGATTTTGAATCGTACCATGCCAACAGCATGGGGTCTCCAGCCGTCTCTTTGACCTTATCGTCGGCAAGCATCCTGGCGGTGTTGAAATCGATCTCCCGGTCGATTCGCACATCGACCGGATTGGGGAGGGCCTCTCTGCGCACGGTTCGGCATTGTTTCATGAATCCTCTCCTCTTATCTGCTTACCCAAAGCAAAGCCTGATGAGCGACTATGGCGAAAGGGTTTTGCTGATGGAGAGATATACCGCAATACCCCCGTTTTCGCCCGGCTCCGCCCAAACATCTCCGCCGTGCTGCTCGGCGATTTCCTTCACAATGGCCAGTCCCAGCCCAGCACCGTCGATCTGTTCGGACCTTCTTTCCCTGACAAACATACCAAAAATGTAGTTCGTATCCATTGTCTTCAGGCCTGCACCGTCATCGGCGACTGAAAGAACATGGTGCGCATCTGTTTCATGGTAGCAAACGGTGATTTTGCTCATCGCGTCGCCGCCATACTTCAGTGCATTGTCCACCAGGTTTCTGAGACACCGCAGGACTCCCAAACGGTCGGCTGTAATTCGTGGGTTGCCATCCACACTCTCCCAGGAAACCCCCTGCAGGACCATTTGAGGTGAAAATTCATCGCGTACGATGTTGCAGACATCCCGAAGCCCCAGGTCCTCCAAAGTGGCCGGGACTTCTTTACTAGAGATATAAAGGTTGATCATTTCCACGAGCGTTGCAAGTTGTTCCGAAGCCAGAAGAATCCGCTCACAATAGCGCTTTCCACGATCATTCAGGTAATCTCCATAATGATCTTTCAGTCTTCTTGTTAAACCATGAATCGCCAGCACAGGGCTTTTCAGGTCATGGCTGACCGAGTACGCGAATCGCTTTATCTTCTCAGAACTGATCCTCAACGCCTCATTTGCCTCGCACAATTGGCGCGTACGCGCTTCCACCCGCTGCTCTAATCTGTCGCGGGCCTGCGCCAGGGCATCCATAGCTCGCATCTTCTCAATGGCGTAACGGATGGTCCTTTCAAGGATGGAAGGAGTGATCTCATCCTTGACAAGGTAATCCGCCGCACCCTCCATCATGGCCGCCATGTCGATCTCATAACGGCCCTGTCCCGTCAAAAAGATAATCGGGATTTCTAGTTTTCTGGATTTTGCTTCTTTCAAAAGATCAAGACCTTCGTAGGTGTCAAGAAGAAAGTCCAGGAGGCAGATGGAATGCGCACCACTTTCCAGCGCGCCGAGGGCATCCTCATAAGCCGTGACCCAGGTCAGGTTATATTGGGCGGTTCCGATCTCTTCGAGCTGGTCGCGGATAATGATGTAATCGTCTTCATCATCTTCGACCAAAAGGACAGGTATGATTGGTGATTCATTTTTCTGATCGAGTTCGTCCATGCTGTCGTCTCATCCTTGTCAAGCCTGCCAAGTGGCATTTTAGAGGCCGATTTATCACTATTCAGAGATCACGAGTTCTTTCGGCTGTTCATGATTGCATCGATATTTTGTTCAGCCCAGTCGTCTACCCGTCTCTGTTTTTCTACATACGTCACGAGACGTTCCGAGATCCGCCGGTCCCTCTTCAACGCATCTGCAACCCTGCCGCCGGCCTCTTTCGGTCTCAAGGGGTTGATATAGACGATGCCGTCCTCCTCTCCGAATCCCTTTTGCTTCAGAACCCGGGAGGCCCCGCTGGCGCTCAGGACCAGGAGGCCCTTCTTTTCTTTGTACTTCTGAGACAGGATATATTCAAATGCCACCAGATTCATCCCGTCCTCCAGAGGGGTCACCAGCATGACGTCCACTTCCTTCAGAAAACGGTAGTTTTGAGGAGCCGGGATCCCTTTGTCCAGATGAACGATCCTGTCTTCTTCCGGAAGTCGGGCGTTCACTTCGTCGATTTCCTTCCTGAGCACATCATTCAGATTCTGATAGTCCGGGCTGGAGGATCGACTTGGGGCGGTCACCTGGAAAAGCCTGGCATTTCGGTTCATGGATCTGAGTTGATGCCTTGCGTAAAAAAAGACGCCCAGTCTTTCCACAAGTCCCTTCGTGTAATCACATCGCTCCAGACCCCCGAAAAGGAACTTACCCTTTTTCTTCTCATCATCCATGAGCCGCCGAAGGCTCTCCCGTCCCACCCGATGTGTGAGCTGTCTGCCCTTTCCGACTTCTGAAAGGATCTTGTCCACATCCAGCCCGATGGGAAAGGCACCGACGGTCGTCACACGGTCCTGGTGGAGGATCTCATAGCACTGATCCGCCACGCGGATCTCTATGGGAAACCACTCCTCCAGTGCGGCCAGGTAGCTGTCGCAGTATTCTTTTGTATGGAACCCGATGAAATCATTGTTGAGCATCCCCCATGTCAGTCTCTGCAGGATACTTTCGATGCTCTCGGGAAAGGGATCATATATCTCGGATTTGATCCGTTTTCGTTTATCCTCTCTGATCAGGCCCTGTATTTCATGAATGTTGAAAAAGGGGGTATGCATGAACTGACCCACATGGATATTATCCCGGACATTTTCCGGCAGCCCTTCTTCCCGAAGCAGGGTCTTGAAAATTTCTGAGATCTCCATGAGGTGATAATCCTGGTTCCAGATTACCACGTCCCTGCCCTTCTCTTCAGAGAGGTTGTTCTTGCGGATCTCGTCTATGACCGTATTGGCAAAGGTGGCGCTGCTGCTCGTGTATTGCACGAAGTCGTTTTTTTCGAAGTGCGGTCTTGGAAAGGTCCCGGTCTTTTTATAGAAGAGGGGGGAACGTGTCAGATGCATGAGGGGCCAGAGAAACCCGTTGGCGAATTTGCTGTAATAACTGAACATGTGCTGGGTGTCGAAAAAGACAAACCGCATGTAAAAGTCGTAATCCAGGAAACGGAAGTGCATCCGGTTGTCGGTATCGATCTCAATGTGGGGAAAGTGTTCAGGGGTCAGCCCCGATTCCCCGACCTCCTCGAAAAGGGTGCGATAGTGCCCTCGGGCCACATCAATGTCCCGGTCACCCATGGATGCGCCGATCCATGTCGTCTTCCAATTGCCGCGCTTGAGCAGCCCGGCCATGGCCTGAACCAGACCCCCTTCACCGAATTTGGGGCTTATGGGCCGCTCGCCGTTCCTCAGGCATTTCTCCACGTGCTCCAGCAAGTTTTCAGTAAAACTGAACGGCCCCCGATTTGAAACAATGACCAGATCGCCCATGTCTTATGAACTCCATGTAATGAGGTGTGCGTCATGGGTCAAGAGGGACATGCCCAAGGACCGAGGGTCGATGATCCTTGAGTGATGATCAACGGCCTTCTCAAATTCGATCCTTCCTCCTACTGATGCAGCAGTCCATCCATCAGGGTGAGACACTCCCTCAGTTTACGGGTGATGGGGAAATTCTCCCGCACAAACTCCCATGCCTTCAGGCCCATTTCAGCAAGCCTGTCCGGATGATGAAAGAGATAACGCATGCGCAGAGCCGCCCCTCCGGATCATCCGCCGCCCCGCCTACGGCAAGGACGAGCTGGAGATCAGGGATGAATTGCTTGGCTAATCCGTAGGCATGGATAGCCCCGCTTGGGTCCTCGAACCGATCGTACCGTCGTGATATCTGGACGACCACCATATCCGCTTCTTCCAGAACAAGTCACACCATCTCCGCCGTGTTTCGATTCTGCTTCTCACAGCTCCGGAGTAAGCTCTGAGGCATTTCAATCCTCATCTGAGTATCGAAAACGACGATCTGAGAGCGGATGAACTCAAACTGGTCATCCCTCTCCGCCCATTTTGGGAATTCACTCTGATCCAGACTTTCCTCAATCACCTCGTTGAGCTCATCCCTGAGTGAGGCCATCGAATCAAATGTGGCAGGATCGATTACAGCCAGACGTTCCGCCAGGATTTTGTTATGAAGGCTGTGCGCCACCCAGATGGCGAAGTCGTTATGGTATTCCGGATCATCAAAAAAGCGTGGTCTCAGAAGCCCCCCCAAGAAATGATAGCAAATGCAGTTCAAGTCAATGTCTCGCAGGCGGTCACGGAGTTCCCGTAAATTCTGCGCCCGCATGCCTGTGGCGATGGCGATCAGGGCACAGTCCCTCACGATAAAGGGCTCAGTCACGATTTCTGCCTTCCGTTACACTCATGATTTTTCAAAAGCAGGGCATGGATCTGTTTTGGATACCGCATACAATCACCAATGTATTCCGGGCGCCGGCCGAATGGAATACGGGCAATCCTGTATTTTGAGGTGGCGGTGAAGATGTGGGCATGCTCCTTACCGTGTTATCCTCCTTGTATCGAAACGAACCAGTTGTTATAATGATTTTGAACTCTATTTGGATGCACCATGAATTTTTGTCTATGGATCACCGGGCTCCCGGGCTCCGGCAAGACCACGGTGGCTCGAGAATTCGAAACAGCGGCGAAAGAAGCCCATATCGATATCCTGACCCTTAACCTGGACAGGCTCCGGAAAGTGTTGACACCGGAGCCCCGTTACACAGACGAGGAGAGGCAGATCGTCTATCGGGCCTTGGTCGTCTTGGCTGAATGGCTGGTTCGGGAAGGTGGCAGGAATGTTCTGATCGATGCAACAGGAAACCGCCGCGCCTTTCGAGACCTGGCCAGGGAACGGATCTCTGGTTTCGCTGAAATCTATCTCACCTGCCCTCTGGAACTCTGCCGCGACCGTGAAGCGTCCCGCGTTGCAGGACCCGTTGAAGAGGATCTTTACGAAAAAGCGCGAACAGGAAAATTGAAAGGCCGGTTGCCCGGCGTGGGGACGCCCTACGAGCCGCCCGTGAGTCCTGAACTCGAAATCTCCACCCGTGATTTAGACCCCCGGGCATCGGCTGCGAAAATTATGGATTATGTCACAGCGAGGTGGTTTTCAGACCCGGGTTCCAAGACGGTTTCTTAGAAGACTCCAGGAACATGAATTTCCCTTTTGGGATCCTTGTCTCCCCACACGAAAACAACCTCTTTGCATCCAATTTCGCACGCAGCAAGGCGTAAGCAGTGGAAGTTGCGCCGGCGGACCATTACGACTGCGGGATGGTCAGGACCGGGCACGTGGAGAGGCGCAGCACCTTTTCCGCCACCGAGCCGAAGACGAATCTTCGCCAGCCCGTCCACCCGTGCGTTGCGATCACGATGATATCGACCTTCTCTGCTTCAGCCTTTTTTACGATTTCATCCGCTGCATTGCCTTGAAGCACGAAACTTCTCGCCTTCACGTCTGAGGAAATCATTCGCTGTAATATTTCCTGCAGGGACCGAGTCGCGTAATTCACCATATCATTATAGTAATCTCCAACCTGGTAAGTTGCCGGGACTCCCGGCCCACTCATTGTGGGGATCGGCGTAACGACACTTATGATGATCAGCTCCGCTGAATGGTGTCCGGCCAGCTCATTTGCGGTTTCGACGCCTTTACGGGAGGGTTCGCTGAAATCTGTCGGACACAGAATTTTCCTTATAGGCAACATGTTCTCCTCCATAACAGAATGGGATTTTTATTCCGCGAAAAGTTCTGATCGCGAAAATTCCACAACGAAACGATTGACGGATACAGGATTATGACCTGACATCTGTGGACGGAATCATTGGGGAAATTTAATCGTCACTTTCTCCCCGCCCTCAAACCTTTCGACCTCCACTTTCACCTCGATGCTCCCCTCACGCACCCCCAAGGCCAGGCTGGTTTCACCCCATTCCTCCTCAAGATGGATGATACGACGGATCGTCTCGATGATTTTCTCTCCGATGCTCAACCCGGGCGATGGGAGTTGAGCCGGCCGATACTGTGCTGTAACCCTCACCTCTCCATCTGCGGATTTTTGTATCGTGATTTTCTCGGTATTTCTATTGATACCGTGCAAGGTGGTCAAGGCCAGCCACTTCAGGGCCGCCTCACCAACATCGCCCTCCCTGTCCAACTCACTCATTTCCTTGAGCGGGTCCGTCGTAGCAAAACAGTCGATCATTTCCTGGACCTTTTTGTGCAGCGTCTCCTTGTCTTTCACGACTGATCTCCTCTATTCATTTTTTTTACATTTTTAGCTCTTTTCCATATTTAACCCTTACCGGCGATTGAAACAATAAGGTCTATACAGTATTTGTTTCGTGACGCTTCCGTACGGCTTGGGAAGGTTTCCGGGGCCGCTCTGCATCTGCTTCCACACACTTCAGATCAACTCGAGGTCTTTCAGGTTTTTCACATCGCAAATAAATTGAGGACCCCATTGTTCCCGTTTATTCCTTGACATAGGGTAATCTCAAAAATCGAAATATGTTCGAGAAGACATGAGCCGAACATGAGAGAAAGGAGAAAGACGATGACTGAAAAAGGCCAAATTTACAAATGCGACATTTGCGGGAATGTGGTTTCAGTGCTCGAACCAGGTGATGGGGACTTGGTGTGCTGCGGCGAAAACATGAGGCTCTTGAGTAAAGAGGAGACCTAAAATTCACGGCCGGGGCAGGCGCCATGTCTGCCCTGCAAAAATTTCGTAACACTTTAGGCCTTTGAAAAATTCGGAAGGAAATCACGCACCCTTTCTTACGTTCCGAAGCTCCCGGACTGGTCTTTTTTGCGAGACACCTCCCCTTTTCCAATCGAACCGATAGATCGAATCCATCCTGCCTGTTTCCTTGTCTACAAGGACTTTATCGACCGGGGAACCGTCCTTTGTGACGATAGCCACCTCAAAGCCGGGACCATGATCTTCGACTTCACCGACTTTCAGATTAGGATTGCGGGTGGATTTGAGATAATCTTCTACAAGTTCCTTTGCATCGTCCTTTTCGAGGGGCTCCTGGAGTCGTCCGTAGGGGATCCTGTAACCCCATCCAGGTCCCATGCCATATCCGGGATCCATACCCCAAAGGATTTTCTTGTCAGAGCCAACCTACCGCTCTGATCCTACGTTTTGAATAGGTGGTGGTTTCATGTATTTCACTCTCCAGGACCGTGTACCTCTCATTTCAAGCGCAGGAGCGCATATTCACTCATCAGTCCAATTTTTATGAGAAGGGGCTTAGACTCACTACATATTCTTTGGCCAAAAAATACCGCATCGACTGTATTTCAGACAGGGATATGGCCCCTGTATGCTCAACATAGGATGTGCTCATTTACAGAAAAGGTTGATAACGACAGATATGAAACAGACAACGAATGCGTCCTGCCTGCTGACAGACCTCTATGAATTCACCATGGCCGCAGCCTATTTGAAGAATCGAAGGTTTGCGCCGGCCTCCTTCAGTCTTTTCATCAGGGAATACCCCCCTGATCGCGGCTACTTCGTAAGCGCGGGGCTGGAGGATGTCCTCTCCCTCCTGGAGACGTTTCAATATGACCGGAGCGACCTGGAATATCTTGAATCCAGCGGACTGTTCGGGCCTGATTTCCTCCATTACCTGAGCGGCTTCCGTTTTTCCGGAGACGTGCGGGCCATGCCCGAGGGCAGAATTTTTTTCAAGAACGAACCCATCCTTGAGGTGACAGCACCGATCATAGAGGCGCAACTTGTAGAAAGCCTGGTCATCAATCTCATCAACCTCCAAGTCATGATCGCCACCAAGGCATCCAGATGCCGTCAAGCGGCCCGCGGCAGAAAGCTGGTGGATTTTTCTCTCAGGCGAACCCAGGGCGTGGATGCGGCTGTCAAGGTGGCGAGGGCCAGCTATATAGGGGGTTTCGAGGGTACGAGCAATGTCCTTGCCGGGCAACGTTACGGCATCCCGATAAACGGCACCATGGCCCATTCCTTTATCACCAGTTTCGAGGACGAGGAAGAGGCCTTCAGGGCATTCTATGAGACCTTTCCGGAAAATACCGTCCTGCTGATCGACACCTATGACACCGTCCAGGGAGGGCGAAAGGCGGCCCAAATCGGCACCGAAATGGCACAACAGGGATACAGGCTGAAGGGGATACGCCTGGACAGCGGGGACATGGCGGAACTCAGCAAGACGGTGCGCATGGAACTGGACGCCAAGGGGCTGGAGGATGTCGGGATCTTTGCCAGTGGAGGCTTTGACGAATTCAAGATCGCCGACGCCCTGGACCGGGGGGCTCAAATCGATGCCTTCGGTGTGGGGACCAAAATGGGGGTCTCCGCGGATGCGCCCTACACGGACATCGCTTACAAGCTGGTGCAGTATGACGGCCGCCCGGTCCTGAAGCTCAGTTCGGGCAAGAAGACCCTGGTCGGAGAAAAGCAGGTCTTCCGGCAAAAGGACGGCTCACGGCCTGTGCAGGACGTCATTGCCCTCAAGGATGAAACCATAACGGGTGATCCACTTCTTGGGCGCGTCATGGCCGAAGGCGTAAGAAAGGACAGGCCGGAATCCCTCGCGCAGATAAAAGACCGGTTCGAAAAAGATTTTTCAGAGCTGGACAACGCCTTCAAGGCCCTAAAGAATCCTGAACGATACCCCATCGTCCTGGGTCCCGGTCTGGAGCGTCTCCAGAAAGAGGTGATTCACCGGACCATCATAAAGGAATTGGGGGAGAGCTGAATCCCTCTTCAACCTCCGAACGACGTCGTTCCACGGCAGGCAAACCTCCAACTTTAATGAATCTCTTTCTTCGCATATCCCTTAAGAGGCTTCGAAAGTATATGGGATGTCGGCTCTATTGATCCATGCACAGGGGAGGGAAAAAGCAAATCAAAGAGAAAATACTCCAGGAAGGACGAAACTGCTGGCGGATTGAAGAGTCGGATCGTGTGGCTTTTCTGATCGACGGGGAGGCCTATTTTTCGGCCTTTGCGTCTGCATTGGAGCGTGTCCGTTCCACCATCATGATAGCGGCCTGGGATATAGACAGTCGTATTCGTCTCATACGGCGCGGAAAGGAACCAAAAGGCCCCGTGCATTTGGGGGATCTGCTCAGGGCCGTCACAAAGAAAAGGCAAGACCTTCAGGCCTATATCCTGGAGTGGGATTTCGCCATGATTTATGCCCTGGAAAGGGAGATGCCCCCGATGTTTTACGTCCCCTGGCAAAGGCACCGTCGGATTCACGTGCATCTGGACGACCGGCACCCCTTAGGCGCCTCCCATCACCAGAAGATCGTGGTTATGGATGACCGGATCGCCTTCGTAGGAGGGATGGATCTCGCCAAGGGCCGCTGGGATACCCCGGAACATCGTGCCGACGATTCCCGCCGCACGGATCCTTTCGGCCGCATCTATGAGCCTGTGCACGATGTGCAAATGCTCGTGCAGGGTGATGTGGCAAACGCCCTGGGGGACCTGTTCCGGGAAAGATGGCACCGCGCAACGGGCCGCAAGATTTCTTCTTCCAATAGGGTGAAAGACAGTCCCTGGCCCGATGATCTGAAGGAAGATCTGAGGGACGTCAAAGTGGGAATCATCCGGACCGATCCGCCATACGGGGAGCGCGAGGGTATTCGTGAGGTTGAGGCCCTCTACCTGGATGCCATCGCCGCGGCCCGGCGCGTAATCTATATCGAAAATCAATATCTGACCTCCCATGCCGTAGGGAAGGCCCTGGCCGCAAGGTTGTCTGAGGACGACGGGCCGGATATCGTCATCGTGCTGCCCCGCTACAGCGCCGGCTGGCTGGAGGCATCCACCATGGGGATCCTCCGGGAACAGGTCATTCGGCAATTGAGAGATACAGATCGGCACGGTCGCCTGGGCATCTACTATCCCCGTGTAACCGGACTTGGGGAGGGACGGGTCAAGGTCCACGCCAAGGTCATGGTGGTGGATGAGAGATTGGTTCGAGTCGGTTCATCCAATCTGAACAACCGTTCCATGGGACTGGACACCGAATGCGACCTGGCCGTCGAAGGGGATGGGGGGGGAAGGATTGAAGGCGCTATCCATGATTTCAGAAACCGGCTCCTGGCCGAGCACCTCGACATCCCGGCCGGAGAGATCAGCCGCTACCTGACCCGCGGCGAGACCCTCAATGAGGTAATCGGGAGACTGAGAGACAAAGGCCGGACGCTTCTCCGCCTCGCGCCCGAAATCAACGGGTGGATCAATGGGCTTATACCGGATCTGAGCGCGCTGGATCCCGAGGAGCCTATCGATCCGAGGGTCATCATGGAGGAATTTGTCCCGGAGGCGGCTGATGAGAAGGGGAGCAAACGGTTTCGTGGCTTTCTCCTCCTGCTGGCCGTTCTGCTGGCCCTGGCCGCCGCCTGGCGCTTCACTTCCCTCAGCGAGTGGATCGATCCCGAAAGGGTGATTGCCGCCACCCTCAGTATCCGTGAACAGGATTTCTCCCCCCTGCTGGCCCTCCTTATCTATGTCGTCGGCGGCTTTGTCATGTTCCCGGTAACGCTCATGATCCTGGGGACCACTTTTGTGTTCGGACCTTTCAGCGGCATCATCTACTCGCTGGCGGGATGTCTCCTGAGCGCCCTTGCCACCTACGGGGTTGGAAGGCTGCTTGGACGCGGGGGAGTGAGTCGGATCGCCGGCTCACGAATCCGGAAGGTCAGCAAGCGACTTGCGCGTCATGGGGTTGTGGCGGTCACCACGGTTCGCATCATTCCGGTAGCTCCCTTTACGGTTGTGAATATGGTGGCCGGCGCAGGCCACATCCGGCTGCGGGATTTCATCATCGGCACCCTTCTTGGAATGACGCCGGGGATTATCGCCATGGCCGTCTTTGAAACCAGGATCGAAGCGGCGCTGCAGGATCCCAATGCGATCACTATCCTGCTCCTGGTATCCGTTGTGGCCCTTTTCATCCTAGGGGTATTTCTGGCCGAAAGATGGTTGAGGAAAAAGGAGGCATGAAACCATCCATAAAGCGGGATCCAACAAGCCCTTTCCTGATCGCGGCCGTGTACAACATCCACTGCTGCGTGGGCCGGGACCTTCCTCCCGATCCCCGCCCCATCGTCGCCGTCATCCGGGAGATGGCGCCGGACCTTGTGGCACTCCATGAGGTGGATTCACGGTCCGGAAAAGGAAATGAACTTAACCAGGCCCTGTTCATTTCGGAAGCGACCGGACTTGCCGCCGTCCCGGGACCGACCGTCTTCCGACCGGACGGAGAATACGGGAACGTGATCCTGACACGTTATCCGGTAGTGAAAAAACATTTCCTGGACCTGAGTTACCGCGGCAGAGAACCCCGTGGAGCCTTGGACCTCAGACTGGAGGTCAGGGGCCGGAAGCTTCGGGTGGTTGCAACGCATCTGGGCCTGGGAATTCGGGAAAGGCGTTATCAGGTGGACCAGCTCTTGAGGCACCTAAAAAAAGAGCCGACTTTCCCTCTGGTTTTTATGGGGGATATCAACGAGTGGTTTCCTCTGAGCAGAACGCTCCGGCGTCTGAATCGATTCCTGGGAAGAAGCCCTGCCCCGGGTACTTTCCCGTCCTTTCTGCCCCTCCTCGCGCTCGATCGTATCTGGATTCACCCCGGCGAGTGCCTTGCGTCAATCGGGGTCCACAAGAGCCCCCTTGCCCGCAGGGCCTCGGATCATCTCCCCTTGAAGGCCGGGATCTGGATCCGGTGAGGCCTACACCTTGCATAACTTGATCTCTTCACAGACCTTGTGAAATATATCGTCCAGTCTGAGGACGCCGGTGATCTCCCTTTCTTTTGTCACCAGAAGTGACTGGTGTTTCCCCACTATGAGCCGATGTGCGGCCTCATCAAGAGACGCGTCCTCTTCGACGTATTCACCTTCGGACAAGCTGTACATAATGTCTCCGACCTTTACCCTGGCGGCCTTTTTGCATAGGTCCTGCAGCGGCCTCTGCCACAATTGATGCTGCTGCATCATGAGCTTGATGAATTCCGGTGAAAACCCGCTGTGACTGACGCCGCGCAGGTCCCCTATCTTTTTATAGCCATCCTCCAGGCCCAACACCACATCCATAGGGCTGAGTTTACCCACGGGCAGGCCCACCGTGTTAAGCACCAGCACAGATCGATGCTTGTAAGGCATATCCTGATTCCATTGCTTTTGGACATCAGCAAGGGCCTGAACGGCCTCGTACAGCGACGCCTCTTCAGAGACCGTGGCGTACTGCGAAATGGGGATCATCATCTCTTTGACCCTGATTTCTTTCACGGCTTACCTCCTTGTTCATCCTCTTTTTTCTTTAGTTGACACACCTCAGATACTATTCCTCCTCCAGATCAGCCTTGAGGGAGAGAAACTCCAGCAGGTCCTTCAACACCAGGATGCCTTCCAGCCGACCTTCCCGAATGACCATGAGGCGACTGTTCCGGGAATGCTTCATGCGTTTCAGTGCTTCTACGGCATCTGTTTCAGGAGTAATGGAGTTTTCAGGAGAACAAGATTCCGCGATATCCTCGACCCTTTTCTGCTGCCATTCCTCCCTCGGGATATCCTTGACCTGTTTTGTCGTCACGCAACCGATGAGGCGGTTCGTATCCGCAACTACGGGAAACAATTTGTGGTGGTATCGGTAGACATATTTGTCTACGAATTCTTCAATGGATACAGAAGGGGTTATGGTCATCACGTTTCTTTTCATGAATCTTTCTATCTTTTCCCCTTGCAGCGCTCGCCGAACCAAGAGTTGCCTGTAGGACATCTTTGCGGCGCTATGAAGAAAGAAACCGATCAAACAATACCACAAACCGGTGATGACCCCTCCCGTGAGGAGATTGACCATTCCGAACCCTATGAGGATTATCCCGAAGGCGGACCCTATGCGCGAGGAGACACGGGTGGCCCATTTCAGATTTCCCTTGATCTTCCAGAGTAGGCTTCGAAGAATCCTGCCACCGTCCAGGGGAAAGGCGGGTACCATGTTGAAGACGGCCAGGATGACATTGATGATCGCCAGGTAGCCCAGCACACCGCTGACGGCCTGAGAGAGACCGATGGATGCGGTGGCCCGTTGAAGAACATAAAACATAAAGGCCAGGACGAGACTGGAAACAGGTCCTACTACGGCCATCAGAAACTCCGCTTTGGCGCTTGGGGGTTCTTCGTCCATTTCGGCCGCACCCCCGAAAATAAACAGGGTGATTCCCCTCATGGGGATGCCCTGTTTTCGGGCCACCAGCGAGTGGGCGAATTCGTGCAGGATGATGGAAAGGAAAAGACCGACCGCCCCGATGATCCCCATAAGCCAGTACGCCGGGGTGGAGAGATTCTTGACGTAAAACGGGAAAAGCCCGGTGGAAAGGGACCAGGCCACAAGAACCGCCAGGACGATCCAGCTCATGTCGATTCGGACTTCAAAACCGAGTAACTTAAAAAGACTAAATCTCCTTTCACTGAACATATTTACACCTACTCTCCTGGACCTTGTTGAGGATCAAAGGCCCCACGCCGTAAAGGTTTCATAAACTTCTCAAGGATCTTAAGACCTTGAGCCGATCGTCTTCATCTTTTCTTCTACTCCAGGAATACCTCATGCTTGTGGAATTTCATCTTTATTTTGCTGAGCATTGCCCCGAGGTTAAATGGGTTGGATCCTGTATATCCAAATCGAAAAGGCCGTATATCCTTCCATAGGGCCGCCCGGATACGAAAGGAGATTTCAGAGGGGCGAGCGTCGAGGCCCGAACCCGTCCGGTTTCTCCCTTTTGAAATACAATTCGATGTCCCGGCAAATACATGATCGCCCTCATTCCCGCACTTTGCTCTTACAGGTTATCAATAAGGAGCCGTGATGGGCATATTTAGCGATGATTTATGAATGTGTCGTTTTTTTCGGCTTAAAATTCAAAAAGGAGGAACTTCTGGACATCGTCTCGGGCTTCGAGGTCTTGGGACAACAAGAGAGATAACCGGAAATGTTCCGTCCGTACACAAGGAGGAAAAGGCCTCATGAATCACATTGTCACCCTGTGCATGAACCCATGTATTGACAAGGCCGCCCACATCGACCATGTCGTGCCTGAGCGAAAGCTGCGCTGCGGCATCCCCCGTTTCTATCCCGGAGGTGGTGGAATCAACGTCTCCAGGGCCGTAGGTCTCCTGGGCGGCCAGTCCAAAGCGCTTTTCCCGGTGGGCGGACCTACAGGGCAAATGCTTCTCAAACTCCTCGAAAAGGAAGGTGTGAATGCCCTACCTACAGAAATGAAGGCTTGGACCCGGGAAAACCTCATCGTCTATGAGCAAGCCACGGGTCAGCAATACCGCTTCGGCATGCCGGGTGCACCGATGCTGGAGTCGGAGTGGATGACCATCCTGAACAGATTGGAAGATCTGGTTCCCGTACCCGATTACCTGGTGGCCAGCGGCAGTCTGCCTCGCGGCGTACCCGCGGATTTTTTCGGACTTGTGGCGGAGATAGCAAAGGAAAAGGGCACGCGATGCATCCTGGACACCTCCGGAGAACCCCTCAAAAAGGGCTTGGAGGCTGGAGTCTATCTTGTCAAACCAAATGTGAGAGAATTGCAGGATCTTTCGGGAAAAGAATCCATGAATGAATCCGAACAGGAGGTCTTGGCCGCAGACCTTATTGCGGGGGGAGGGACCAAAGGGGTGGTCCTCTCCCTTGGTTCTGCAGGGGCCATGATCGTTGAGGCCGAGGGATGCCGTAGGCTCAGGGCCCCGACCGTGCCTGTCCGGAGCAAGGTGGGCGCCGGCGACAGCATGGTAGGGGGTATCGTCCTGGGTCTCGTGCGGGGCTATTCCCTTGTTGAGGCCGTCAGATTCGGCGTGGCGGCCGGAGCGGCGGCCGTGAAAAGCGAGGGAACAGAGCTTTGCAGGCGGGAAGATGCAGACGCGCTCTATGAATACATGCGAAGGAAGGAAGAATAAA
>JBMNCO010000078.1:0-2571 GCA_049366815.1 Desulfatiglandales bacterium | reverse complement strand
CCCTTACCGGCGAATCCGTCCCCGTGTCCAAGCAGACGGAACCCCTGGACGCAGAAATAGCCTTGGCCGAGCGAACCGACATGGCCTTCAAAGGTACATCCGTGACCAGTGGATCCGGAAAAGGCCTGGTTACGGCCACCGGTATGTCCAATGAACTGGGAGACGTTGCATCCCTGGTTGAAGAGGCTGAAGAGGAAGAGACACCCCTTGAAAAACGCCTTGAACGGTTGGGATACCGTCTCATTTGGGTCACCCTGGGCATCGCCCTGGTCTTGATCCTGTCCGGCAACGTGGCGGTAAGGGACCCGCGGGAACCGATCTTGACCAACCGTCACTGGGGCATTATCGGAGCATATGGTGCCGTGCTGGCCTGCAGCGTACTGGTTGCCTTCTGGATCGCCTTTCAGAAACTCGGGCTGAGAGGGACTCCGGCGGTCACCGTTTCCTTTCTGACCCTCGCCTTCGGGCGACTCTGGCATGTCTTCAACATGCGGGAAGCCGATGTGCCGCCCATCCTGAAAGATATCACGAGGAACCCCTTCGTGTGGGGTGTATTGGGGCTGTGCACGGCGCTTCTCTTGGCGGCCGTCATGGCCCCCGGTCTGGCCCTGGTCCTGGAGCTCGGTCGGCCGGATGTCTCCGGCTGGTGGGTCATCCTCGGCATGAGCCTGGCACCGCTTCTCATCCTCCAGCCCCTGAAGATTCTCGCAAAACGGACCAGGGGCCGTTGATTCTCCGGGGAGGTTTCCCTCCGGGCCTTTTTGCTCCTGCGCCCTTAGGCCATGTCATCGAGGACACGTACTCCGGGAAGTTCCCTCCCTTCCAGGAAGGCCATAAAGGCCCCGCCCCCCGTCGAGACATGGGTAAACGCATCGGCGGAGACCCTGTGCAGGACGGCCGCCAAGGTATCACCACCCCCCACGACGGTCACAGCGGAAAGATCGGCCACTGTGCGGGCCAGTTCCACCGTGCCTCTATCGAAGGGAGGCTTTTCGTAGAGCCCCATGGGACCGTTCCAGACCACGGTCTCGACGGCATTCAGTGTTTGTTTGAAGGCCGACAGGGACCCCGGACCGATATCGACCACATAATTTCCCGGCGAAACCTTCTCCGGAAAGACTGTTTCCGACATCCCCTTGCCCTCCGGATCATCGGTGATCACCAGGTCCACGGGAAGGAACAATTTTTCACCGGCCCTGTTCAGGATATGGCGGGCCGCCTCCAGGCCCTTTTTCTCCACCAGGGAATGGCCTGTTTCCAGTCCCTTGGCCTTCAGCAAGGTATTGGCCATACCGCCGCCGCAAAGTATCCTATCCAACCGATCAAGCAGCCTTTCGATGACAGGGATTTTGTCCGAAATCTTGGCCCCTCCGAAAATAGCGGCAAACGGCCGCTTTGGTTGACCGACAATGCCTTTCAGGGCCTTGAGTTCCTTTTCCATGAGGAGACCCGCCACAGCGGGCAGGTAACGGGCGACGCCTTCGGTTGAGGCATGGGCCCGATGGGCACTCCCGAAGGCGTCATTGACGAAAAGCTCGGCAAGTGCAGCCAGTTTCCTGGCGAACTCAGGATCATTCTTTTCCTCTTCAGGATAAAATCGGGTATTTTCGAGGAGCATCATTTTCCCCGGCTCAAGATACCTGACGGCCTCCTCCACCGCTTCCCCGACACTGTCATCCATCTTGAGGACCTCCAGGTCGGTCAGTTCCGCCAGCCGATCCCTTACCGGATCAAGACGCAGGTATTCATCCACCCGTCCTCCGGGTCTTCCCAGATGGGAGCAAAGGATGACCCTGGCCCCTTCATACATCAGGTGCATGATGGTCGGCAGCGCCGCGCGGATCCGGGTATCATCCTGAACCCGTCCCTCACTGAGCGGGACATTGAAATCGCAGCGCACCAGGACACGTTTATCGGCGACGTCTACTGCATGAACGGTCTTCTTCATGATGACCCTCTCTCTACCCTGAACCTAGAGATATCTGACCACAATGGCGACAATCAGCAGAACGATCAGGACCCAGAAAAACACCCCCAAGGCGGTCGCAGCGGCCTTCCTCTCGGCGGCCCTCTCCTTTTTGTCCACCAGCTCGACGGTACTCTCTTGACCGGCTGGAGGGACGGACGCGACCAGGACCAAAAGGACAAGCAGTCCAGCCAGAAAAAAAGGGAGCCAAAAGGTCCCCCAGAGCGCGGGTCCAAAGGGCGCAAGCCAGAGGCCGCCGGCCCAGGAGGCGAGGAACAAGACAAAGAAGAAGACGACCAGGTTCGCCCAAGGGCCCCGGGATCTAAAGCCCGCTGCAAATGCGGCCGTAAGGATAAGGGCGAAGAAGAGTGCAAAAATGATGTGTATGAAAAACATAGATCCCTCCCTGCCTGATTTTAGGATAAATTCTATCCTTCGTCCCGGGGAGGAACAATGGGGTCCATCCGGTATCCGCTCTTCTCAGGCGCCCTATTCTCGTCTCCTTAGGACAGACCTCTATCATGCGTTTGCGACCAAAGACAGATCCACATCCTGCCTTTCGGAACAAAGGGCGTCTTCCAGAGCCTCGTCGATCCTTTCTACCA
>JBMNCO010000077.1:0-20729 GCA_049366815.1 Desulfatiglandales bacterium | reverse complement strand
CGACGAGGCCCTGGAAGACGCCCTTTGTTCCGAAAGGCAGGATGTGGATCTGCCTCTGGTCGCAAACGGCTGATCAAAAGCTGTTATCGCGTCTCTGAGACATGTGAAGGGTAGGGGGCGACCGCACAAACACGCAGGCGACTCAAATAAGCCTGTATGTCTTGCTTGCGGTCGTCCTCCTTTCGGCGTCCCGGACCCGGTCAGGGCATCCAATCGCAAAGGCCGGCCTGAGGCGTTTCGTTCCTTTGTGCAAATGAACCTCTGCCGTTCAGAACTCTTGCTCCCCCAGGGCCTCGAAGCCCGAGACGATGTCCAGAAGTTCCTCCGTGATGGCCATCTGCCGTTTCTGATGATAGTGTGTGTTGAGGGCGGCCAGTTGCTCGCCGATGTTCTTCTCGGCTCCCTGCATGGAGGCCAGGCGACTGGTGTTTTCGCTGGCCAGAGAGTCGGCGAAGGCCCGGAAAATGGATACGAAGAGATACTGGCGCACGAGGGCCGAGATGAGTTGATCTCGGTCCATGGTATACTGAGGAACGGCCTTTGTGGGCCAGGTCCGGGACCGGAGCCGTTCGAGCCATGCCCTGTCCAGAGGAAGCAGATGAACCGCAAGGGGCCGGGTGGCACTCCCTGAGACCTGGCGGCTGTAAAACAGGATGACCCGTCCCGACCCCCATGAGGCGTTCCATTCCTCGATTTTGAGAAGGACTTGCTGGACGCGGCCGTTGATACCCGCGACGGATCCCGGCAGGGTGATGCGCTCCTTCACGGGCTGCCCTTCGTCCTCCAGCCGTCCTGCGACCCGTTCGCCCACGGCCAGAACCGTCCGATTTTTTGCCGGGGCGGCGAAGTCCGCCAGGGTACGGAGGGCGTGGGCCGCAACCTGGTCATTGAGTGGGCCGCACATTCCCTGGTCTGTGCCGAAGACTATCGCGCCGATGCGGTCCTCCGGTCCCCGGCGGGCATTGGTCACCAGGCCGGGACGGTCCCTCAAGGCCGCCTGAAGGGCGGCCTCCACGGTCTCGTTATAGTTCTCAAGGGCCTCGGCGGCCTTCTGGAACTGACGGATCTTGACCGCCGCCATGGCCTTCATGGTCTTCACCACGGACTGCAGGTCCTCGGTACTCTGGATCCTTCGTTTGAGGGCCTCAATCGTTTCCATGGTTCACCTCTTGTCCCTGTTCCACCGCTTGCCGTGCCTTTTCCGAGATGGCCTGGATATGCTTCTCCTCCAGCCTTTCACCCTTCTCGATTTGTCCGCAGAGATCAGCCAGATCCCGGGTGACGGCCTCGTAGACCCGCCTCTCGGCCTCCCCCACCGCTTCCAGACCCAGCGAATCGAAGACTCCGTTATTGACCGCGACCAGCACGGCGATCTGCGCGGCCACACCGAGTGTCTCATACTGGGGTTGTTTGAGGATTTCCCTGACGCGGCGGCCCCGGTCCAGGGTCGTGCGTGTCTCCTCATCAAGGCTGGTGCCGAATCGAGAGAAGGTCTCCAACTCCTCGAACTGGGAATAGGACAGACGCAGATCCCCTGCCACGGCACGGTAGGCGGCAAGCTGGGTCTTTCCGCCCACTCTGGAGACGGATTTCCCCACATCCACGGCGGGCAGGTTGCCTTTCCGGAACAGCTCGGGAGAGAGGTAGACCTGGCCGTCTGTGATGGATATGAGGTTGGTGGGAATGTAGGCCGAGATGTTTTGGGCCTCGGTCTCGACGATGGGTAGAGCTGTTATGGACCCGCCGCCCTTTTCCTTTTTCAGGTGGGTGGACCGTTCCAGGAGCCTGGAATGGATGTAGAAGATATCCCCGGGAAAGGCCTCCCGTCCGGGGGGCCTGCGCAGGAGCAGAGAAATTTCACGATAGGCCCTGGCGTGACGGGTCAAGTCGTCAAAGACCACCAGAACATCCCGACCCTCCGCCATAAAGTATTCCCCCATGCTCATGGCCGCATAAGGGGAGATGAATTGAAGCCCCGGGGGGTCTTCTTCGGTAGCCATGACCAGCACGGTATAATCTGTGGCCCCGTGTGTTTTCAACTCGGCCGCCACCTTGGCCACGGCCGACGCCCGTTTTCCGATGGCGCAATAAATACAGAGGACCTCCGTCTCCCGCTGATTGAGAATGGTATCCACGGCAATGGCCGTCTTGCCCGTCTGCCGGTCCCCCAGGATGAGTTCCCGCTGTCCCCGGCCGATGGGGATCATGGCATCGATGACCTTGAGACCGGACTGGAGGGGCACAGTGACGGGCAATCGGTCCATGATGGCCGGAGCCGGCCGCTCCAGGGGGAGTCGCTCCGTGTCCCGGAGCGGCCCCCGACCGTCCAGGATCCTTCCCTGAGCGTCGAGGATACGTCCCAGCAGACCCCGGCCCACGGGAACGTCCAAGACCCGGCCGGTACGCTCCACTTCACCGCCCGCTGCCAGTCCGGTACTCTCGTCCAGAAGGACCACCCCTACGGATCCGGAATCCAGGTTGAAGGCCATTCCCAGCCGGCCCCCCTCGAAGCGCAGGAGTTCTTCGGCCCGGACGTGATGCAGTCCGCTCACCCTCGCCACACCCGGCCCCACGTATTCTACGATTCCCACCTCGCGGGTCTCCAGGACGGCCTCCTGGGATTCACGGATCCGCCTGAGTTCGTTGAAGGTCCGATCCAGGGCGGGCCTCAAAAAGGCGTTGGCGGTCCCACGTTCCGCTGCATCTTTCATGGAGCTTCTTCTCCCTTCGACCCTGTGTCTTTACCCGATGCCTGCGAATCCAGGCGCGACAAAAAAGACCCGGCGCGATCTTCCATCTCATCGAGGTAACTTGCGGTGCTCCATGTCAACTTATGTCCGTAACCCGTGGCCTCGATGCCCGGCAACATCTCCGGATCGGTCTCATAATGGATATCGAGGTCCTGATCCAGCCCTTTGTGAAAGGCGGCGGTGACCCTGCGCTTGAGTTCGGGCGTGAGATCGAAACGGCTCCGTATCGTGAGACCCTTGCCGGAATCCTTTACGGCGTGAGCCATCTCCCTCGTCTCCGCCTCATCCAGGGTCTGGAGACGGTGGACAAAATGCGCCACAATGGCCCCTTCCAGGTCCTGTCCGGCCAGGTCCCGGATCATGCTCCGGGCCGTTGCGTAGACCTCCCGGGCCGCCATTTGTTGGAGATCCCGCAAAAAAGAGGTCCGCTCCCTTTCCAGAGAGGCTTCCCACCCTCTGCGCTCTGCATCCACTTCTTCCCGGGCCATGCGCTGGAGGTCCTTTTTCTGTCTTTCCACCTCTTTTCTGGCCTCGGAGATCAACCTCTCCCGGTCTTCTTCCAGTTCGTGACGCCTTTTTCGAAAGTCATCGGCCTCCCGCCGGGCCTCGGATTGCTTCTCCTCGGCCTCTTCCATACGGCTGTGGAGATTCTTCTCCCTCTGATCCATCGCCTGAATGATCCGGTCATAGAGGAAATGCTTGAGAAGGGCCACCAGGATCAGGAAATTGACGATCTGCGCCGCTACGGTAAACCAGTTCAATAACACGGCTAACCTCCCGCTTTGGAAATGACATGGTCCCAGAAGGGATTGGCGAAGAGCAGAATCATGGAGACCACAAAGGCATAGATGGCGGTCGATTCAATCATGGCCAGCCCCACGAAGAGGGTCCGGGTGATGGTGTTGGTCTCGTCAGGTTGCTGGGCGATGGAACTCAGACCCTGGGCCACGGCCCTTCCTTCACCGATGGCGGGACCGATCGCCCCGATTCCGATGGTCAATCCCGCACTGATGACGGAACCGAAACCGATAAGGGAAATGCTGTCCATATCCTTGTTACCTCCTTTTTGTTGAGTCCTCGAGTTAGGCGATCCTTTAAGGAAGGCCATTATGGCCGGTGTCGCCGTTTTTATCGGATCCTTGCTCCCTTTCTTCTCTGGCGCGGGTGGCCGAGGCAATATACACCATGGCCAGTACGGCGAAGATATAGGCCTGGATGACTCCGGTCAAAAGGCCCAGGGCGTGCATCACCACAGGAAAGAATAGGGGGGCCAGGGCGAGGAGGATGGCCACGATCTTGGTCCCGCTCATGATATTGCCGAAAAGCCGTACGGCCAGGGCCAGGGTCCGAGAGACTTCTCCCATGATATTGAAAGGCAGCATAAAAACTGTGGGCTTGACGTACTGCTTGAGATATCCCGGGAGCCCCCGGCTCATGATACCGTATATCGGAACGGCCACGAAGGTGCAGATGGCCAGTGCCGCCGTGGTTGAAAGCGATCCGGTGGGTGCCAGGTATCCCGGGACCACGCCGAGGAGATTGGAGCAGAGGATGAAGAGGAAAAGGGTCCCGACGAAGTAAAGATAACGGCCTGGTTCCTGGCGGCTGATGTCGCGGATCTGACTGCGCATGCCGTTCACGAGGATCTCGAGAAGATTCTGCCACCGGGAGATCCTGACGCCCGTGGAAATTCTTCGGGTGACCAGCCAGGAGCCCACCACCATAAAGGCCATGAGCGCCCAGGTGAAAAGAATGGTGGCGTTGAGGACCAGGGGGCCGGATTGCCAGAAGACCACCTGATCCGGGGTGATATCTTTGATGTTCATCCAGTCCATGGGTCAGTCCTCCGTGTCGTTCTTTACGCCAATGCCCGGGAAATGGGCTGTCGACGTTCCTCGTTGCCCGGTGGCTGATTCCTTTCCCCGGACAGGGTTTGGTTTCGGTCTCAACCACCTTACCATCACCGTGCGACACAGGAGGAAGGCGGCTAAGGCCGCCAGCAATCTTTCCGGCGCGTTCCCCAGGATCAGATAAAAACCCAAGAGACAGAGACCCGCCCGGACGAGAAAACTTGCCATGAGCCAAAAGGAGGGCGACCGCACAGAGGGCAGCCGGCGGAGGGTCCACCACAGGCCCGAGAAATAAAAAAGCCCCAGACCTGCACCGGCCGCCGCGGAGAAGATCAGAGGAGCCCATTGGAGGGTCATGACGTGTCCTCCTGTGGCGATGTGGCCAGGAGTCGGCGGACGATCAAGGGCGCCCCGACACAGGTGAGGGCCGAGACCAGGACCACAGCCCCGTAGACCTTCGAGGGCACGGCCCAGTCCCCCAACTTGAGTCCCCGATGCATAATGATCATAGCGATTTCCGCCCGGGGAACCATGCTGACGCCGATGAGGATCCCGCTCTTCAGGTCCGTCATGAGCCATACCGGCAAAACGTTCGCGGCCAGCTTTGAAACCACGGCCGCCCCGAAGAGTACCAGGCCCGGACCCAGGGCGGTGACCAGACCACTGGGATCAAGGTCCATGCCGATCCCGATAAAAAAAAAGGGGCTGAAGAATTCGTAAAGGGGCAGGAAAGAGGCTTCCATCTTGACGGCGTCCGGGTCCCGGCTGAAGACGAGACCTGCGAAAAAGGCCCCGATAGCCAGTGAGAAGCCCAGCAGGTCGGCGAAGGCGGCGATGATGAACCCGATCGCCGCCACCACCAGCATGGCGTCGCTCGCAGGGGTCAGATCCCGGAAATAGTCTGTGATGGGCCGCTCCAGATATCGGGAAAAGAGAAAGCAGAAGCACCCGAACAGAACCAGCTTCAAAGTGAAAAGGCCCAGTGTCCAGCCCGCTGTGGGCAGAAGGGCCGTGTTTTCGCCCCCTCCTCTCAAGACAGGAAGCAGGGCGAAGAGCAGGGCCATGATCACCACGGCGGAAATGTCGTCCAGCTCGGCCACATCCACGAGGAGTTCCCCCCTTGGTGTCTTGAGGTACCCCTGTTCCTCCCACACGGCAACGGAAATTCCCACACTGGTGGCCGTAAAGGCAGCCGCGACGATAGTGCCGGTTATCCAGGTCAGGTGAAGGAGATAGACAGCGGTGACAAAGCCGATCAGGCCGCTCACCCCCACATTGGCCATCCAGACCAGGCTCGCCCGACGCAGTTGGGCCAGGAGTCCGTGAAGGTCGCTCTCCAGGCCGACCCGAAAGAGGAGGGTGATGAGGCCGATTTCGGCCAGAAAGCCGAAGATGTCCCCGCTGGCCGGTCTCAGGATCTGCCAGCGCTGGTTGGCCAGGCTCAAAAGGAATCCCAGCACAAGATATCCCACGAGGGGCGGTACGCCGATTTTTTGGAGGGCACCCTTGAGGATTATGGTCAGAATGATCACAGAGCCTATGAGGAGAATCACGAAGGGATAATTGATTTCGTATTCAGTCACGGCGGCTCTCCCTTTGAATCCAGTACCAGGCATTCAGACACCCTACGATAATCCCTATAAACACGGCCATGAGGGTCCAGGAATACCGGGAGGGCCAGGTCCGGTCGATCCAGATGCCGATGGCTATACCGATAAGGGTTGGGATGGCCACGGACCAGCCCACCAGCCCGAACATGCCGAGGCCGAACCACACCCCCCTGTCCCCTTCACGCTGTGCCCTGAGTTTGCGGTCCTCCCTTCTCCCGACCTCTTCGGGAAATTCCCGCCCCTTCCTTTGCCCGGACCCTTGAGCCTTCTGTCCTTTAGCCATGGCCCTGTACCTCCAGAAAACGTCTGACGAAACCCGCCTCGATTTTGGCCATGGCCGATCGGGCCGACTTCTCACGATCGTCCAGTTTCCGGAATTCCTCTTCCACTATTTTGCGGAGCTCTCCCAGGCGTTCCCCCCGCACGGCCCGTCGCGTGGAGACGAGGACCTCCGCCCCTCTTTTGATAAGCACCCCCTCGTCCACGGCCAGAAAGACCGTCTCGCCCGCACCATTGTCAAAGGACAGGAGGCCGGGGACCAGGGCGGCGACGAAATCGATGTGGCGGGGAAGCAGGGTGAAGAAGCCGTTTTGGGCCTCAGCCGTGATTTTTCCCGTGGTCTCGTCCACCAGGATTTTTTCCGGCAGCAGGACCTTCAGCCTCATCTCTTTTTCTCCGCCTCGTCAATGGTTCCAATCATATAGAGGACCTTCTCGGGCATGTCTTCGAAGGCATCGTCCAGGATGCGTTCACAGCCCTCCAGGGCCTTGTCGAGTTCCACCATCCGGCCCTCGTGGCCGGTAAAGGCCTCGGTGACCCGGAAGGGTTGGGTCATAAACCGCTCAAGGCGTCTCGCCCGGTTCACGGTGCGGCGATCTTCTCTGGAGAGTTCTTCGATGCCGAGCATGGCAATGATGTCCTTGAGTTCTTCATATTCGGCCAGGTTGCGCCGGATTTCCTGTGCTATGAGGTAATGCCGCTGACCTACAACCGGAGGCACAAGCATCTTGGACCCGGATTGAAGGGGATCAATGGCGGGATAGAGCCCCTCGGCGGCCTTTTTCCGGCTGAGCACGATGGAGGAGGACAGATGTCCGAAGGTGTGCACGGCCGAAGGGTCGGTGAAGTCATCGGCCGGCACATAGACCGCCTGGACCGAAGTGATGGCCCCGGTGTCGGTATTGGCAATCCGCTCCTCCAACTGCGCCAGCTCAGAGCCCAGGGTGGGCTGGTAACCCAGTCTGGATGGAAGCTGGCCCAAGAGCCCGGAGACTTCCATTCCGGCCTGGATGAAGCGGAAGATATTATCGATCAGCAGAAGCACTTCCTGCTTCTTATCGTCCCTGAAATACTCCGCCATGGTCAGGGCCGCATGGCCCACGCGGAACCTTGCCCCCGGGGGTTCATTCATCTGCCCGAAGACCATGACCGTATTTTTCAAGACCCCGGCCTCTTTCATCTCCCGATGGAGTTCCTCTCCTTCCCGGACCCTTTCGCCGATTCCGCAAAAGAGGCTCACGCCCTCGTGACCTGCCACCATGTTATTGATCATCTCCATAATCAGGACCGTTTTGCCGACCCCCGCACCGCCGAACAGTCCGGCCTTTCCCCCGCGCTCCAGGGGCGTGAGGAGGTCAATAGCCTTGATTCCCGTGATGAAGATTTCATTGCTGGTGGCCTGTCTTTCCAGGGGCACGGGTTCCCGGTGTATGGAACGCCACTCCCCGCCTGTCACCGCCTCGCCCTGGTCCACGACCTCTCCGAAGACATTGAACATCCTTCCCAGGAGGTCGTCGCCTACGGGCACCCTGAGGGTCTGACCCGTTGCCGTCACTTCGGATCCCTGGGCAAGACCCTGGGTGGAGGTGAGGGCGATGCCCCTGGCCCTGCGATCGCTCAGATGGATGACGACCTCGATGACGATGCTGCGGTCCTCCCCGGCCTTTACAACCTCGAGAAGGCCGGGAAGGCCGCCCTCAAAGAGCAGGTCCACCACACTGCCGCGAACGGAAAGTACCGTGCCCTTAAGGCTGTTTTTTGCCTCCATGCCTCTTTTCCGCCTCTGCGACCACGTGTTTTATGCGAATGACGCTGTCCGGATTGAGTGAAATGCTGTCGATGCCCGATTCCACCAGAAAGGCCGCGAATTCGGGGTAATCACTCGGTGCCTGTCCGCATATCCCCACCTTGCGTCCGGCCCGGTGGGCCGCCTCGATGACCCTGGCGATCTCCAGTTTGACGGCCTCGTCACGCTCGTCAAAAAGATCCGCAAGTTCGGAGGAATCCCTGTCCACACCAAGTACGAGCTGGGTCAGGTCGTTGGAGCCTATGGAAAAACCATCAAAACGCATCGCAAAGTCCGCTGCGCGGATGACATTGGATGGGATCTCACACATGACGTAGACCTCCAGCCCCTCCTTTTTGCGTTCCAGACCGTTCTCGGCCATGACTTCGAGTACCCGGTCCGCTTCCTCGGGAGTCCGGCAGAAGGGGATCATGACAAGAACGTTTCTGAACCCCATCTCTTCCCTTACCTTGCGGATCGCCCGGCACTCCAGGGCAAATCCCTCCCGGTAGCGATCGCTGTAATACCGAGACGCTCCCCGAAATCCCAGCATGGGGTTGCTTTCCTTGAGCTCGAATTCCCGCCCGCCGATCAGATCCGCATACTCGTTTGTCTTGAAATCACTCATCCGGACGATGACGGGCTCGGGATACTGAGAAGCCGCGATTCGGCCTATCCCCTGAGCCAGGTGATCGATAAAATAATCCCGCTTGTCTTTGTAGTCCCGGGTAAGGGATTCTATCGTCCGTCCGGCCCTTTTGTCCTCCAGGCCGGGGTAGCGCACCAGGGCCATGGGATGAATCTTGATGATATTGTTGATGATGAATTCCATTCTGGCCAGCCCGATTCCCTCGCATGGTAGACGCCACCAGCGAAAGGCCGCCGCGGGGGAGGCAATGTTCATCATGATCCGGGTTCGTGTCTCGGGTATATCTTCGAGGCTGACCTCCTGTTCCTCGTAATCCAGGATCCCCTCATAGACAAAGCCTTCGTCGCCTTCCGCGCAGGAAAGGGTGATTTCCTGCCCGTCCCGGAGTGTCTCAGTGGCCTGACCGGTTCCTACGATGGCAGGGATGCCCAGCTCACGGCTCACGATGGCGGCGTGGCAGGTCCGTCCCCCATGGTCGGTGATGATCCCCGCGGCCCGTTTCATGATGGGCACCCAGTCAGGATCCGTCATTTCCGTGACCAGGATCGTGCCATCCTCGAATCGATCGATATGGTCGGCGCTCCGGATCAGGCATACCCGGCCTGCGGCGATTGCCTCCCCAATGCTTACCCCGGTCAGGAGCCGGTCGCCCCTTTCTTTGAGGCTGTAAGTCTTGAGGCTATCGGCCTCTTTCTGGGACTGAACCGTCTCGGGTCTGCCCTGAACAATGAAAAGTTCCCCGGTTCTGCCGTCCTTGGCCCACTCAATGTCCATGGGGGTTCCGTAATGTTCTTCAATGGTCTTGGCCCATCGGGCCAAGGTGAGCACCTCCTCATCCTTCAGGACAAAGGCCCGGCGCTCCGCCTTGGGGGTATCGATGTTCCGGGTGGTGGTCGTTCCCCCCCTGGCGTAGATCATCTTCTTTTCTTTGTGACCGAGGACTTTTCCGATGATGGGCCGCAGAGCCGGCTCGCTCAGGAGAGGCTTGAAGACGATATATTCATCCGGGTTGACGGTCCCCTGAACCACGTTTTCACCCAGGCCCCAGGCCGCATTAATCACCACCACATCCGGGAAACCCGTTTCCGTGTCGATAGAGAACATGACGCCCGAGCCGCCCTTGTCGGAGCGCACCATCTTCTGGACCCCCACGGAAAGGGCGACCTTCATGTGCTCGAAGCCCTTCTCTTCACGGTAACTGATGGCCCGATCCGTGAAAAGGGAGGCGAAACAGCGTTTGCAGGCATCCAGGAGTGCAGCCTCCCCACGAATATTCAGAAAGGTTTCCTGCTGTCCGGCAAAGCTGGCCTCCGGGAGGTCCTCTGCTGTGGCACTGCTTCTCACGGCCACGTCCACATCGTAGCCGTTCCCTTTCTCTCCATGTGATCGTCGGCACAATGCACTGTAGGCATCGCTCACGGCCAAGGAGATATCTTCCGGAAACTGCGTCTTGACAAAGAGGTTGCGGATGGTCCTTCCTGTCTGGGCCAGGGTTTTTTTGCCCGATCGCATGTCGTCGAGCATATTCCCGATCTTTTCATACAGTTCGTTGGCCTCGAGAAAATCCCAGTAGGCCTTGGCCGTTGTCGCAAATCCATCCGGAACACGGATACCTTCTTCTTTGAGGTTCCCGATCATCTCCCCCAGGGAGGCATTCTTGCCGCCGACCAGGGGTACATCCCTGGAGGTGGTGTCTTCGAACCATTTCACATAAGCTTGACTGTCTTTCACCATGTCCTCTGTCCCTTCCCTATGGTCTTTTTTATTTTAACCCGATAAATGATGTCGGTCTCATGAATCGTCACAAATCATATCTGTCCTGGCCCCTTTTTTTATTGATAGCCCGTAGGCAATGGCAGGGGAATGAGGGTGATCATGTATTTGGGGGTGCCTCAGGCTGTATTTCAGACAGGGTCATAGAGATTATGATCCCCATTTCGCAGTACGCCACGGTCTCTGAAGAGGCTTCGGTGTATGAGGCCGTTCAGGCCCTTTCTGAGTACCGGAAGCAATGGAACCCGGACATGCCTTATGAGCATCGATCTGTGCCGGTGCTTAACACGGTGGGCCTGCCCGTGGGTAAACTCAGCCCTATGGATGTGGTGTTGGGCCTGGAGGATGGCCATAAAAAGCGGAGTCCTGCCTGAAAATTCACCCCTGTACCTGAAGTGAGAGATACACGGTCGGAGAGCGCGAAATACATGAAATCACCTATTCAAAACCTGGGAGAAGATCGGTAGTGTGGGTGCATGAGACAATCCTTAATAAAGGGAATGGCGGGTCTAAATAGAGCGTTACAAAAGAAGCAAAAAAGAAGGGAGGAAAAGGTCATGAAAAAGGTGTTGTGGAGTGCCATACCGCTGGTTTTGCTTGTATTCGTTATTTTCCTTTCCCAGGTCCATGCACAGCCCATGGGGCCGGATAGGCGGAGTGGAGGAGCGGGGTACGGGCCGCCCGAATCGCATCAGGGGTGGAATTATTGTCCCTATTGCGGTGCACCATACGAGGGCGGCAGGGGCTATGGCCCGGGTCACGGGTACGGAATGCATCACTGGGGAATGGGTCCCGGATATGGCATGGGACCAGGATGGGGTACCAGGAGGCCCTACAGGCAAATCCAGGAGCCGCTTGAGATGGAGGATGCAAAGAAACTCGTGGAGGATTATCTTAAATTTTCCCGTAATCCAAACCTGAAAGTCGGAAAAATCGAAGATAAGGGCCGATCCTTTGAGGTCGAAATCGTCACAAAGGAGGGTTCCCTGGTCGATAGGCTTGCCGTAAACAAGGAAACGGGGTGGGTGGGCTCGATCTATTGATGCGGTTGAAAAATGCAGGCCGATCCTTGGATTTCTTCAAGAAACAGCGGCGTGACAACACGTATTCAAGACCTGGAGGAGGACATGCTGCCCATAAAGAAAATTCTGTGTCCCACAGATTTCAGTGAACCATCCTATAAGGGCGTCGACACGGCGAATGAACTTGCAGCGCACCATTCAGCGGAACTGATCCTTGTCAGCGTCGTAACGCCAATCCCCACAATAAGCCCGCCGGGAGTTCCTGCAACTTACCATCTCGGAGACTACTATGATGAAATGGTGGGTTACGCGAACCGTTCCCTACAGGAGATAAGGCAAGAAAGGATTTCGCCCGACTTGGCGGTGAGAAGTTTCGTACTCCAGGGCATTGCGGCGGATGAAATCGTGAAAAAGGCCGAAAATGAACAGGTTGATGTCATTGTGATTGCAACGCACGGCTGGAACGGATGGCAGAGATTTGTCTTCGGATCCGTGGCCGAGAAAGTGTTACGCCTTGCTGCGTGCCCGGTTCTGACCGTCCCCGAGTCGTAACAATAGCCTGGCACAACCTCCTCCGCCACCTAGTGCTCATCCGGAAATGAGAATTGCCGGATTAGCGCTGACAGCCTTCAGCGTTCAGCTATCAGCTGTCAGGTATCAGCAAAAGCTATGCAAAGACAAGGCATTAGGCTGAGCGCTGAATGCCGATAGCAGACCGCTCCATCCGGAAATCATGTATTTCTGGATGGAAACCACCTGCCTTGTCTGCGTCCGAAAGTAGACGTGAAGAGGTTATTTCAGGGTGCGCCGAAGACGAGGAGCGCAAGGGGAAATGTCATGTTCACACCAAAATACAGGATTGCCTGTATTTCATTTTACGCTGTGAAACATTATAAAAACGCTTTTGGGAACCATGAATGCAGCGGAGAGTGGAAATCATGAACGAACCGTTTATGGTCAAGGACTGTGCCTTGATCGCTATAGCCACAGGCATGCGGGCGCAGAATTTGCGGGAACTCCGGGACCGTCTGCGGGACATTGACCTGAACTGCATTTACTACCACTTTTGGGGCAGTCTTCTAAGGCCGCGTTTCGATGATCCTGAATACCATAACGACTTCGCCATCTGGGTGGCGCACAGTTTACACAACAAGACCCTCGCGGAACGTCTGGCCGTAATCGATCCTGCTGCATTTGACTCGATGGCCTCCCTCAGGGATGAACTCATCGAGGTGATTGAGGAAAACCTGGATCAGACCGAATTTCCAAAATGGGCGGAACGGGATGACCAGTTTGAGTTCATCCGGTCCCAGATCGTCGTGTTTGATACGCAGATGAGAGTCGAGGAGCCCTCTGAGCTTGCCGACATTCTTTTAAGGATGTCGGTGGGAAGTATCTTTTATCACTTCATCGACGCACGCAGAAGGCGAGAAAACGGCCTGGATGATTTTCAGAACTGGCTTTCGGTATTCGGGGGGACTTTCGAAGATCTCCGACGTCGAATCAAGCAGATTGATCCCTATTTTACCCCTCTGACCCGCCTCCGGCGGGAATTGACGGGAATTTTCAGAGACCATTTCGGGAACCGATGACATGGATGCGACCTTTTCATTGGATAAATACAAGTCTGTAGCCGGCGTTGATGTGATTGAACAGCTGAGGCAGTTGGCCGCGCCCTTGCAAGGCATGCGCGTGGTGCACGTCAACTCGACGCGGCTTGGTGGTGGTGTGGCCGAGATCCTGTCCAAGATGGTGCCTTTGATGCAGGAATTAGGACTCCAGGCATCCTGGGAAGTCATTACGGGTGAGGCAGGATTTTATCAATGCACAAAAATGATCCACAATGCCATTCAGGGAGAACGGGCGGAGATTCCTGAGAGACTGCTGCAGGTCTATGAGGAGACGAATCAAAATACGGCGGAGATACTGAGACCCGTCCTGGAAGCGGCGGATGTGGTGATCATCCACGATCCCCAGCCCGCGGCCTTGATTCATTATTGTCCGGGCCGGAAAGGGAAGTGGGTCTGGCGGTGCCACATCGATGCCAGCCGGCCCTTCAGACCTGTATGGAAATATCTGAAGAATCACGTGTCCCCCTACGACGCGAGCATTTTTTCTCTTTCATCCTTTACCCGTCCCATGCCTCACCCGGTCTACCTCATCGCGCCGAGTATCGACCCCCTCCACGAGAAGAACATGGCCCTGGAAAAGGATGAAATTGAAAAGGTCCTTGAGAAATTTCATATCGATCCGGAGCGTCCGCTGATCGTCCAGATATCACGCTACGATCGCTTCAAAGACCCGATCGGGGTTGTCTATGCCTATAGGTTGGCCAAACAATTCATCCCCGATCTCCAGCTCGTCCTTGCCGGAGGCGGGGCAGCGGATGACCCGGAGGGGGAACTGATATTTAAAGAGGTGCTGACCACCGCGGGGGATGATCCAGACATCCACGTACTCCTGCTTCCGGCTGATGATCACCGGGGTATTAACGCCCTGCAGCGGGCGGCCTGGATTGTCATGCAGAAGTCGATTCGGGAGGGCTTCGGTTTGACGGTCACGGAGGCCATGTGGAAAGAACGGCCCGTCATCGGCGGAGACACGGGGGGCATCCGAATCCAGGTCGTCAATCATCACACGGGCTTCCTCGTAAACAGCCCCGAAGGGGCGGCTCTGCGCATGCGTTATCTCTTCCACCATGCCGACAGGCTTGCTGAAATGGGCCTGAAGGCACGGGAGTTTGTGCGGGAGAATTTTCTCGTGACCCGTCACCTCAGAGAATATCTCACCCTGATGTACGGGTTGCTCCATGAGAAGGAGGAGCGGATAGAGCTGTGAGAGTGTCTTGCGTCGTTGCTCAATGCTCATCAGTGGAAAGTCCCGGGGCATCGAGGAAATGTCGTCGCAGGGACCTGTCCCCTGTGACCCATGTTTTTTGAAGGAAGTGGACATCATGCTGCTGACGCCTCTGGAGGACGGGATGAATCTGGCGGCAGGGTTGCAAAGGCGTTGAGGCAGGAGCGGAGAATCTCGGAACGGCTGGTGAAATATGTGGAGACGGAAAGACGGGTGGACGACTGGGCTCAACTGATTATCGAGGCCGTCATAAACAGCCCTAAGACTTCGTGACCCTTCATCATTGAACAGCGGGGATTTAAAACGCATCATATCAAGGATGAGACGAAACCATGAAGCTGCAGGATCACAAAAATGGCTCCGAAATCATACCTGTCCTCCTGGTGGAAGACGATGAGGACGATTACATCATTATCCGTGACCAACTCGAAGAGATCACAACGAACCGGTATGATCTGGTCTGGGTCACGGACTATGATGACGCGCTCAGGGCGATGGAAAGTCGCGCGCATGCCGTTTGTCTTCTGGACTTTCTACTGGACACCTACGAGGGTTTTGACCTGCTGAGAGAGGCAAAATCCAGGGCCATTCCCATTCCGATTATTTTTCTGACAGGACAGCCTCGTTATGAGGTCGACATGGCCGCCATGATGGAGGGTGCAGCGGATTACCTGGTCAAGGATGAGATCACCCCTTCCATCCTTGAAAGGTCTATCCGTTACGCCATCGAGAAGACGCGAACCATGGATGCCCTGGCGCAGGCCCGCGACAGATTGGAGCAGCGGGTGGAAGAGCGTACGCGCGAATTGCGCGAGGTGAATGAGGCGTTGAGAATCAGTTCTGAGAAGATAAAGCGATTCGCGTACTCGGTCAGCCATGACCTGAAAAGCCCTGTGCTGGCGATTCATGGTTTAACAAGAAGACTGAAAGATCATTATGGAGATTACCTGAATGATCGAGGAAAGCACTACTGCGAGCAGATCCTCTTGGCTTCCGAACAACTTGCTAGGCTCGTGGAGATGATCAACCTTTATATCTCCACCACGGAAGTCCCGGCTGCTTTGGAGGACCTGGGACTTCGGGATGTCTGCAACGCCGTGCGCGACGAATTCTCGCCTAAAATGGTCCTTCAGGGGGTTTCCTGGGAGAGTCCGGAGGGCAACCCGCGAATTACAGCCGACCCTTTGGCAGTCCTGCGGTGTCTCAGAAACCTGGTGGACAATGCGCTGAAGTATGGCGGCGAAGCGATGAGCAAAATCACCGTCCGCTACCATGAAACAGATACGCACCATATCCTTTCCGTTGCTGATGACGGTGCGGGCCTGAACACAATGGATAAGGACCGCATTTTCAATATGTTTGTCAGGGAGAAAAGCTCTTCGCGCATTGACGGAGCGGGACTGGGCCTGGCCATTGTGAAGGAAATCGCCGAGCAGCACGGCGGAGATGTGTGGGCCGAGCCGGAAGACACCCGGGGCTTTACAGTATATCTCTCTATCAGCAAAACCCTTTCGAGTCAGTCGCTCACCGGACCCTGCGCCGTGGTGACACAACGGTGAGAAGATAAGAAGGATGCGGAATCCCGCGGGGGTGATATCAGCATCGTTATCAATGATGAGACTTTTGTCTTTATCTACAAGGATATCTCTTGATTTTCCCTGCATCCTGTCCTTTTGGTGTCGGATTCCAGGCGCCCGCCCTGCCGGAAATGTTGTCATTTTACAGTTCCTTTACCGGAGCCTGCAGACATGGTATACAAGTGACAGACAGTAATTGACTCTCGAAAAGACATGATACCTGAAATAGAACGGCTTTGAGTTTCGATCCATGGGGGAATGCGAGCCTTTTCTTCATATGCCGGCATGGGGCGGCATGGGAGGGGACAAATGCAGGAACAAAAACGAGTCGTCATTGCGGAAGATCACGCGATATTGAGGCGGGGGCTTCAGTCCATGCTGAACGCGGAGGGTGAAATGACTGTGGTGGGAGAGGCTGAGGACGGACTGAAAGCCATACGGGTAATCAAGGAGATGGAACCGGATCTGGCCATCCTCGACCTGAGCATGCCCAAAATGAATGGGATCTCCGTCATCTTGGAGGTGAAAAAGACCTGCGCGAATACCAAGATCCTCGCCTTGACCATGCACAGAGAGGAGGATTACGTCCTTGAGGCCTTCCGTTCGGGCGCGGATGGTTATTGTCTCAAGTCCTCGGATCTGGACGAGCTGCTGATGGCCATCAGGGCCGTCCTCTCAGGAAAGCAATATGTGAGTCCGGAGATATCCGGGAAGATCCTGGAGGGATATCTTGAGAGCCAACGGACCATCAGAACAAGGTCATCGTGGGATACCTTGACCATACGGGAAAAGGAGGTGCTGAAACTCGTCGGAGAGGGGTACCAGAACAAGGAAATCGCAGATTACCTCTGCATCAGCGTCAAGACCGTGGAAAAACACAGGGCGAATATCATGCAGAAGCTGGACTTGCACACCGCCTCGGCCCTCACGGCCTATGCCATCGAGAAGGGGCTGGTGACGAAATAATTGTTTTCATGAGACGACATTTGATGCACTCGTAAAAAGTCGGGTAGAAAATTTGTAACTGTTCAGGTTGGTTAGGCTGAAGGCTATGAGTTTCCGAACCCTTCGCTATCCGCGCATTGATCGAAGCAGGGCGCCCGAAACCTTCTCGGCTTCCACAATTTTTGATTCACAGGAGGCATTTCTGCCAGTCATGAATTTTAAAAGGCCGGCTCCCTTACTGAACCGGCCTTTGAGAGAAATGCCGTTGAAGGATAAAAGGCTCCACCGACTCAGAAGAGACTGAACCCGACAGTCAGTCCCGCCATTACGACTGAAACCATGGTCATCAATTTGATAAGGATGTTTAACGACGGCCCGGAAGTATCTTTGAACGGATCGCCGACAGTATCACCGACAACACCGGCCTTGTGGCTGTCGCTGCCCTTTCCTCCGTAGTTGTCTTTTTCGATATACTTCTTGGCGTTGTCCCATGCCCCACCTGAATTGTTCAGCATGCTGGCCAGGGTGAATCCTGCGGTCAGGCCCCCGGCCAACAGGCCGACTACACCGGCAACGCCCATGACCAGGCCGACGATTACAGGAACCGCTATGGCTAACATGGAAGGAACGATCATTTCGCGTTGGGCGCCTTTTGTAGAAATAGCCACACATTTTGCATATTCAGGGATGCCCGTTCCTTCCATGATGCCTGGAATACTTCTAAACTGACGGCGTACTTCCTCAACCATTGCACCGGCTGCCCGGCCCACGGCCTTCATAGTCATGGCGCAGAACACAAAGGCCATCATGGCACCGATAAATAATCCACCCAACAACATGGGGTTGAACAATGAGAGGTTGTAGAAGCTCACAAAATCGGTGATTGTTGCATTGGCTATGTCGGACACCCCCGTCACCGACATGAATAACTCGGCCTTTCCGGGGATTTTCCCCAGCCACAATCTGATTTCTTCCATGTAGGCCGCCAAAAGCGCCATGGCTGTCAGGGCGGCCGATCCAATAGCGAAGCCTTTACCGGTAGCGGCTGTCGTGTTTCCCAACATATCCAGGGCATCTGTGCGCTGGCGGACTTCTGCAGGCAGCTTGCTCATTTCGGCATTTCCACCGGCGTTATCCGCGATAGGGCCGAAGGCATCCGTGGCAAGGGTGATACCCAGGGTGGAAAGCATTCCGACAGCAGCAAACCCGATTCCGTAAACACCTTGTGGGAAGTCAGTAAAGCCACCGGCAAAGCCAAAGGCCGCGATGATACCGACCACGATGGCCACTACCGGGATCCAGGTTGAAAACATACCGACGGCGATTCCGTCTATAATGGTCGTTGCAGGGCCCTGTTGTGCCTGCTTTGCAATGCCTTGGGTAGGTTTATATTCGTCTGAGGTATAGTATTCCGTTCCCTGCCCGATAATAACGCCTGCAATCAAACCGGCGACAACCGAACCGAAAACACCCCAGGTTATCCACCCCATCAGGGCCAAAATGGCAACGGCCATCAAGATAAACACAGAGCTTCCGAATGTTCCGATGAACAAAGAGCGGAGCAAGTTCTTTTGGGTAGCACTCTCTTTCGTACGCACCATAAAAATCCCGACAATGGATAGGATAATCCCAATTGCCGCAACAAGCATCGGCGCTGTAATGGCCTGTACCTGTGAAATATTTTCGTTGACCAGGGCCGCACCCAGGGCCGCCGTGGCCAGGATTGAACCTGCATATGATTCATACAGGTCGGCTCCCATGCCGGCAACGTCTCCGACGTTATCACCTACGTTATCGGCAATCGTTGCAGGATTGCGCGGATCATCTTCAGGGATGCCGGCCTCGACTTTCCCAACAAGGTCTGCGCCGACATCGGCGGCTTTGGTATAAATGCCTCCCCCCACACGGGCAAAGAGTGCCTGAGTTGAGGCTCCCATACCAAATGTCAGCATGGTGGTTGTGATTTCAATGTATTTCTGCCGCTCCGTAGCCCCTGCATGCACGAGGTCGAGGCCGAACAAGTGGAGTCCGGTATCCATGTGCTCCGGGGTGAAAACGATGTTATCAAGGATGAGATACCACAGTGAAATATCCAATAAGCCGAAACCAACAACGACCAGACCCATGACAGCCCCGCTGCGAAATGCGATTTGCAGGCCTTTGTTTAATGATTCGGATGCCCCTTGAGCAGTTCGGGAGGAGGCATTCGTTGCGGTTTTCATGCCCAGAAATCCGCAAAGCCCTGAAAAAAATCCTCCCGTGAGAAAGGCAACCGGAACGAATGGGTTCTGTATGCCCAAATAGGATAAAATTAAAAAGAGTCCGATTAAGACGAGAAAGGCATACCCAACGACCTTATATTGCCGTTTGAGGTATGCCATTGCACCATCGCTTACATAAAGCGCAATCTCCTTCATACGTGGTGTGCCTTCGGAATTTGCCATCATGTTTCTAAAGAAATAATAAGCAAAAAACAGGGCCAGCACCGAACTAGCGACGGCAATCAGAGGAATTGTCAGTGATAAATTGGTCATGATTTTACGCCCCCTCGTTAGGAATTAATGAATAGGAATGCACATTATTTCTTCGATTTTAATGAGACAAAATCGTTATACAGGGCAATTATTACACCCGCCGCGGATTCAGAGCGCTCGAGCAAAGATGGCGGGCGCATTTACACCACCCTTGGGGTGCGCAATATGTGTGCCAAAAAGGCCAAGATTGAATTAATCCTCTAACACTGAGATTTTACAGATAAATAAAAGAAGCACCGTGTAACCTTTTTTTGAACCCACGATAATAATAGTCAGGGTTTTTTACACACCGTAAAATTAATTGTCCAGCTTTTTTCGGCTGAATGGGGACTCAAGAGGCGGCACAATTTTACAGATCAGGCCGGGTGTCACAGACAATGCAAAAACATATAAAAAACGTGAACATAAAGTCTAAGGCCCATAACCTGAAACGTGCTGAATCTCTCCTTTGCAATGAGGGCTCCTCATGATACCGATGAAGGTATTTCTGGATATTTTGTATTGAAAGGCGAGGTTTCAGGCCGGTCTGTCGTCGTGGAACCGGGCGTCCGGCGAAACACGGTAACCATGCATCTTAAGCGCGCATCCACCCGAATAAAGCAAAAAGAAACCCCCGAAAGCCGAACCAAATATCCCTTTATTAAGTTTCCCTTCTATGGTATCTGATGCGGGAAAATGCGATGTGGGGCCTCACAGGTCGTTTTTTCCGCGAAACATGGTACGGCCACAACCCATACTGTACATCATTAGTGTCCAAAACGAGTCTATTTTTTGCACGGGATAGTGTTAAATCAGGCAGTTGGGAACGCAAAACAGTCATCTTCGCGTTGAGGTTCCAACCCAGGTAGCGGAAAGCAGGGACCGGGATTTTCTCGGAGCGGGCGTATTTTGGCCCTGAATCAGGACAGATGAAGGGCCAAAATCCCGCAGCGACCGGAGCCATGGATGGCGGAGGGAGCGTAGCGGAGAGAACATGCCGATCCCTGCTTGGAGCGGCACATTCTATTTTGGACAAGAGTGACTGTACATTTAAGATAATTTTCCTCATCTTCGCCAAGGAGGATCGCCAGATCTATGAACCGTGAACCGAACAAAATC
>JBMNCO010000076.1:0-25099 GCA_049366815.1 Desulfatiglandales bacterium | reverse complement strand
TGAGCAAAGATACTCGGTACATGTTTGTGGAGGATCTGCATAAAAAAGAGATCCTGCACCCCCGCAATTCCTGTTTCACCGGGCCTCGTTAGTTAAGTCGTTTCCATCCAGAAATAGATGATTTCTGGATGGAGCGGTCTGCTATCGGCATTCAGCACTCAGCCTAATGCCTTGTTTTTGCGTAGCTTTTTCTGATAGCTGATAGCTGAGGGCGGTCAGCGCGAATCCGGGAGTTCTCATTTCCGGATGAGCACTAAGTCAATTTCAACAACCTCCTTGCATTTCCCTCATAGATCTTCCGGCGGTCCTCCTTCGAGATATCCAGGTTGTCGATGATCTTTATGGTTTCACGGATGTATCCCGGACCCTTTTCAGGGTCAAAAGGACAGTCCGACGCAAAGAGGACATTGTCCACACCAAAGAAATCAAGTCCGCAGAGGGTCGCTGAAACAGAACCGAATACCGCGGTGTCGGCATAGAAGGATTTGAAGTACTCTAGATGGGGTTTTTTGAGTTTTTTCAGAATCCCCGTGTAATCCTCGTCAGAGGTCCGAGCGCCGAGCTGGTCCCATCCCGGTCCAACCCGCCCCTCAAAAAAGGGCACCATCCCACCCATGTGGTGCGTGATAATCTTGAGGTTCGGGAATTCATCAAAGTAGTAACCGAAGACCAGTCGCGCCATCGCGACGCTTGTTTCATAGGGCCAGCCGAAGGTCCACCAGATCTCGTATTTGGATTTGTCCTCGGTGAGGTAGTCCGGGAAGTCGGCTCCCCTGGCGGGATGGATCCAGATGGGAAGATCATATTCCGCCATCTTGGCAAAAAGGGGTTTCAACTCCGGTAAATCCAGAGGGGCCCCGTTCACATTGGAGAAGAACTGGATTCCCACTGCCTTCAGGTCTTTGACGGCCCTTTCAATCTCTTCCACGGCAGCGTCGGGATTGTTCATGGGCATTGAGGCGATAAAGCCAGGAAACCGGTCCGGATATTTCTCCACGTATTCGGCCATTCCGTCGTTTGCGGCCTTTGCCAGGTCCGGTGCGGCGTCGGGGCCGGCCAGTTTTTCAATGGGAGGGGCTGCCAGACAGATCACCTGCGCATAGTCATCGAATAGATCCATGACTTTAAAGCGTTTATCCAAATCCACGAGCACGGGTACGTTTCTTACACGCTTTCCAATGTCCTTGAAATTGGGATTGGCTTCTATCATTTTTGCAAAATAGCCCTTCGGGAAAATGTGGTTAAAAATGTCTATTTTCATCTGTTCCTCCTGTTTGGATATGAGTCAATCAATCCTGATGCAGTGGGCGACCTCAAGGCCGGGGAAGCCAAGGTGGTCACCATCATGACGTGTGTTCCGGCGTATGTCTCGTTCCGCAATGTCTCACCGGAGAACCCCCGATGCCGGAGATCTCTTATTCCCAGTGACCGAATCTTTCCCAGAATTCTTTGTCCTTTTCCTGCCAGTCAGGCCCGAACTTGTTTTCCAGGTACGTCCCCAGTCGATCAAACCATCGCCACCAGAAGTGCTTCCCTTTGGCCTTGGCTTCCACTATGTCACTGAGGAAAGCGGCAATCTTACTTATTTCATCCTTGGGTATGTAGGACGCCGCGCCTTCCTGATAGGATTTCACGATGTTTTGGGGCGTTAATGCATGACCCGTCAACATGACAGGGAGCACCTTTTCCTTTGTGGCGATTTCCAGGAGTTTGAAACCGTCAACGCCCATGATATCCAGGATCGCAATATCAAAGGGCCTTGACTCCAAAAGATGTCGTGCCTCATCAAAGCTCTCGGCCCTTTCGATGACGGACATTTCCAGCAGATCCTCCAGTGTATCGAGGACGTCGGGTTCATCATCCACAATGAGGATCCGCTTTTCGAACAAAAGATCACTTCCCATAACCCAGATTTCCTTTCAATATAGAGGTGCACTATCAACCTGATTCTTTCAGCCCCGCGAATTAAGCACGGGGGTTGCAGGGTTTGTGGCACGGGAGGCTCCCCTGCTTCTCCATTCCAGTATGAGGATCGGGATGGTCATGGCGAGACCAACGCTGTCGGAAAGGATGTCCGGAACAAGTACCAGCAGGCCACCGACAAGAAAAATGACTCTCTTTAACCAGTTCAATTCTCGGAAAAGATATCCTTCCATACTGAATGACAGGAAGGCCACCCCCACCAGTGCACCGGAGATGGCGACGATAACTTCCATGGCGCTCCCCTGTAACAGCAAACTTGGCCGATAGGCGAAGATGAAGGGTACCACATAAGCGGAAATACCCAGCCGCATGGCCTGTAAGGCCGTCTTGAGCATTTTGGCTTCCGCAATCGAGGCCGCTGCATAGGCGGCCATGCAGACCGGAGGGGTCAGGAAGGAAAGTACGGCGAAGTAAAACACGAAGAAATGGGCCAGGAGTGCGGAGATCCCGATATCCACCAGGGCCGGCGCGATGAGAACCACCATGAGGAGGTAGGCGGCGGTCACCGTCATCCCCATTCCCAGGATCACGGCTCCTACGGCCGCCATGACCAGGAGAAGGAAGACGCTTCCTTGGGCCAGGCTTACGAGAAGATTGGAGAAGATAAAGCCCAGGCCTGTGATGCTCAGCACCCCGATGATGATACCGGCTCCGGCGCTCGTGACCCCGACCTCGATCAAGGCCCGCCCGGTCTTGGAAAAAAGCGCGAAAAAATTTTGAAGACTCAGGCCGGTCCTTTTTTTGAAGAGAAAACCCAGGAACAACGCCAGCCCGCCGGTAAAAAGCCCGGCGATTTCAGGCTCCAGACGCCAGACAAAGAGCAAAAATATGAGGATCAAGAAGGGGAGCACGAAGGTCCAGCCGTCTTTTAGTACGTTTTTCATGTGGGGCAGTTGCTCCCGGGGCAGCCCTGTGAGTTTCTCCTTGGAGGCGCGCAGATCCACCTGGATAAAAACCGAAATGTAGTAGAGGATGGCCGGAACAAGAGCGGCCAGGGCGATCTCGGAATAGGGTATCCCGAGGAATGTCGCCATCAGAAAGGCGGCCGCCCCCATGATAGGGGGCATGATCTGGCCTCCCGTGGAGGCGACCGATTCCACGGCACCTGCAAAGTAAGGCTTGTAACCCGCTTCCTTCATCATGGGGATAGTGAAAACGCCTGTTGTCGCCACGTTGGCCACGGCGCTGCCCGAAATGGAACCGAAGAGCGATGAACCGATGATGGCTACCTTTGCAGGCCCTCCCCGGTATTTCCCCATGAGGGAAAAGGACATGTCGATAAAGACTTTCCCGCCGCCGATGGCCTGAACGATCTGGCCGAAAAGTATAAAGACCAGGACGATCGTGACCGCCACCTTGAGTGGAATACCCAGAATACCCTGCGGATCGAGATAGAGGAAACAGGCCAGCGAATCCCACGGGATGCTTTCCATGTTGATACCCTCCGGCAGCAGGGAGGAGAATAGGGCATAGAAGAGAAAGACCAGGACAATGACAACGAACGCCCATCCCACTACTCTCCTGGCCGCCTCCAGGATAAGCAGGACTGCCAGACAGCCCAGTACGATGCGTGTCGGGGTGATGAGCCCGGACTCAACTGCGAGGATCTTGTAGTTGACAGTGATGTAAATGCCGCAGACCAGGGCCAGCACGGACAATAAAAGATCAAGCCAGGAGGGCCCCGGTGAGCCGCCCTTTTTCCAGGGAAAGAGCAGGAGTGCCGCGGCTATCATCAGACCGAACACGAGCCCGAAATACTGTTGGATATAAAGGTCGACACCTAAGAAAAAAGGGATTCGGAGCAAGAACACCAGCGCGCTGATCGGGATGAGGGCAAGGATAATCGTCCGGTAGCCATTTATCCACCCTGGTACAGCATTTGGTGCGGAACGTTTCTTCGCTTTTTCCATCTTAGTTATCTCCAGGTCCTTTTTGCCCCCTCAGGGACCGGTTCAGTGGGCCCGTTGAATTGTCTTTCTCAGACGTGCCGGGTCTCCGATAAGGGGACACCACGATGTTGCAGGTTTTTCATGAAAAAGAATGCCTTAATTGACGTAAGAGTGGTAACCCTTTTGAAAACCACCGTATTGGATTGGGGCATGGGAATCTCTTTTCAATAACGAAAACAGACTCCCGTAGCCTCATTTGAAAAGCTTCTTTGAGCGGCTAAACTCTCGCCTACTGTTTGACGGGCTTCTTGGCCAGGAGTTCAGTCTGAAGGGCCTCCATCTCCGCAGTCCAGACGCCTTTTTCTTTGAAGAAATTGATTGCCCCCTGATGGTAAGGAATCAGCGCCTCTTTTGAGACAAATCTATCGGTTGTCCACTTGTTGAGGGCCTTGTGGATCTTTCCCAACTCTGGCTGGTTTTCCCAAAGGGCCTTTACGATACTGAAGACGTCATCGTCATCCAGGCCTTCCCGGCAGACAAGATAAATGTCGTAGGCCCAGACGTACTGTTCCTTTTCCACCCCGGTGACACCTTTCCCCGGGCTCACCTTGACAAGATATCCCGGGAAAGCGGCCCTGCTGCGGGCTGCGGCCTCCGGCGAGGGGTCCAGTCCAAGCATTCGGGCGCCTTTCTTGGCGTTCAATTCCTCTATGTCAGGCACTCCCATGGCAGCGGCGGTTGCATCCGCCCTTCCTTCGATCACCATGCGTATTCCTTCAGATATCGAGTTGACGGGAACGAGATTGACATCGTCCCAGGTCATGTTCCAGTTTCTCAGGTAGCTCTCCGCCTGGAGATGGAGGGAGGGCGTGGGATATTTGCCGCACACCCTTTTCCCCTTCAGCTCTGGAATAGACTGGATCCCGGAATCCTTGGCCACCCAAAAGCTTGTCGGATTGTATACGCTCACCGCCACCAGACGGATCGAAAACCCCTGTCCATTCGAGAGTTTTTCGTACATCGATTCGCCCAGCCATCCCTTTTCCGCATCCCACATGTTGAGGATACCCATGTCAATAGCCTTTCTTTCCATGTAGGGATACCAGGCCACGGGCCCCTTCATAGGTTTCACGGTGGCCTTCATCTCGGTGTGGTCGCCGGTCACTTTGGCCACCGCCGCCCCGACTGAATTAAAGAAACTTCCGATCGGATGAGTTCCGATACTGACAAAAGATTTTGCCTCAGCCATGCGTGAGGGACCCTGCGCGAGCAGGAAAAAGGAAAAGAAAAGGGATACGATGATCAAACTTTGCCTTTGCTTCATGAGGTCTCTCCTTTTTTCTCGTTTGCTTTCATAACGAGTATGAGGTTAACATCACACGGACCCCGGACCCTTTCGGGATGGAGTCGACTCCCTGACAAGAAATGCATAGTCCGGTCTTTATCTCGGCATCGGTCCCGAAAATCGCCGACAGTCGTCGGGGGAAATCGAGCCGATGATTATCTTTGATTTTTTGATGCATGTATCGAATGCAATTGATCCCTTCAATTTTGTGTGAGACAGGGGGAATGAGGAACAAGTTATGAGTTTTGGACTTGTGCCGGTTCAGCGCAGCACTTAAAGCGATCTCTGTCCTCCAATAAATGCTTTTCGAGAATCTGTAATGCCTTGTCGAGGTCTTTCGCAATGATAGTGTCTAGGAGTTTTTCATGATGTTTCAAGGACTTAATGGAAAATGCCAGATCTGGAGGCGCTTCTCCCTGAAAATGCAGGAGCACGCTCATGATCAACTCAACCACAATTTGGTGCACTCGATTCTTGGTGGCTTTTCCCAGGAGCTTATGGAATGCAAAGTTCAGTTCCCGGAAGGGCAGACCTTGTCCCGCGCGTATCTTTGCCTCCCCAATGTTCATGCTGAGATTGTCAATGTCGGTTGCATCGGCCTTTTCGATCACATGACCGAGAATGGCCTTTTCAACGTCCCATCGAACGGCCGTGATCTCTTCCATGCTGATCTTTTCGATTTGGAAGACGTCCAGAAAAAGATCGTTCATGGTATTGAATGTCGTGTTTGAAACGGTCGCGCCTCCCTTTGCCCCTGTTCGGACCGTGATGAAGCCCGACAATTCCAGTATGCGCAGGGCCTCCCGGACCGTTTGGCGGCCGACCTGGAATTGCTCGGCAAGGTCGTGTTCTGAAGGAAGCCTGTCTCCCGTTTTCAAGTCCCCCTGGATGATCAGGTTCTTGATGTGTTCCGTGAGTTTTTCAAAAACCCTTTTGTTCTTAATAGGGGCGAATTTGATCTTCGTGTCAGTCATAATGATTCAGTTTTTATTACCTGCACAGGTTTGTTGTATTAGATTGTATAATTGTCTGACAGATAGATATTCTGAAAATTAGATGCATCTTGTATTGTTGTCAAGCAAAAATTTTTATAGCCTCAATGTATACTTTAACTCTTCTCGGGAGCTAGAGAAAAATTTGAGCGGCCGGTTCAGGACAGGAATGAATGATCTGTTCGCGAAGGGGGTGTTATTTTGCCTCTTCTTCAAAAATGGTCAGGTCCGGGGGCGGGAAATCGAAACCCAACTCAGTCCACTTGTCTTTCACCTGTCGATACATGGACTCACGAAGACGTGTCCTCTTGGAGAATTCCTTGAGAAAGCGATGCTCCATGCATGCATTGACCAGGACCTTGGAGCCGTAGGGTCTCAACTCAGGCGGATTCCTGGTGGGATCGAGGTAGGTTGACAAGGTATTTCTGAGGACATCCAGATCGTCTGCAGGACTGCATCGGGTGGACATGGCCCAAATGACCTGTTCGATGTCAGTCGGATCCACATCATGGTCAACGACAATGATCCACTTGGTGTAATATGCCGCTCCGGCGCATTGGGCGGTCAAGGCCGCGACCTGGGCGGCGTGACCCGCGTATCGCTGTTCGATGGAGACCACCACGACGCCGAATCCGCCGGCCGCAGAGGGCATGGAATAGACGCCTTTTATCCCGGGGATTCCCATGAGATCCAGATCGTCCCATATCCTTGCCGAGCGGGCGATTCCAAAAAAGGTGTTCTGCTCGCAGGAAGGATGATCGGCCATCAATGCCGCGGTGAGGATAGGGTTGTTTCTGTGATGGATGCACTTGACCTCGATAAATGGGGTCTTTCCTCCGGGGCGGCCGTAATAGCCCTGGAACTCCCCAAAGGGGCCTTCCTCCATATATTGGTCCGGATAACAAACGCCCTCCACGACGATTTCGGCGTCGGCCGGAATCAGCATGTCGATGGTCTCTGCCTTGACCACTCGAATGGCCTCCCCCTTGATGCCTCCGGCGTATTCATACTCGGAAACGTTTTTGGGGAAACCTATGGCCCCGACGATAAACAGCCGAGGGTCAATCCCGTAGGCGACGGCCACCTCGCAGGGCCGCCCCTTTTCCCACCACTTTTCCCGGTGAAGGATGGCATCCTTCCCCGGTGAGATATAAAAACCCACCTTATTGCGGGACTGGACCATCTGGCGGTAGGTCCCTAAGTTGATATAACCGCTGTCCGGGTCCCTGGTGATGACCACATCGGCGGTTCCGATATATCTTCCCCCGTCCAGAGGCCACATCTTTGGGGCCGGAAAACGATTGAGGTCCACGTCTTTCCCCGTGATCATGTTTTCATTCACCGGCGCTTCCGCCTTGTTCACAGTCCGAGGAGGAATCCGTTTCTTGAAGACATCCTTGGTCTCCTTGATCATGTCGATGGTGGATAGATCCGTGGGAATTCCAAGCGTGAGGGCGATCCTTTTGAGGCTGGAACCCAGAATGTTACTCAGGACACTGAATCCTTCGGGATGGCCCTTGATCTTCTCAAAAAGGAGGCCCGGGCTGCCCTTTGTCTTTCCCGCCATGTACGTGATCGCCGTAAGCTCTTCGTTCCAGTCGATCTCCTGACCGATCCTTTTCAGCTCACCCATCTCCTCAACCAGTTCCAACCATTCCCGCAAATCGTTAAAATCTGCCATACCATCTCCTTTCTTTAATGGATTTTTGCATGTTCATTAGAGTTCCTTGGACCAACCTGAGCGGGGTTTTCCAAGATGAGTCTACCCGTTTTCCGCCTCAAGAAGGTCACTGTAGCACTTGAAACGTTCCCTGACCTCCTCCAGATGCCCTTCGAGCATCCGAAGCGCCTTGTCCACGTCTTTGGCCTTGATGGCCGCCAAGACTTCCTCGTGATATTTGACCGCCTTGGCGGAAACCTGCGGGTCAGAGGGGATGATCTCGTGGTAATGAGCGAGTACGGACATGATGGACCCCATGACGAGTTGGAACACCCTGTTCTTTGAGGCCTTGCCGAGGAGTTTATGAAATTCGATATTCAGTTCCGTGGACGCCCGGCCCCCTTTGACTCTTTCTTTCGCCTGCGCAATGTTCTTGCTGAGGTTTTTGATGTCCATCTCGTCGGCATTTTCTACCGCATGGGCGAGGACCGCCTTTTCGATACATAATCGCGCGACCGTAATCTCCTCCATGCTGATCCTTTCGATCTGGAAGACGTCCAGGAGCAGATCGTTCATGGTATTGAATGCCGTGTTTGAAACGGTCGGCCCGCCCTTTCCCCCCGTTCGGACCGTGATGAACCCCGACAATTCCAATATGCGCAGGGCCTCGCGGACCGTCTGACGGCTCACCTGAAACTGTTCGGCCAGCTCAAGCTCGGAGGGGAGCCTGTCCCCCGTCTTCAGCCTTCCTTGAATAATCAGACCCTTGATATGGTTGGAAAGCTCTTCAAAAGCCCTTTTGCTCTTAATAGGACTGAATGAGATTGTCTTTTTATCCATGAATTTTAACCCAATTGTTTGGTTTTTTCTGCAAGTCTGACTGTCTGTCATACTGTCAGACAGTTCATTTTAAATGACTAGTTCAGCCTTTTTTAGTTGTCAAGGGAAATTTTCAGTGATTCTTTCATGGGCGTGTACCCCCGCCCGCAGGATACGGGCCTTTGTGTCGTCGGGGGTCAAAGATGATGGGCTCAAAGGCGGCGCCTGAGAGATGGGCCTTTGCCCAAATATATTCCGGGAATCTGATGTTTGGGAGGGCTCCAACTTAAACATGACGCACCGGCATGCAGTCACGCATATTTTCCTGCAGGCCGGAAGTCCACTTTCCAGGCCTGATCAGAGGGGGACGCATTCCTCCCCAAGCGCTTTGGGACGGCCGTCGTTCCAGTCCATCACCCGTACCATATGCCTGCGTGTCTCGCGGTCCTTTTGGGATTCCACCCATGTGCAGGGTTTTTCAGCGTCGCACCAGGTCCCGCAGTTGGCATAGATCCGATCGGCCACAAACCAGGCGTCCTTATCCAGCTTCCAGTCGTGACTGTGACCGAAGATGACGACATTGGTACCGCTCTTTTTGCACAGACCGTCTGCCAATTTGCCCAGGAAACCGATTTCCGCCATCATGGCCTTGAAGGCGACACCTGCGCCGTAGAGTTCCTGCCATTGATCATAAAGGCACGCATATTTCTCCTTGACCTGTCCGGCGGTCACAAATTCCGCCTTGCCGTTTCTGCGGGGCATTTGAATTTTGGTGGTTTCCTTGAGACAGGCCTCCTCCAATACCGCTTCAAAGATGCTTGCAGCCAGTCTCTGGGGACCGAGAGTCTCGATCAGGTCATCCGCATAGGCCCAGTAATGCCGTTCTGTTGATCCGGTATCGCGCGACCTGGTCGCAACGACGCGGCTGATAAAGTAACCAAGCGGCAACCTGGTGCCCGGACTGTTGACGGCATCCGGTGCGTTGAACATGGCATGGGCGCTTCCGTGTTCGGCCCTCAGCCTGCTTGTGCGGTACACACTGTTGTACAGGGCCGTGCCGCCGAAGATCATTCCCGGAAAGTTCTTTTCCACAAACTCTCGCGTGACGCCCATGTCATGGTTACCGGGCAAATAGACGACCGTGATCTCCTTGTTTTTCGACAATTTTTTCAGGGCCTGGACAACATCCCTGTTGACGGGGGCATTCACGATGGATTGCAGGGAAGGCGGGACGACATCCACAGGGTATACCCAATCATCCATCAGGTCACCGATGATGATGATCTCCTGAATGGTCGTCGGATCGCCCAGAGCCTCCAAAAAAACGGCAAACCTCTTCGCCTCTTCAGGGCCTAACCATTCGTAGGGATATCGGCCCTTTGGCGCATCAAATCCCTTTCCTGCGTTCATATGAATATCACTGATATAGATACGTCTTTTCTCCATCGTCCTCCCTCCCATGTGAGTTTTTTTGTTTACTCCAGATAGCAGGCGGTTTTAGGTCTCGTGTCCAGGCGGTATTCACGGTGCAGTTTCAACACGGATTTTATATCTTCAATGATCTCACCGATCGACCCGGGCCGTTCCCCCGCTTCAAACAGGCCTGACTGCATTTGCCCCAGTAGGTTAATGGATTCAGGCCTCATGGATGGGGCAAGCCTGGAGGGCTTTTCGCAATTCAGGCAGGCAATGCCGCCCTTTTCCTTTTTAAAGACCCCCATGCCCCGACCCGTGAATGTCCTGCCGCATATGCAGCATTTGTCCAAGGCTATTTTGTAGCCTCCAAGCGCCATGACCCTGGCCTCGAATGCGATATGGCAAAGCCCGTCGGCAGGTTCGTCGGCGAGCCATTTGAGAGATCTTTTGAGGAGGGCGAATACCTCCCGGTCCGCCACCCCGCTTGGGAAAAGGATACCGGTGAGTTCTATCATGTAACTCGCGCGGCTCAAGGCGGAAAAATCGCGACGTATTCCCGGATAGGCGTCGACAAGTTTTGCTGAGTTCAAAAGGCATAGATCATGCTCTTTTTTTGTCCGGTATTCGAGGTTGACGAGGGAAAAGAGATCCAGACAGTTGACAAATCGCTTACGGCTTTTTCTGGCACCCTTGGCCACGCCCTTCTGTTGGCCTTTGTCGGGGGTAAAAAAGGTGACCAGGAGATCGCTTTCCCCGAACTCCTTTATACGCATAATAATGGCGGGTGAGAGGCAGGTTTCCATAATAGACTCATACGATGGCGCAACAATGCGTGTCCGGATGTGAGGCTCAAAGGTGAAGGGCCACGCCCTAAAGGCCCTTGACGCGGCTTTCCGGAATGAGGAGTTTTCGGCACTGACTCAGGAAATAGTCATCCGTCATGCCGGCGATAAAGTCGCGAACAATAGCAGCGGGCGGCGCGTTCCCTTTGTAATCCACTGACATGCCCTCCAGGAATTCGCGGTATATATCGGATTCTTCGCGGCCCACCTCAAGATCCCGGAGATATTTCTCGAACAGCAACTGAAACATAAGTCCAATTTTTTCGGTCTGTTTCCATCCCATCTCGTTTCGGTAGATGCGGTCCATATTGAATTTTTTCAGATTCCTGAGGGCCTCGCTGACCTCGGAAGTGAAACTCACATAGGGCTTGTCAAGGCTGTTGGCGATGAGGTCCTCGACCAGGGTGTACACGATGGTCCCGTTGGTGTCTCCCAGAGTGTTCCGGCAGTCATCGGGTAAATCGGACCTCCTGATCAGGTCCAGCCTGATGGCATCTTCAATATCACGTCCCACATAGCTGATCGTATCGGCCATTCTTACGACACAACCTTCAAGGGTCATGGGCCGAATGTTCAGGGAGGGATTTCCTTCCTTCTGTTGCATCTCCATATCCATGGTTTCAAAGGTCTTTTCTTTATCAGGGGTCAGGGCCTGGTCGTGAACTTCGCCATCGTGGCACAGAATGCCGTCCAGGACCTGCAGGGTCAGGTTCCATCCCTTCCCCTTCCTCTCGATATTTTCCAGAAACCGGACACCCTGGATATTGTGTAAAAAATGACCTAAACCATGGCGGCGGGAAAGGTCTGAAAGGAATTTTTCACCGTCGTGCCCAAAAGGGCAGTGGCCGATATCATGGCCGAGAGCAATGGCTTCAAGGAGATCTTCGTTGAGGCGCAAAAGCCGCCCAACGCTCCTGGCGATTTTGGAGACCAGCTGAACATGGAGGACACGATGGGTGATGTGGTCATTTTTAACGAGGTAGAAGACCTGCGTCTTATCGATGTATCGGGAATAGGCCAGGGAATGAAGAATCCGGTCCGTATCGAGGGAAAAGTCTTGCCTGTGGCCCAAATCCACATTATCCTCTTCCTTTCTCCGAAGTGCCCATGAACTCTGACATGCCCAAGGTGAGAGCCTGACCGTTTCTCCTTCATCGAGGCGCTTTCTGATCGCCCTCAACCGTTCTGCCTTGCTCAACAATCCCCTCCTTCCGGCGACCTGTCCCCCCTGGGTCGTCTTTAACGCCCTCAAGGTACTTTTTTTCTTGAAAAAAGATAGTCGCAATGATAAAAAATCTAGTTTATTAATTTTCTTCCCCTAGGTCAATTCCGATCATTGCCCTTTGGGGAAAAATATAAGGATTCATCTAAACAACACATTTCGCACGTCCAGGACACGCCCCGGTGCCCTTTTTTAAAAGGGATTGCGTTTCGGATAGATCCCGGACGGAGGAAAAACCGAGGAAGAGGAGGAATTATATGGCCGCATCAATCAGTATGAAAGCCCTTTTAGAGGCCGGTGTCCATTTCGGGCATCAGACGAGACGCTGGAATCCCAAGATGAAACCCTACATCTTTGGTTCCAGGAACGGTATACATATTATAGATCTTCAGAAGACCGTGAATCTTTTTGCAACGGCATACGATTTTGTCGTGCGCACAGTGGCGGACGGATACCCGGTCCTTTTCGTGGGCACCAAGAAGCAGGCCCATGATTCCATCATTGAGGAAAGTGAACGGTGTGGCATGTTTAATGTGGTCAATCGTTGGCTCGGGGGAACCTTGACCAATTTTCAGACCATTCGCCAGAGTATCGCCCGCCTGAAAGAGTTGGAAACCATGAAACAGGACGGTTCTCTGAATCGTTACACCAAGAAAGAGGCCCTCAAGATGGAGAAGGAGTTGTTGAAGCTGGAAAAGAATCTTGGCGGCATCAAGGATATGGATGAATTACCGGGAGCCGTTTTTGTCGTGGACCCCAAAAAGGAACATATTGCGATAAAGGAAGCCAAAAAGTTGGGTATTCCGTTGGTGGCCATAGCCGACAGCAATTGTGACCCTGATGATATCGACTATATCATCCCCGGTAATGACGACGCAATTCGGGCCATTCGGCTGGTATGCGCGAAGATAGCCGATGCCTGCATTGAAGGACATAATCTGGCGGAGGAAAGATTGAGGGCCGAATCCCAAGCGAGCCTGGAGGAAGGAAGAGAGAAGCCGGAAGAGGAGGCTCCCTCCGCGGAAGAACAAGGCCCCGAAGTCATTTTTGTGCCAAAGAAAGATGAAGCTCAACCTACAGAAGAGAGTGCGGAGGAAGAGTAAATTGGAAATAAATGCGTCACAGGTAAAGGAACTGAGAGATAAGACCGGCGTGGGCATCATGGACTGCAAAGAGGCCCTTCGTGAGTGCCAGGGAAATATGGATAAGGCGTTGGAATACCTGAGAAAAAAGGGTATTGCTACGGCTCAGAAGCGAGGGGGGCGTACGACGTCCGAAGGCCAGATCCAGTCCTACATCCACGCCGGAGGTAAGATCGGGGTTCTCGTCGAGGTCAACTGCGAGACGGATTTTTCTGCAAAAACAGAAGATTTCACGGAATTCGTAAAAAATCTCGCCATGCAGATTGCCGCGACCAATCCGGTCGCCGTAGATCGGGACGGTGTCCCTTCAGATCTCCTGGCCAAGGAAAGGGAAATTTACGGCACACAGGCGAAGGAATCCGGTAAGCCGGAAAAAGTCATTGAGAAAATTGTGGAAGGGAAAATGAAGAAGTTCTTTTCGGACGTCTGCCTCCTGGAACAGGCCTATGTAAAGAACCCGGATATCACTGTGCAGGATCTTCTCAATGAGATGATGGCCAAGACCGGAGAAAATGTCATTATCAAACGTTTTGTCCGCTATCAGTTGGGAGAGCTTGATGCCAGCTGAACAAACCCTTTACAGGCGCATACTGCTCAAGGTGAGCGGTGAGGCCTTGACGGGTGAGGGGGCCTATGGCATTGATCCCAAAACACTTTCGATCGTTGCGGGTGAAATACGGAATCTTCAGCGACACCATGTTGAGATCGCCGTCGTGGTGGGAGGCGGGAACATTTTCAGAGGTCTGAATGCCTCGCAATACGGTATAGGGCGTGTTCCCGCAGACCATATGGGGATGCTGGCTACGGTCATCAATGGCATCGCCCTGAGCCAGGTCCTGAACCATATGGGTGCGGACTGTCGGGTGATGTCAGCCATTGACATGGCAGGAATCGTGGAGCCGTATGTCACGGAAAGGGCCGTTGGGCACCTCGCGGGGGGGCGGGTTGTGATCTTTGCCGCGGGCACCGGCAATCCATACTTCAGCACGGATACGGCCGCCGCCCTGCGTGCGCTGGAGATTCAGGCCGAAGTCTTTTTAAAGGCAACAAAGGTAGACGGGGTCTTCGACTCTGATCCGGAGGAGGATCCCTCTGCAAAACGGTTCGGCAGGCTCTCCTATCAGGAGGTCCTGGAGAGAAATCTCAAGGTGATGGATCTGACGGCCGTGTCCCTTGCCATGGGGCAGGGCCTGCCCATCATCGTCTTCAATCTCAAGGAAAAGGGCAATATAGAAAGGGTCGTTCGCGGTGAAAAAGTGGGGACGCTTATATCAGGGCTGTAGCCCGAGATTTTGAGTTCCGGAATGATCAGTCGATGACGCAACCCGTCACTTTTTCATAAACCTAAATTGATATGCTTCAGGGGAAGTGCCATGAAAGAACAAATCCTGTCGGACACGCGGGAAAAGATGGGTAAGGCCGTTGAGGCCCTGAGGAGGGATTTCAACAGAATCCGAACAGGCCGGGCCTCTACGACACTCCTGGAGGGGATAAAAGTGGATTGCTATGACACTCAGATGCCGCTGGATCAGGTGGCCTCCCTTTCTGTGCCTGAAAGTCGTTTGATTACAATCAAACCTTGGGACCTCTCTGTCATGGGGGAAATCGAGAAGAGCATCCTTAAGTCCGAGCTCGGGTTGACCCCTATGAACGATGGCAAAATGATCCGGATACCCATACCGCCGCTCACCGAGGAACGGAGGAAGGAGCTGGCAAAGCTGGCGAAAAAGATGGCAGAGGAAGGCAAGATCTCCGTTCGCAATCACAGGCGGGAATCCAATGAATTCTTGAAGGAATTGAAGAACGAGAAAGAGATATCCGAAGATGAGTTCTTCAAGGCACAGGAGGAAGTTCAGAAAATTACGGATGAATTCATCAAAAAGGTGGATGATATAACCGCCGAGAAGGAAAAGGAGATCATGGAGTTCTGAGTCCTCTTTCCTCGTGGCGGCGGTTCCTTCGAAAGACGCTTTGACCGCTGCCTGCTGGTGTTACCAGAGTGAGCGTGCCGTATTTGGTCCAAAAAGGCCCAAGGAGTACCCGAGACTCAGCATTTGTCATGCCAATCATCGATACGGAAAAACTTCCCAAACATGTGGCCATTATAATGGACGGTAACGGCAGATGGGCCAAGCAAAGGGCCATGAACCGGATCAAAGGTCATGAAGAGGGGGCCGAATCCGTCAGGGAAGTTGTCAGGACGAGTCGTGAGATCGGCATTCCCTATCTCACCCTCTATGCCTTTTCAGAGGAAAATTGGAAAAGGCCGAAGTATGAGGTCAAAGCCCTGATGTCGCTCTTGAGACGGTTCCTCAGGGATGAACTGCAGGAGATGCAGGAGAACGGCATTCGTTTCCATACGATCGGAAGAATCAGCAAGTTGCCGAAAGACCTTCAGGACACAATCAGGGAAACCATTGGGAAGACGTCGCAGAACAGAAACCTGCAGCTTACCCTTGCTCTCAGTTATGGATCAAGGCAAGAAATTCTCGACGCCGTCCAGGAAATAGCAAAGAAGGTTGAATCGTCAGGCCTGACCTGGGGAGAAATCACTGAGGCAACGCTGTCCGATGCGCTCTATACCAGCGGGATACCGGATCCGGATCTTCTCATAAGGACGAGCGGTGAATACCGTTTGAGCAATTTTCTTCTATGGCAGATGGCCTATACCGAAATCTACGTGACATCCACCTATTGGCCGGATTTTCGAAAAGAGGAATACCTCATGGCCATAGAGGCGTATCAAAAACGGGAGAGAAGATTCGGGGCCACTGGAGATCAAGTCACTCCGGCGAATCCCTGATTTGAGACGATGAGACTTACAGAAGAAAGTGAATGATGCATCTCAAAAGATGGCTGACAGGTATTGTGGCCGTGCCTGTACTGATTTATGTGATCGGTTTCGGGCCCAGGTGGCTCTTCCATGCCACCCTTTTTCTGGCGAGTGTTGTCGGACTGAATGAATTCTTCAAAATCACTTCATCCCGAGCACCGGCCCCTGTTCGGTATGCCTCCTTCCTATTGACCTTTTTCCTGTTCTTTTTTGCCTCCCGGGGCGAATTCTTCTTAATCCCTGCAGTCGCATCTTTCTGGGCCGTAGTTCCCTTGACCTTTTTCCTGTTTTTTTACGGAACATCCCGGTCCGATGCCATGGATCTCACGGCAAACGCGGTCTTTGCCCCGGTCTATATCTGTCTTCCCCTTTGCCTTTTGGTTATCATCGACCGCTTTCCACAGGGCAACCTATGGATCTTTTTTCTCCTATCGGTTGTCTTTTTGAGCGATACGGGGGCCTTTTATTTCGGGCGCACCTTCGGGAAGCATAAATTGTATGCCTCAGTGAGTCCTGGAAAGACATGGGAGGGGGCCGTCGGCGGACTATTCTGCAGTCTTCTGCCCGCCTTGCTTTTTCCCCGTTTTTTGCCGAGTTTTCCTTTTACCTGGGCCTTGGGATGGCTTGCCGGGGGACTTTCCATTGCCGGTCAAATCGGTGATCTTGCAGAATCCATGTTAAAGAGGCGGTATGAGGTCAAGGACTCCGGTTCATTACTTCCGGGTCATGGCGGCCTGCTGGATCGAATAGACGGCCTGCTGTTTGCAATCCCCGTCATGTATGTCTATCTGGCCTGGTCGATCTAGGTCGCCGGTGCATTTCAGCAGATACTCCCGGGGGGGGAAATTTTGATTCACTCCCAATGACATCAATGGCGCAAACCGTGAGGTGCAGGGCATAGAGGATTGGCATGGGCATTTCCTACAAGCACGATAGAGAGAGAGTACTGGTCACCGGCGGAGCGGGCTTTATCGGGTCGCACCTGTGCGAAAGACTGCTGGAAAAAGGGTGCACTGTGATCTGTCTGGACAACTATTTCACAGGACAGAAGAGGAATATTTACCATCTGCTTGATGATCGGCGTTTTGAGGCCCTGAGGCATGATATTGTGAATCCGATCTTTTTAGAGGTGGACCAGATCTACAATTTGGCCTGCCCCGCATCCCCCATCCACTATCAGTACAACCCTGTAAAAACGACAAAAACCAGTGTGATGGGGGCCATAAACATGCTCGGCCTGGCAAAGAGGGTCAAGGCCAAGATCCTTCAGGCCTCCACGAGTGAAGTGTACGGCGATCCGGTGGAACACCCTCAGAAGGAATCCTATTGGGGCAATGTGAACTCGATCGGCCTCAGATCCTGCTATGATGAGGGGAAGCGGTGTGCAGAGACCCTGTTCTTCGATTACCACAGACAGAACAGGGTAAACATCCGTGTGGTGCGTATCTTTAATACTTACGGCCCGCGCATGCACCCCCATGATGGGCGGGTCATCAGCAATTTTATCGTCCAGGCCCTGAGTGGAGAGCCCATTTCGATTTTTGGGGACGGGAGCCAGACGAGATCCTTTTGCTATGTGGACGATACGGTTGACGGCATGATAGATATGATGAATGCCCCTGACGACTTTGTCGGGCCGGTGAACCTCGGCAACCCGGTGGAATACAAAATTCTGGATCTGGCCCGTCTTATCGTAGATTTGACCCGATCCCCGTCCCCTATCGCGCATCACGCGTCCCCCGAAGACGATCCCCAAAGGCGTAAACCTGACATCAGCCTCGCCCGGGGACGTCTCGGCTGGTACCCCAGAATCGATATTGAACAGGGATTGAGAAAGACCATCACCTATTTCAAGAAACTTTTAGAAGACATATGAAAAACATCATACTCTTGGGCTCCACCGGTTCAATCGGGCGAAAGGCCCTTGATATTATTGAGAGAAACAGCGACAAATACAAGGTCGTTGCCTTAACCGCAGGCACGAACATCGGCCTGCTCGAGGATCAGATCCGAAAGTTCCAGCCCAGGAAAACAGCAGTGCTGGAGAAGGGACTTGCGGAGACCCTTAGAAAGCGTATCGCGGGCGACCTCCCGACGGAGGTCCTCTCCGGTAGAGAAGGGTTTATCCGTCTCGCCTCTATGGATGAAGCGGATACGGTGATTTCAGCCATGACGGGGGCCGCGGGACTGCTCCCGACCTTTGCTGCGATTGAAGGGGGTAAGGACATCGCCCTGGCAAACAAAGAAACAATGGTCATGGCGGGAGAACTGGTTATGGGTCGCGCAAAGGAGAAGGGTGTGGCCATTCTCCCCATTGACAGTGAACACAGTGCGATCCTTCAATCTTTCCGGGGACACCCCAGGGAGGACTTGAAGCGCATCATATTGACGGCCAGCGGTGGGCCTTTCCGGAAGATGCCCTTGGAGGAGATGGCTTCCGTGTCTCCTGAACAGGCCCTGAAACATCCCAACTGGAACATGGGTCGGAAAATCACGATTGATTCGGCCACCTTGATGAATAAAGGGCTCGAGACCATAGAGGCCAAGTGGCTGTTCGGATTGAGGCTGGATCAGATCAGTATCATGATCCATCCCCAGAGCATCATCCATTCCATGGTGGAGTACAGGGACGGATCCATTATCGCCCAAATGGGCCTTCCGGATATGACTACGCCCATTTCATACGCCCTTTCCTATCCTCACCACATCGAGACACATCTCCCGTCGCTGAGACTTGACGAGATTGGAACCTTGAGTTTCGAACCGTGTGACAGCGAAAAATTTCAATGTCTCAATCTGGCGCTTCGGGCGGCAGAGACCGGAGGCAGTATGCCTGCGGTGATGAACGGCGCCAATGAAATCGCTGTGGAGGCGTTTTTGTCCGGCAGGATTGGGTTCCTCCAGATTCCCATTCTCATAGCAAGGACCATGGATGCCCATGAACCTTTTCAGGTCGCAGATATTGAGAGTGTGATGGAGGCCGACAAATGGGCGCGCCTGAAGGGATATGAAATTCTGGGAGGAATGGCAAAGGTGTGATGTCCTTTGGTGAAACCTTCATGGGGGAATCAGAATGCAGGTCAGAGGGCGATTACAACAAAAGGACCAAAGGGCCGTAAACCATTGACTTTTGTCATTGTGTATCCAAGTTATGGTATAATAATTGTCGGGGTCCGTGTCGATTTTGCAGTCTTTACAGTCCAATGGAAACTCTCCGGCTAAGGCTCACACCCCTCGGAAGACGCACCCCGATCGGCAAGGATACCCGATGAGTGCTGATCCGGAAATGGGCATTCATGGATTCGGGCCATCAGACGTCAGCGATGGGCGATCAGCAAAAGCTACGCAAAGACAAGGCGTTAGGCTGATCAATGAATGCTGATAGTAGATCGCTCCATCCAGAAATCCCGGATTTACGGATGGGCACTAACGATAGGTGAGTTATGAACTTTTTCATTTATTATCTTTTGCCCTTTGTGGTCGTGCTCGGGCTCTTGATCTTTTTCCATGAATTGGGCCATTTTCTTGTTGCCAAGTATTTCGGTGTCAAGGTCCTCAAGTTTTCCCTGGGTTTCGGTCAAAAGCTGATCGGTAAGAAAATCGGTGAGACCGAATATCTGATTTCCGCCTTTCCGCTCGGCGGATACGTGAAGATGTTGGGGGAAAATGAGGATGAGGGGGATCCCATTCCCCCCGAGGACGAAGAAAGGGCCTTTGGAAATCAACACGTCCTGAAGAGGATGGCCATTGTCGCGGCCGGCCCCGTTTTCAATCTTGCCCTGGCCCTGTTCCTTTTTTTCGGCGTCTATTTTGTTTCCGGTGCCTATGTGGGGATCCCCGAGATCGGCCAAATCACCCCAGATTCCCCCGCCGAAAAGGCCGGTCTTCTGAAGGGAGATATCGTGGTCACCATCCAGGGAAAAGAGATCGAGGGATGGGTGGAGATGAGAGAAATCATTCAGGACAAGGCCGGTGTTCCCATTGATATGACGGTCAGGCGAGGGGATGACCTGATGACATTCAGTGTGGTTCCTGAAGAGCATATCGAAAAGATATATGGGCAGGACATAAAGTCCGCGCTTATAGGGATTGTTTCATCGGGCAAATACGAAAAAATCGAGTTCGGTCCAATTCAGGCCCTGAAGAAGGCCTCTCTTGACACCTGGAAGTGGATCAAACTGACCTGCAAGGTCGTTGTCAAACTTTTTCAAGGCAAGTTGTCTCTAAAATTGCTCGGGGGACCGCTCATGATCGGTCAAATGACCGGTGAAGTGGCCCAGGAGAGCTTTGCCCTGCTCGTTCCCTTTATGGCCATGATCAGCGTCAATCTGGGGATACTGAATCTCTTCCCGATCCCTATATTGGATGGTGGACTGATCATTTTTCTGCTGGTGGAATTGATAATCGGGAAGCCGATCAGCCTGAAGAAGCGGGATATGGCCCAGAAGATCGGCTTTGGGATCCTTATTTTCCTTATGGTATTAGTTACTTATAATGATGTTGTGAAATTGATCAAGTATTAACATTTTTCCTCCTGAATGTTTTTCCCCAATATGGGGCAAACGTGGAGGTCAAATAACCAAAGAAAATACGCATGCTGTTAGCCATCAATACCTCAACGCCTCAATTCAGTATCGGCCTTGTTTTAGAAAACGGTTCCCTTGTTGCAGAGTTCTCCCTCTCACCGGGATCCAATAATTTTTTCGGTCTTATGCCGGCCATAGACCACCTTTTGGTGTCAAGCAGCGTCGAACCGGGGGAAATCAAGGCCGTGGTTGTTGCAAAGGGCCCCGGCAGTTTTACCGGATTGAGGGTTGGAATTTCCACCGCGAAGGGTCTCTGTCAGGGGCTCGGGATACCTATTATCGGCGTATCCAGCCTGGAAGCAATGGCAAGCCAGGCCACATTTGCAGGCATTCCAGTATGCCCTTTGATCGATTCAAGAAAAGGGGAGGTCTTTACCGCCCTCTTCCGCTGGTCTAAAGAGAGGGGCATTGAGCGATTGACTGAGGAAACAAGCCTCAAGATAGGAGACCTGGCCTCATTTGCCCCTGAAAAAACCCTGTTTCTGGGGCATGACTTCGGCACCCAGGGACCGCTCGTTGCGGGCCTCATGGGCCGCCGCCGCGCATCCCTTGCCCCCGCGCCTTTATGGTACCTGAGAGCAGCCTCCGTCGGGGTGCTGGGCATGAGGAGGTACCTGGATCAGGATTTTGACGACCTGCGGGACCTCGTTCCCGCCTATTTACGACCACCGGATATCAGGCCCAATCCCTTCCCCCTCCTGTCAGGATAACCGCACGCTCCCGGGACGAGGCATGCCTTACCCCACTGATGAAAAGAGATGCATCCAAATGGCAGGGTGGATTTGGAACAAGTGAAGGTCGTTGACAAACCGCCTCAGAACCATATAATGATCCGGACATGACGCCCCTATCCAAGTCAAAAATGACGAAAATAAATAACAGGTTTCCCGTTGCGAGGGAAGGCATCCCTTTCATTTTTGTCGGAGGTCTTGTCACCCTGCTCGGTCATTTCTTCGGCCTCAGGATCCTGCCGGGGATGACCGCCCTTTTTACCTTGTTTTCCATCTACTTTTTTAGAGATCCAGAACGTCATCGCAGGACAGATGAAAAGGAGGTCCTGGCCCCGGCAGACGGCAAGGTGATAAAAATCCAGACTTTTGAAGACGATAACAACCTGCTCGGTGAGCCTGCGGTCAAGGTCAGTATCTTCATGTCCCTCTTCAACGTGCACGTCAATCGGAACCCTGCGAGTGGAAAGGTCATGGCGATCAGGTATCATCCGGGGCGGTTTTTCTCCGCCAACTTGGACAAGTCCTCCAGTGAAAATGAAAACAATGCCGTCACGGTGGAAACATCCGACGGCAAGAGGTTGGTGACCGTCCAGATCGCGGGCCTCATTGCCAGGCGCATTGCCTGCTGGATCGAGGAGAGAGACCGTGTCACGGCAGGGGACAGGTTCGGTCTCATCCGTTTCGGATCAAGGCTGGATGTCTATCTTCCTCTTGACAGTCAGATCAAAGTGAAACATGGTCAGAAGGTGAGAGCAGGCCTCACCACCCTGGGATATCTACCATGACCTCAACACAGAGAAGGCAAACAGGGCTCCGGGAGAAGAGGGGCATCTTTTTGCTCCCGAATCTCTTCACCTCTGCAAGCCTGTTCGGCGGGTTCTATGCCATCATTGCGGTGATCCACGGCAGATACGAAGCGGCTGCGATTGCCATTATTCTCTCCGCAATATGTGACGGCTTGGACGGAAGAATAGCGCGTTATACTCATACAACGAGTCATTTTGGCGCAGAGTACGATTCCCTGGCCGATCTTGTCGCGTTTGGGGTCGCCCCCGGCCTCCTGGTGTATAAGTGGGCACTGGAGCCCTTTGGGCGGCTGGGCTGGCTGGCCGCTTTTGTGTATGTGATTTGTGGAGCCCTGCGTCTTGCCCGCTTCAACACCCAGAAAAAAGGTGTTGAATCCAATATCTTCAGGGGGCTGCCCATCCCTTCGGCAGCCTGCCTTATCGCCTCCGGTGTCCTCTTTTCCCATGAGGCTGGAGGGATCTTTGAAGCCAGGCCCTTCGTCATTATTTTTGCAGTCTACGCCCTTTCCTCCCTGATGGTGAGCAAGGTCAATTACCTGAGTTTTAAAAAATATGACGCAAAACACCGTAAACCATTGAACGTGCTGGTGGGTGTGATTCTCATTTCCATGGTCGTGGTTTACAAACCCAAGATCATGCTCTTTTTCATCATGGTGTCCTATGCCGTCTCAGGGCCGATCGTCACCTTGTATCGTTTCCTGAGGCGGCGTACCGTTCCAAAAGCGACTCAATCCGAAAATTCCCTCGGGGCCGAGGGGGTGGAGTCGAATGATGAGAAAAAAAAGGCTCAGTATGCCGAATGAGGATCACGGGCGGGCAAATGAAGGGGCGGCGTCTGGCAACGTTGCGGGGATTGAATATACGGCCTACCTCTGACAAGGTTCGGGAGGCCATTTTTGATCTGATAGGGCAGGACTTGACCGGCGTCAATAATGTGCTGGATCTCTATGCAGGGACCGGTAGTCTGGGTCTTGAGGCCCTCAGCAGGGGGGCGTCATGGGCCCTGTTCATTGACCATTCAATGCGGGCCGTAAACCTTATCAAAAAAAATATGAGGCTGTGCGGGTGCGAGGTCTCGGGGACCATTTTAAGGAAAGACATGACCAGGATCTTGAACTGGGGGGACCTTGCAAAAGAGAAGAGGTTTGGGCTGGTCTTTATTGATCCCCCCTATGGAAAGGGCCTGATCACGCCGGTCCTGGAGGGGCTGTCCCACAGTCAAGTCCTTGCTTCCTGTTCCACGGTGGTTGCTGAATCATCAAAGACGGACGAACTCCCCGCCAAGGCAGGAGATCTCGAGATGGTAGACAAACGAAAATACGGAGAAACCAAACTAACCCTATACCGATACGAGGTAGACCAATGAGTACGGAAAGAGTCATTTATCCTGGGACCTTCGATCCCATAACCCACGGACATCTAAGTATCATTTCAAGGGCATTAAAGATATTTGACAAACTGGTGATCGCCCTTCTAAACAATCCCAACAAGGTCCCCCTTTTTTCAATGGAAGAGCGCGTTCAGATGATCAAAGAGGTGTGCAAGGATCTGCCCAATGTGGAGGTGGACTCCTATGACGGCCTGTTGGTCGACTACGTGATCAAGAAAGAATCTAATGTCATTTTGAGGGGATTGCGCGCCTTGTCTGATTTCGAGTATGAATTCCAACTGCAGCTCATGAACCGTAAATTGAACCGGGAAGTCCAGTCGATTTTCCTGATGACAGACTACAAATGGTTTTTTACCAGTTCTACAATCATTAAGGAGGCGGCCAGCCTTGGAGGAGATATCAGTGGTCTCGTCCCGGTGTCTGTCGGCGCGAAGCTTAAGGAAAAATTCGGCTACTGAAATTGAGAACTTCCAGCCCATTAATTTGAATTGATTGCTCAATGACGTGCGGGAAACGGCGCAGGCCAGCTATACACTGCGTCGTGAGAGAGGAGGCCGGATGTCCTTAACAAAGGAAACCATCATCAACGACATATACGACAACGTGGGATTGAGTAAGGCCCAATCCCGGCTTGTGGTGGAGAGGCTTTTTGAGATTATGAAATCGACCCTCGAACAGGGGGAAGACCTCCTGGTCAGCGGTTTCGGTAAGTTTTTGGTCAAAGAGAAGGCCGCCAGGAGGGGAAGAAACCCTCAGACTACCGAGGATCTGTATTTGAGGGCAAGAAGAGTGGTGGTTTATAAGGCCTCAGGGGTTCTAAGAAAAAAGATCAACAAGGGGATCAAATCCTGACAATAAATGCACCCGCAAGACCCATATCTTTAAGCCTTTTTTCTATCTCCCCCGCCTGGATGAGGGATTGTGACCGTGATACCCTCACTCTGTAGTAGATCTCTTTGTTTTGGTCCTCAAAAGGGACGATGTTCACGTAACCGTAGACGGCCTTTAGACGGTCGGCAAGTCTCAGGGCGTTATCTTTGTCCCGAAAGGCGCCGACTTGAATCGTGAAATCCCCTCTGTTGAAATCCTCCACTTCCACGAGCGGCAGGGACTCGCCCTTTGTCCTGAGTCTTCCGACCTCCTGTGCAAGGGCGACGATTTTTGCCGGGACGACGCCGGGGCCGACAAGACCAATGTCCTTTGCCGCAGCATAGGAGAGGTCTATCTCCCTGCCCTCCACAAAGGGGCCCCTGTCGTTAATTCGTACAATCGTCGTGTTCCCGTTGACCATATTGGTTACTTGAACGAAGGTGCCCAGCGGAAGCGTCTTGTGGGCCGCGGTCATTTTGTGCATGTCATACACCTCCCCACTTGATGTCCGGCGCCCATGAAATTTCGGCCCATACCAGGACGCCTTGCCATACTGCACAAATCCATGAGAGC
>JBMNCO010000075.1:0-10686 GCA_049366815.1 Desulfatiglandales bacterium | reverse complement strand
TCCCGCTGGTCACTTCAGAAAGGGTGCATGATTTCCACACAGTTATTGGAAAGGGTTAAATTCATACGTCAGATCAAAGACAAGGTTCTGAAGCGGGGTCTGCCCCATGTTGAACTCCGGTTAACCTCTCGTAAATGTTTGACATTCGTTAAACATACGAGAGGACGGTCCGGTGGTCAAGCCAAAAAAACAGCATCCCTGCAGGGTATGGATCCAACGACCTCCGCCCTGATGCCCTGCACCCGTGCCCCGGACGGATGGGAGGCCCTTGATTCAAGACACATAAAGTCTCAAGCATTCGTCAAACGGGACCGATATTACGGGAAGCGGAGGAGCGGGCCTTGAGGAACACGAATGGAAGATGAGACCTTCAACCATGGAGAACACTGAACAGAGCGGATGACACTGCGCAAGAAAATACTCGCCGTAATCGGCTTGACCTTTCTGATCGGGGTGGCCTTTTTTTACGGTATCACAAGCCGGATCATTTTTGGCAGTTTTCTGGATCTCGAGGAGCAGAATACGGAGACGAATGTCAGGCGTGCTCTTGATGCCTTAGCAAAGGATATCGAGGGGTTGGAGTCGACAGGAGCCGATTGGGCCGCCTGGAACGAGACACGGGATTTCGTGATGAACGGCAACCGGGAATACATCGAAAACAATCTCGGTCCCGTTACATTCACCAATCTCAGGGTCCATTTCATGGTCTTCATCAATACCTCGGGACAATTGGTCCATGCCGTAGGCGCGGACTTGGCGGACGAAGGAAAAATTAAACCCGTTTCAACGGATTTGATCACACATGTTCTGACCCAAAAGACGCTTTTTGAGCACACCGGCCCTCAGGACAGCAAAACCGGCCTTGTTCTGCTGCCGGAAGATCCGATCATCATTTCCTCCTGGCCCATATCATGCAACGAAATGGAGGGTCCCGTAAACGGCACATTTGTCATCGGACGCTACTTTGACAAGGATGCGATAAAGGCCCTTGGGGACCGGACCCATCTTTCCGTTACTTTCCAAAGGATGGATCGAACTGAAATTCCTGAGGATTTTGAGGATGCAAGGAACTTTCTCTCCAACGGGAACCAAACCGCAGTAAGGCCGGTGAGCGCGGATGTCATAGCCGGTTACGCCATCCAAAGGGATATCCATGGTAAACCCTGTCTGATTCTGCGCGTTGATCTGCCCCGTAACATATGGAAACACGGCAGGGCGAGCACCCGTCATTTCATGGGGGTGTTTCTCATAGTCGGGTTCCTGGTCCTTCTGGTCCTGGTGATTATTCTGCAGACCACGGTTCTTGGGCCGGTCTCAAGTTTGACCCGTCATGTACTGGCCATTGGCCAAAGTGGAGATCTCTCCGTCAGGACCCGATTCAGAAGCAGGGATGAAATCGGCATCCTTGCAAGGGAATTCGACGGGATGCTCGAAAAATTGTCCGAGGCACGAAACCGGTTGCTCGAACAATCCTACTATTCCGGATCGGCGGAGATGGCCTCGGGCATTCTGCACAATGTCAGGAACCGCCTCACGCCCCTGGTGGTTCAGATCGACGTCCTCACGGAAAAGGTCAGGAGTGCGCCCCTGAATAATGTTGAACGGGCGGTCGCCGAGCTGAGTGGCCGGGACCTCGACCGGGAGAGGGAAACGGCACTGAACCGGTATCTGCAAATTGGAAGCGACCACATGCTGACCCTTCTCAAACACACCGATCATCAGCTTCAGGAAATCTCCCAGCAGGTCGCCCATATTGAAGAGATCCTTTCACAGCAGGAAAAATTCAGCCACCCGGACAGGGTCGTCGAACCACTTCGGATCCAAGGCACGATGGAAGAGGCGGCCATGCTGATGCCCCGGGACCTGTGCAGTGCGGTATCCATTGATATCCTTCCGGAGATAGCACAACTTCCCGCAGTTTCGGCCGAACGGATTGTCCTGATTCAGGTATTTACCAATCTGTTGAACAATGCCGCCGAGTCCATCCTGCGGAAGGGCTGTCCACCCCCGGGTACTATCCGCATAAGCGGGGAGGTCGAAGGACAGGACGGGCCCCGGATGGTTCACCTCAGAGTGCGGGATAACGGCGACGGGATCGATGAAGACTCCTTGAAGAGCATTTTTGCCGGCGGGTTCTCAAGGAAAAAATCGCCTCTGTCCGGGATCGGGCTTCACTGGTGCGGAAATGTTCTTTCGGCAATGAATGGAATGCTTTATGCCGAGAGCGATGGAATCGGTCAGGGCGCATGCTTCCACGTGAAGATTCCATTGCATGAAACATAATGGAGTGCATGGCTATGCAGGAAGGTGATATGAAACCATATAGGGTCCTCGCTGCGGATGATGAAGCGGTCCTGTTGGCTCTATACAGGGAGGTGCTTTCGCATCCGGGAGATACGCGAGGAAGCGATTCGGAAATGGCACAATTAGAGGACAGTCTCTTCGGGGGAAAGGCCGGGAAACCTGAGGCCTTTTCATTTGACCTGGTCACGTGTTCCCAAGGGGACGAGGCCGTCCATGCAGTGAAGGAGGGACTGGAAGAAGACCGGCCCTTTGCGGTGGCCTTTCTTGACATCAGAATGCCTCCGGGACCTGACGGCGTCCGGACTGCCGAGAATATAAGGGCTCTGGACCCGAAAATCGAAATCGTGTTGGTGACCGGCTATTCAGATATCGCCCCCCGGAGCATCGCGCGCCGCCTACCGCCTGCCAGCAAGCTCCTCTATGTCCAAAAGCCATTCCATCCCCAGGAAATTTATCAGTTTGCAGCTTCACTGAGTTCCAAATGGCAGATGGAATCTGATCTCCAGGAATATAATGAGCGGCTCGAAAGGCGCGTCAAGGAACGGACGGAAGAGCTTGCCAGGGCCATTGAGAAACTGGAAAGAGAGATCATTGCGCGAAAGCGGACGGAGGCGGCGCTGCGGGAGAGCGAAGCCAAATATCGGGACCTCTTCGAGAACAGTTCAGACCTTCTATTTCTTCATGATCTGGAGGGGAACCTCATCGAGACGAACCTGTCCTTCAAGAGAGGATATGGTTTTGATCAAGAGGACTTCCATCGTGTAAACATCGCCGATCTCGTCCCCGAGCATTACAGGCACCAGGTCAAGGCCTACATAAAAAAGATCATAGAAAAGGGCCGTGATGAAGATACCATGGTCATCCAGACCAGGGGCGGCCGCGAACGCGTCATCGAGTACAAGAATTCCCTGATTCGGAATTCGTCGGGTGACCCTGTCGCCGTTCGGGGTTCCGGAAGAGACATCACCATGCGTTTGAAGGCCCAGAAAGAAAAACAGGAACTTGAAATCCAATTGATGCAGATGCAGCGCATGGAGGCCATTGGGACCCTGGCCGGAGGCATTGCCCATAATTTCAACAACCTCCTCATGGGCATACAAGGGAATGCATTCCTGGCGGGTCTTGAAATTGAACCGGATCATCCCGTTCGCCCCAGGCTGGAGGACATTCAGAAAATGGTTGAAAGCGGTTCCAAGCTGACCAACCAACTTCTGGGTTATGCGAGAGGAGGCCGGTATGAAATCAAGCCCATGGATCTCAACCGCCTCGTGGCTGAGACGGCCGACACCTTCGGCGGGGCACGAAAGGACATCGTCATTCATCAGGAGCTTTGCGATGATCTGTTCATACTGGAAGCGGACCGGAGTCAGATCGAACAGGTCCTGTTTAACCTCTATGTCAACGCGGCCGATGCGATGGCTTCGGGCGGAGAACTATTTCTGAAGACGAAAAACATCTCCCTGCAGGAAATACCTTGCCATACCCGTCAAACGGCGCCCGGAGATTATGTGCAACTGACGGTCAGGGACACGGGGCGCGGCATGGATCCGGAAACCATCCGACACGTCTTTGAGCCGTTCTTCACAACAAAGGGCCTCGCAAAAAGCACGGGTCTCGGCCTGGCCTCGGTCTATGGGATTGTCAAGGCCCATGGCGGCCGTATTGATGTCCAGTCGGAAAAAGGCCGTGGCACAGCCTTTACTATCCTTCTGCCGGCATCGAAAAGGGAAAAGGATCGGGCAGCCTGCCAAGATGCCCGAACCATCAAGGAGAAAGAAACCATTCTCCTGGTTGACGACGAAGACATCGTCCTGGACGTCGGGAGGCAGTTACTTGAGTTTTTGGGTTATTCCGTTTACAGCGCCCAGAGCGGTCAGGAGGCCCTGGACATTTATCGGACGAAAAAAGACGAGATCGACCTGGTTGTCCTTGACATGATAATGCCGGAAATGGGAGGTGGCAAGGTTTACGATCGATTGATTGACATCAGAAAAGATACCAAAGTTCTTCTTTCAAGCGGTTACAGCCTCGACGGACAGGCGGCGGAAATCCTTGGACGGGGCTGCGACGGCTTTCTTCAGAAACCTTTCAATGTCCAGGGACTGTCCACAAAGGTGAAGGAAATCCTCCAGAAAAGGAAATAGGACTCAAACTCATGGCCCACAGGGCATGATGTGTCGCGCACGCGAGATATTTCCGGACGGGGCATGCGCGCGCTCTGCCGATCATCGGCCGCGCAGCACCACGTGCGATGACCCACCACCATGATGGGCCCGCAGCCTGAGGTCAAGATTATTCCAGCAATTCGAGCGTGCAGCGTTTCCGCTTCTTGGTCGAGACACCAAGGAGTATGGTTCTGATGGCTTCGGCCGTACGCCCCTGCCTGCCGATGACCTTTCCGAGATCTTCCTTCGCCACCCTCAGCTCGATCACACTCACCGTCCGTCCCTCGATTTCATAAACCTTAACCTCTTCGGGTTTGTCCACGAGAGCCTTCACAATTCGCTCGACCAACTCCTTCATGACCTTTCACCTCCACTCGTGATCTGGTGGAACCAGTACAGTCTCTGTTGAATGCCGCCCCTAGGGCTGCAGATTCAGGGCCTGTTCACCGGTCGGTTGTGCCATATTCAAATGACAGACCTTTCGGAAATGATAGCCGTAGATCGCCAAGGTAATCGTCAACGGAAGCAGGCGGGGCCTGTGCAGCAACGTCCACAGCAGGGTTTTCCAGTATTGATAACGTTCTTTCCCGAGAATACCGAGACGAACGCCTGAACGAAACAGACTCAGAAAACGCTGAAAATCCAACGAAATTTTGATGCTTGGTGCCTTGTACTCTCGAAGGAAGGTCCTCGCACGCACGTAATAGTTTTCAGGGGAATAAATATAATGAATGATCTGCCGGTAACCGTCAATCAAGGTGTCAAGGCCCATTTTGGGAACAATATTCGTTGTGTTATCCCCGTTGTTACCGGAAATGAGGCCCATCAGGCGGCCCTCATTTTTCATACGTTCATAGAGTTTTGTTCCGGGAGGAGCCTGAAGCATACCGACCATCGCCGTCACGATCCCGCTTTTTTGGATGAACTCGATCTGGCGCTGGAAGATAGAGGGCGTGTCGCTGTCAAAGCCGACGATAAACCCTCCCTGCACCTGCAATCCCGCCCGTTGGATGAGCCTGACACATCCGGCAAGATCACGGTCTTTATTTTGCTGTTTATTGCATTCAGCCAGACTGGCTTCGTTCGGCGTCTCAATGCCGATAAACACGGCGTCAAAACCCGCCTCCACCATCATCTGCATAAGTGGCTCATCATCAGCAAGATTAATGGAAGTCTCTGTATTGAAAGGTATGCCCTTTTTGCCTTTTTGCCATTGAATCAGGGCAGGTAGAAGATGTTTCTTGAGATAACCCTTGTTTCCGATAAAGTTGTCATCGACAAAAAAGACCTGCCCTTTCCACCCGAGACTGTACAGCCCGTCCAGCTCGGCAATGATTTGATCGGCGGTCTTGATGCGTACCCGATGTCCGAACAGGGTTGTCACGTTACAGAATTCACAATTGAATGGACACCCCCGGGAGAACTGAATGCTCATGGAGGCATAGTGTTTGAAATCGATTAATTCCCACATCGGTGCAGGCGTTTTCCGAATGTCACAAAACGCTTGCGTCTCGTAAACGCGCTTGGCGCGACCCGCTTCGAGGTCGGCCAGAAAGAGGGGAAAAGTCAGTTCAGCCTCATTCAGCACAAAATGATCAACCTCTTCGAATTGATCGTATTCGCTGGTAAACAGCGGCCCGCCTGCCACGACCTTGAGGCCCGCCTTCTTGCACTGGGAGATCATTTGGCGCGCCGAATCTCGCTGGACAACCATGGCGCTTATGAAGGCGTAGTCAGCCCAGGCCAGGTCTTCTTCAGTAAGCTTACTGACGTTCGCATCAATCAGTTTTATCGACCATTCCTTGGGTAACATGGCGCCGAGGGTCAGCAGGCCGAGGGGTGGAAAGGCGGCCCGTCTGTGAATAAATTTCAGCGCGTAATTGAAACTCCAGAAAGTGACCGGATATTCCGGGTATAGCAACAAAATTCGCATGCAGCTTCCTCTCCACTGAGCCCTTGATATTTCATGAATAAAATTTGCCACTGGGGTTAAAAGTCGGTGGTACTTGCTGCCAAAAAAACGGATGTCCATCGGACAGATACAGATGTTTTCCTTGATGGGTAACGCGTAGCGGGATGCCTAGTGTCAGATAATGCCTTCGAGATTCCAGCCGGAAACACTTGATTTCCGGATGGAGCGGTCTGCCGCCGGCATACAGCCTTATGCCTTGTCTTTGCATGGCTTTTGCGGACAGCTGATCCCTGACGGGTGTCGGCGCGAATCCGGAAACGATCATCAGCGGATGCGCACCTTCTATTAATGGAACGCTAAAAAACTTTTGAAGTCAAGAAAAATGGTTATTCGGCCCCCGGTGATTTTTTGGACTCAGGTTCCCATCCAGGATAACAATGAGCAGGGGCCGGGATTTTCTCAGAGCCCCGCAACGAAGAGAACATGCCGCGCCCAAGGACGACAAGCAGGTCACTGCTTGGAACGGCAAATTCTATTTTGGACAAGTATGTGAGATAGGATAAGATAGCAAAGAACCCAAAGAGATTCACCAAACCATGGAAAGAAAATCGTAAGGTCGGAGGAAGCACCTGCTGTGCCCTTCGTTGCAACCATCGGCATAAAGGTTAAAGAGTCCTTCGCTGTTACCGTTATCTCGGCCCTCTGAAAAATAGGGCAGCATCCTGGGAGACAGGGATACTATTGGGCCGACAGAATAGGAGAGGCAAAAAATGCAGATCAAGAAGATAGGCGTTGTCGGGGCAGGACAGATGGGAAGTGGAATATCCGAGGTCTGCCTCTCGGCCGGTTACCTTGTCCTGATGAGCGATATCTCGGAAGAGGCCCTTCAAAAGGGAAGGGACAGGATCGTCCGGGACTATGAAAAGGCCATAAAAAAAGGGAAAATGTTGCTGGAACAAAGGGACCTTTTTCTCGGGTACCTGACGACCGCAACGGACATGGCGGGCTTCAAGGACTGTGACTACATCATTGAGGCAGCCACCGAGAACATCGCCCTGAAAGAAAAAGTTTTTCAGACGCTGGACAGGATCGCAGGAAGCGGGGTGATCCTGGCCAGCAATACATCTTCCGTCTCCATCAGCCGCATCGCCTCCTTTACCAAAAGGCCGGAGAGGGTGATCGGGCTCCATTTCTTCAATCCCGTCCCCTTGATGAACCTCGTCGAGATCATCCCGACCCTCACGACATCCCGTGAGACGATTGAGACGACCAGAGAGCTGAGTCTCAAACTTGGCAAGACCCCCCTGGAGGCCAATGACTTTCCCGGATTCATATCGAGCCGCCTCCTGTTCAACTTGATGAACGAGGCGATTTATCTCCTGTACGAAGGGGTCGGCAAGGCCGAATCAATCGATGAAATGATGAAGCTGGGGGCCAACCACCCCATGGGCCCCCTGGCGCTCGCCGACTTCGTGGGCCTGGATACCGTGCTCTCGGTTATGAAAATCCTCAGGGAGGCCTTTGGGGACAAGTATCAACCCTGCCCTCTCCTGGTCAGATACGTGGAGTCAGGCTACCTGGGGGTGAAGAGCGGCAGGGGTTTCTACGATTATGGTGGAAAAAAGTAGCTCTTCGTGTCCTTCAGAGAAGCGGGTGGTGAGAGTAGAGCGAATTCCCTCAGGCACAAAGGGGTTATCTCAACGCTCACTCCCGCAGGGTCGAAGGACCTTAACTTCCAGGGCGCACACCTCATTCGTAGAGTTTCTTGATGAGCTGTGTCTTGTATTGATATTTGGGAAGCTCTTCCACCAATTCCACTCTGGTCCTGCAGATCAGTTTGTCACGGATGAGGTCCTGCAGGCGCTTCTTGAGTTCGTCCCTGTCACCCGGGTCTTCCCCCAGTTCGATTTTGACTTTTAAAGGAGGTTCGACGACGGGTCCTGGTTTTTCCAGTTGGATCTCAATCGCTCCGCTGACCCTGGGTTTCAGAGAAGACGCGACATCCCGGATGGCCATGGGGTATACGTTGACCCCCAGGACGGTCAGCATGTCGTCCGTCCGGCCGAGCACCTCGATCCGAAAACCGGTCCGGCCGCAGATGCATTTATCCGTGGACAGAATCCTGACATGGTCACGAGAGCGGTAGCGCATCAGGGGCATCGCTTGGGAGGCAAGGGCCGTATAGACCAGTTCTCCGGTGGCACCCTCTTTGATCTCGATGGTCTCGAGCGTTTCGGGATCCACCAGTTCCACGTGGACAAGGCCCTGGGTGAGGTAATGCATCCCATTTCCGCGATTCTCCACACATTCGCCGAATACGATACAGACCATTTCACCCATGCCCATGCCTTCGGTCGCCGTTGCCCCGAAACTCTCTTCGATCCTGGGACGAACCAGTTTTGTTCCGCCTTCAGCGCCCCCGATGATGGTGCGGAGCCCCAGTTCTTTTGGATTGATCCCCGATTTTTCCACCTCACCGAGGAGATAGGACCAGAAGGATACCGTCGCATGCATCGCGTCCGCCCCCTGGTACTGAAAGGCTGCAATCACCCGATCCGTATTGAACCCGGTGGGGATATGGACGGCCCCGGTCTTTTCAATGCCCTCCCTGAAGGTGTCCGCGATAAACGGGGCCGTTGGGATGTTGACCACCTTGCTGGTCGGTCTGACGCCACCCGCCCAACATATCCTTGCAGTGGCCTCGGCCTGAACCGAATAGATGTCATGAGATGTGAGGCCGATGTATGTGGGGACCCCGGTTGTCCCGCTGGAGGAATAGACACGGGACAACTGCTCCAGTGAACAGGCACGGTGCCTGCCCACCGGCGGGTTGCTCATCTGGGCTTCCCGCAGTTCCTTCTTCTGAGTAAAGGGCAGCTTCACGATATCTTCCAGTCTCTTTATGTCCCCGGGCTCAATACCCTCACTCTTAAATTTCTCCTGGTACAAAGGGGAATGATGATACAGGTATTCAACCTGTTTTAAAAATTTCCCCTCGTGCAGATCGTGCAGGGCATCAGCCGTTAATGTCTCCATTTCCTCATTGAAAAAATTACTGTACTGCGATTCCATTTATCCCTCCATTATTCGATAGATTGATAAGACATCCCTTATTTCATCCCCAACGATCCACAGAGCACTCGATCGGGCTTTTATAAGGCAGGTTTTCCTCTTAAAAGAGGAGAAACTCATTCATGAAGCCATTCGGCTCTGCCCCTACCCTCCCAACCGGTCGATCATCATGTCCAAAACCGCGTCCAGAGGGGATTTCTTTACGGCAATGATCTCGGGTCTGGTTTGAAGAAGCACGACGTTTATAGGGAATGCAAAATCCGCATCAATGGCCCACTCCGAATCCTGCGGCACATTGAAGTGTTCATCGAGAATCTTTCCCAACCTGCCGATCTCTTTCAATTCTTCATCGCGCACACGGCCATTCTCCTTTCCTTTTCCGGCGTTCATTGCATGGGTAAAGAACCGGCACGTCCCATCTACCCATGGGGGCTGGAGATTTCAGGATAGCCTATTTCGCCGAGGTGTTTGCAGAAAGACAGACTTAAACTGTCTTAAACGTTAGACAAGCCATTTCCATAATGTCAACAGTTATTTTGCAGTAGACACCTTTGGGGGCAGTAATGTCCGGTTAGAATTTCGCGTCTTTCGATCGCAATATACTTTAAATTCCCTTGGGATCTCTTTTTAAAGATTTTGTAGAATTACTACATGATATCCCTTTGGGCCTCATATCAAAATACTGTGAAATTGCTTCAAAAATACATGATTTCCCCCATACCGTTTCAACATTGACCACAGTAATGTGGTGCAAAAGTCCTCTGAAATTCTTTCATAAGGATAAAACCTGATGGGCAAAATCCGTATAGTCAATTTGGTTTTCATCACACCATTGTTGGATAAGATGGAAGAGATGACGAAAGGGTCATTCAACCGAACAGTTTTGATTTCGATCGCGGCTTGGCTGGCCATGATGGCTGTGCTGATATCCTGTGACTCCGGCCCGCCTCAACCGACTCAAGCCCCATCCTCGGCGAAGGCACCCCAGGCAGAAACGCCCGCACTAAATGGCGCAAGGCTGCTGGAGACACGTTGCTCGGCTTGCCACAATGCCAACAGGCCCAGGCAAGTTAAAAAAACGCGCGAGCAGTGGGAGCAGACTGTGACCCGTATGATCGGCAAAGGGGCACAATTAACAGAGATTGAGAAGACGGTGTTGTTGGAATATTTGGCCAAGACCTATTTTGACTTTGTAACGTTAATCTCAAGAGGTGATATCAGAGTATGGATTCT
>JBMNCO010000074.1:0-15796 GCA_049366815.1 Desulfatiglandales bacterium | reverse complement strand
ATGGAAAACTCGATTTCGGGACCTGGGAGCAGATCTTTTACGGGGAGTTTGACGGGCGAAGGAGAAAAAGGATACTCGTAAAGATCATCGGGGAATGACAGACGACAAGGTCTTCTTGCCTGAAATATGTAATCTTTTTCCACAGGCTGAAATGCACTACACAAAAAAAGCTGTATTTCATTGCACATGTCCTGTCGATCCAAAGGTTACGAGTCATTAAGCACCTAAAATAAAAGACTATTTTCTTTCTTTGGATGCTGGCATATCCCTTGCTGGAGAGAACGGCAACTGAACCGGCGAAAATCCGATAAGCCTATTTCAAGGGGCAAACGGAATGATCGCGTGAAAGGTATCTTACAGGGAGTTGCCGCAAGATGAAAATCAAGGTCTTTGTCTTTTTTTCCATATCAATGCTTGTGATCACTGGCGCCGCCTTTGCCATGCCACAGTTGGCACAGGGTGCACCCTTTCACGAACCCACAGCTATGCTGCTGGTTGGGGCCGGCCTTGTCGGCATCGCCGGCCTCGGCCGGAAGATATTCACTGACCGGTCATAGGTCATCCGGAGATGATCCTGTCTTTGAAGTGTTGAATGGGATGCGGTCACTATGATGCCGTTTTATCATCCTGCAATCTTCTTAAAGCTCGCCTTTTGAGGCCTCGACCCCGTGGCTCTAGTGTGATACATTTCTCTGTCTTCTTCATAGCAGTTTCCATCCATAAACACATGACTTCTGGATGGAGCGCTCTGCTGTCAGCATTCAGCGCTCAGTTTTATGCCTTGTCTTTGCACGGCTTTCGCTGACAGACGATCGCTGAGGGCTTTTGGCGCGAATCCGGGAATGCTCATTTCCGGATGAGCACAAAATGACATCCTTTATCATTGGTGGACGATACAAGCCCATTTTCCGCCCCGGTCCCTGCTTGGAGCGGCCTATTCTATATGGAATGATCCTTCACACCCTCTATCGTCGGGGCGTCGCGGGGAGCAGAACTCGTGGTTCAAGGCCAGGAAAGTCCTCCACCGGCCTCCCTGCCACAGGTCACTGAGTGATTATGAATCGGCTTTACGGTGTATTGTTGATCGCCATTTCGTCGGCCTCATTTGGCGCCATGCCCATTTTTGCCCGCCTGGCCTATGCATCAGGGACGGATCCCATTTCTGTCCTCTTTCTCCGTTTTTCACTGGCCGCCCTATTCATGATAATTTTCCTAAAGGCGAGGGGCATTTCCCTGCCGCGGGGCCGTCACCTGATCACCCTTTCCCTGATGGGAGGGCTTGGTTATGTAGGCCAGTCTTTCTGCTACTTCACGGCCTTGACCATGGTTTCAGCCGGCCTCGTCGCCCTCCTCTTGTATCTGTACCCTGCCTTTGTCATGGTGCTTACGGTTGTTTTTTTTAAGGCCCGGTTCACAGGACCCAAGATCTTGGCCCTCTGCCTTTCTCTTGGTGGCACATTTCTTATTGTCGGGCTGGACGGTGGAGGAGCAATGCTGGGAATCCTGTTGGGATTGTCAGCGCCCCTGATCTACGCCGTCTATGTCGTGGTCGGCAGCAGGGTTATCCAAAGGACAGGGGCACTGGCTTCTTCGACCGTTGTGATGCTAGCTGCCGGTGCCGTATTCGGAGGTCTGGTGGCCGCAAGGGGCTTGCTTCTACCAGACACATTTGCGGGTTGGGTTTCTGTCTTGGCCATTGTCCTGGTATCCACGGTATTGGCAATCGTGACGTTTTTTTCGGGGTTGAAGCGCCTTGAAGCCGCGCAGGCCTCCATCATCTCCACCCTCGAACCGGTGGTTACCGTTTATCTCGCCTCGTTGGTTCTCGGAGAGGCAATCACGGCCGCAAAAATCGCCGGCGGCACCCTGATCGTTTCAGCCGTCATTCTCCTGACCCTGAACCGGAAATCCTGAGCGCCCTTTATCTCAGCTACCATAGATAGGACCTGTCAGACGCGGAGACAGGGCAAGGCCCCGGACCTCCCGGAAGGCCTCCTATCTGAGGCCCCTGCTCGGAGTGGCAAATCCTGTTTAGGACAAGACTGAAGGAGGTTAATTTTGGACGGCCTTGTTAAGGTGATTTCCGTATTTATATTGATTGAAAGATCCAAACGTTTTTGGGGCGTTGCACACCCCGGGTTTTAGAACAACAAAACGAAGGGAAGGAGGTCATCTAAAATGGCGATAAACAAAGATACCTTTCATGGGGACATTAGGGACCGTATGGAGAAGACCTGGGAGACTTTCATCGAGAACATGGAAAACTCCCTGGATATCCTGGAAAAGGGGCTCAACGAGGCCGCGGAAATGGCAAACATCTGCACTTCTGAATGGTGCCGGGCGACGGAGCATGTCATCGATGAACTCAGTAACAGCCTGTTTTCCATCAGTGAACCTTCCTGGTCATCAGAGGAGGATAGCAAGAAAATCAAGGTCCTCAAAAGAAGAGTCCATGATCTTTATGCAAAATATAAAGGGACGACTAGCCTCAATCCAGATAACAACAAAGAGGTAAATGATTCATTGCCCTATTGCACGACAGCGCCGAGTGCAGAACATGCCCGCGCTCAAAATGACGACGAACCATGCGACGACGGCCGTACCGGGGAAGTCGAATAGCCCTGCTCAACTTGCCCAAACCCGAGCAGACAGTGTTGGGAAAAAGTAGGCGTTTAGCCGGTTGAAAAAGCGCAGCGACTTGGGCCTTTGGATGGTTTTAAAAGGGGCTCATGTGTTACGAAAAAATGAAAAATATTGATTGGTTGACTTTCCCCTCCAAATTTCGATTGACAAACGAGGAAAAACTATTAAATTGCTTGGTTCCATTCATCTGGTTGAATGTTTCAAGAATTTTTATAGAAGAGGGGGAGAGAAATGGCGGTAAGTCTCGCGATCAAAAACGAGGCCGCTCCCTGGGGGCTTTTAACCAGTCTTGATCTCTACAATTGCAACCCGGAGACGATTCGTAGTGCTGAAAAGATAAAACAGTATACGGAGGAACTTTGCGATCTGATCGAAATGAAGAGATTCGGCGAATGCCAGGTGGTACACTTCGGTGAAGATGAGCGGGTCCAGGGTTACTCCATGGTTCAATTGATTGAGACATCCCTGATTTCCGGTCACTTCGCCAATCTTACCAATGCAGCCTACATTGATATCTTCAGTTGCAAGGTCTATGAACCGCAGGTGGTGGCTCAATTCAGCCGGGAATTTTTCGAGGCGGAGTCACTGGAGTCCCACACAGTAAAAAGGATGTAGTCTCGTAACCGCCTTCCTGGGTTGGATTTCCAAGTCTGCACTCATTCCTGAAGCATACTGAAAATCTATTTCGGATATACCTCCGACCCAAAGCGTCGGAGGGGATCATCCATTCCTTGATTCAAATTCCAATCTCGGTTATCCTTATCCCATCCCAAGTCGTATGGTGTGCTATGAAAATGAGACAAAGTCCCCCTGATGAAAGTTACACGATTCGATGCCCAAGGCTGGGGCACCAGATTCCCTTTTCTTACTGCCGTAGTGAAAACAGAGGGTTGCCCTGCTTTAAGTGCCTGGACTGCTGGTATGAACACTTTTTGATCGAAGACTGGCTGCGAAATGCACTGACCCCGGAGGAGTGGCAAAAGGCCTTTGAAAGACCAACCGGCGGCAAGATGTTATCACTCGTTGAATTGATCCAAGAGGCCAAGAAGAAACAGGAAGAAGGGCCATGACACGGCGGGAAATATTCCGGTCTTTGACGCAGGTCATGAGAGAGGTCCGGAGGTAAAAAGGCATTGATCTCTGTCGCCGGGCTCATTCTCGCAGCAGGGACATCCACCAGAATGGGCAGTCCAAAGCCTTTGCTCACGATGAGGGGGTCGACCCTTCTCAATCGCATCCTGCGGGAAGCGCTCCATTCAGAGCTGGAACGGGTCGTTCTCGTACTGGGTTTTGAGGCCTCAAGGATCAGAGAGAGTCTCGAATTTCCCCTTGACGTCCCAAAACTCACAATCGTTGAAAATCCCGCCTACATCAAGGGCATGAGTTCTTCCATCATCGCGGGGTTATCCCAGGTAGAGGGCAGCTACGATCATGTCCTGATCATTCTGGCGGATATGCCCTTCATTACCTGTGACTTGATCAATCGATTTATCCGAAGATATGCCGATTCCGGTTTGCCCCTGGGAGCGGTCACACAGGGGGGCAAACGATCCCATCCCGTCATTATCAGTCGAAGGTTCTATCAGGATCTGCACGCCCTGAAGGGAGACGAGGGGGCAAGGACACTCTTTTCAAAACAGGTCAATCAGCTCTGCCTGTATGAACCGGAAGGAACCTATAATGACATGGATATCGATACGCCCGAAGACTATGGGTCCTTCCTGGAATCCCTTGGAAAAGACGGCGGACCGAAAGGATGAACTTGGATCGCTTCGCAATGAAACCAATGTGCATGCCGCCCCTTCTCAAAAACCTGCAAATCCGTGCATCAGACCTCTCTCCCCGTAATCCCTGCGGCGAAGCCAATCGGGCAGTCCAAGAACCTGCAGTGTCTTGTCGCCGGTGAGTCGAAGATATGCCTCATCAGAGCCCGTGTAGAGATAGCCGTAAAACTCCTTGTCCGGTCCGATGCAGGTCCACAGCCGAGGGTAGTAGTCCAGGTTCAACTTGGCCCACGAAACCAGACTCAGAAGGGCTTCCTGATTTCCTACCGACGTCCATCCCTCGCCCACAAGGTTTTTCGAATCCCCTTTGACATCAAACAGGACGCCGGAAGGCTGCTCAAAATGATAGCCTTTGTAGAAGATCTTGTAATCGGACCAGTTCTGAACCAGAGTATCAATCGTCACGCCCCGGCCTGGGACCGGTTTGAGCCTGCCGTAGGTTCCAAACCCGGCACATCCTGTTATAGCGAGGATAACCAGAAAAAATATTATGCATAAAATGCTACGATCTATTGTCTTCATTGCTCCCCTCCTCTTTTCGACAAAGGTCATGTGCTTATCACTCCTACTCAGTCTTAAAATAATCACTTCCCTCAATCGGTGCAAATTCCCCGATTCGTATGAATTTAGCCCTTTCCAATAACTGTGTAAAAATCATGCTCCCTTTCTGAAGTGACTCGCGGGAGCTTCGGAACATAAGAAAGGGTGCATGATTTCCTTTCGAACTTTTCAAAGGGCTAAAGTGTTACCCCGATTCAAATATCCAAACGCGAAAGGCCTACCGGTTTCGTCCCAACGGGGTGACTGTGAGGCCTTCCTCGCCGACTGAAACGCGGATGGCTCCGTTTTGGTCGGTCCTGATAACCGCGCACCCCATATCCGTGAGTCTCTTGATGGTTCCGGCATGGGGAAATCCGAAACGATTTCCCCTACCCGAGGATATGACACAGAGGCTGGGGCTCACTTTTTCAAGGAAAGGCCTGGAGCATGACGTCTTGCTGCCATGATGGGGTGCGAGGAGGACATCGCTCTGGAGGGCATATCCGTAACGCGATGTGAGGGTTCCCTCTGCGAGACGCTCGATGTCCCCAGGGAAGAGGATCGACTTTCCCTTGTAAGAAATTTTCAAGACCAGAGATCTTTCATTCAGGTCCATTGAAGCATTTAAGTCGACGTCTTCCGCACCCCCTCCGAGGGGGTGAAGGAGTTCAATCCTGACACCGGCAATATCTCGCCCTTCCCTCAGGCTCTGTGGCAGGATCTTGTCGATTTTCCGGTTCTGCAGGATATGCATCAGCTCGATGAAAGAGCGCGTGTCCACTTCGTCGCCGTTATACCAGAACTCCCTGGAGTGGAAGTGGGCGGCGACAAAACGAAATCCGTTCATGTGGTCCGATTGGGGGTGGCTCAAGACAAGATAATCGATTCGCCGGATCTTCGAGCGCAGCAGATAGGGTGCTAACACCATTTTCCCCACATCAAAATGATCCCTCGAGAATCCTCCCCCATCGATCAGCATACGCTGGTTCCCAGGGAATTGAACGAGTGCGGCGTTCCCCTGTCCGACATCCAGAAAGGTGACCTTCAGGTTTGGATTGAATTGCGTCTGATACACCCAGTACCCGATATCCACAAGAGTAACACATGAAAGGATGACCAATCCCGCCCTGGCCCATCTGTAAGTCCTGCCGAGGATGAGGGCATAGAGAAGTCCATAAAAAAGTCCTATTTCCAGTATACTGGGTGTGACAACCCAGACCTCCGCCCAAGGCAGACGGGACCAGTAGGCAATGACCGTCTCTATCCATTTAAGCCCCCATGCCCCGGCCTGAAGGAAAAGGTCCGCTGCCGATACCGAAACCGGCAGAAACAGGGCTGAAAGGAGCCCCATGGGAATCACCCACAGGCCAAGGAGGGGGGCCGCCATGAGATTCGCAGGGATACTGACCAGGGAAATGCGCTGAAAGTAAAAGGCCGTAATCGGCAGCAGAAAAAACATCGTTGTGCCTGTCACGGCAACCAGGCCTTTCATATAGACGAGGCATCTTTGGATAAAATGAGGACATCGCTCTTCCAGAAACCGATTTTTCGGGAATTTGTTATAGAGGATGGGCGTGAGCCATAGGATCCCGATGACGGCACAAAAAGAGAGCTGAAAGGATATGCCGAAGAGTTCATAGGGGTCCAGGGCGAGGACCAGCAAGGCGGCGAGTGCCAGGGTGGACCATTTCTCCTTTTCCCTTCCAATGAGTACTGAGAAGAGGTAGGTCAGGACCATGATCATGGCCCTTTGACTTGAGACCTGGAATCCCGCAAGGCCGGTGTAACCTACTACGGGGAAACAGGTCACCAGGGCTGCCAACTTTCTGATATCCGTTTTCAGGACCAGGTGATAGGAACGGGAGAAGACCCACTTTGAGACGCCAAAGGAGAGCCACGCAATGAGGCCGATGTGCAATCCCGAAACGGCCAGGATATGACCCAACCCGGAAGCGGTAAAGGCTTCCCTCAAATCAGGGTCGATGTCCTGTCTCTCCCCTAGGATCAGGGCACTGTAAATGGCCCTGTTCCGATCGTCCAGCCCCTCTCGAAAAAGCCTTCTCAGGGGTCCTCGTGCCTTTTCAACCACACCCATGGGGAATCCGAGCGCTCCTTTCCCCAAAGGTACGATACTCCTCCCGTCGGATACCGATGCACCGCAGGCCAAGCCCTTGAACCGCATGGCCGATTCATAGTCGTATCCCCCCGGGTTTTCAAAGTTTTTAAAGGCCCTCAACCTCGCCGGAAAGAGGATTCTGTCTCCAGGGAAGAAACTCTGGGCGTGATTGTATACGGTGACGATCAGACGTTCGTTGATCGATCTTGACCTGTCATGATAAATGACCTTCTCTCCCCGAACCTCAAACCTTGCCGTCTCTCTGAAAATTCGGGCCGGCCCGAGAACGGTACCCTCTATGGTTACCCTTTCACGCCGATCGGCCAGGGAACAAAGTTCGGAATCTCGGCCTGAGGAGATATCCAAGACAAGCCCGGCCAGGAAGAACAGTCCGAGAAAACAGGAAAATTTGAGTCGTGGAGGAAGAGAAAGGAAGAGGATGAGGAACAGTGCGGCGGCCGACATGAGAAAGAGACCCAACCATGATCCGGGAGACAAGCCGAAATGCCCCATGACTATTCCCCCTACAAACGCAAACAGGAGGGGGATCAGGGGGCGATCGGCCATGTCAGGCCTTCTCCCGCCAGATCTTGGCCCCGAGGCCTTGGAACTTCTTCTCCAAGGCCTCGTAGCCTCTGTCCAAATGATAGATCCGGCTCACCTCCGTCCGTCCTTCCCGGGCGACCAGGCCCGCCAAGATCAAAGAGGCACTTGCCCGAAGATCAGTGGCCATGACCGGCGCAGCCAGGAGGCGATCCTTGCCCCTCACAATGGCCTGGTTGCCGTCTATTTCGATATCGCCGCCCATCCTCTTGAGCTCGCTCACATGGATGAACCTGTTCTCAAAGACATTTTCCTTGATAATGCTCGACCCATCGGCCACGCACATGAGGGCCATAAACTGGGCCTGCAGGTCCGTCGGATACCCCGGGTAGGGCATGGTCCTTATATCGACGCTCTCAATGGTTTCAGGGCCTTTCACCAGGAGGCCACTTTCGGATATTTTTACCAGGGCCCCCACGGATTTCAGTTTTTCAATGACCGCTGCAAGATGCTCATGCCTGCAACCCCGTATAAGGACCTCCCCCTTTGTCATGGCAGCGGCGATCATGAACGTCCCGGCCTCGATCCGGTCCGGGATGATGGTATGATGCTGCACCGCTCCCAGTTTCTTCACACCGTGAATGGTAATCGTATCGGTGCCGTCCCCGTCGATATCCGCGCCCATTGCCCGGAGCATGTCTCCAAGATCCTGGATTTCCGGCTCCCTGGCGGCGTTCTCCAGGACGGTCTTTCCATCTGCCATGACGGCCGCCATCATGATGTTTTCTGTGCCCGTCACCGTGGGGATATCAAAGAGAATCTGGGCCCCTTTTAAGTGATCCACTCTTGCATTGATATAGCCATGCTCCAGTGACATCTCTACACCCATGGCGTCCAGGGCCTTGAGATGCAGATCGACGGGGCGTGCACCAATGGCGCACCCCCCCGGCAGGGAGATCCTGGCCTTGCCCAGCCGGGCCAGGAGGGGTCCCAGGAGGAGAATGGATGCCCGCATGGTCTTTACCAGGTCGTAGGACGCAACAGATTCCCAGATCTGGTCGGAATTTACGAAAAGATCGCCGTCCTCTTCTTTGAAAACCACACCCATCTCGGTCATAATGCGCATGATCGTCTGGATATCTCTCAACCGCGGGATACCATGGATGCAATGCCATCCCCCTGTCAAGATACAGGCCGCAAGTACCGGAAGGGCCGCATTTTTTGCGCCACTGACCTGCACGGTTCCTTGGAGTGGAATTCCACCTTCAATGACGATTCTATCCATGATTCAAGCTCTCGATTCTGTATGGCGTTTTCTGAAGACAGTAATCTATAATATAGAGGAATAGGCGTCAATTCCTTTGGAAGAATGCGAAAAGAAAGCAGGGTAATCATTCAGGGCCTTATGGGTGCGTTCCTGCAAATCCTGAATCATTGGAGTCCCTCTTGGAAACAAGGTTCTTGGCAGACAGCATGTTAGGGAGGCTCGCCAAGTGGCTGAGGGTCATGGGATATGATACCCACTATCAAACCTCTTATAATCAGGCCGTGATGGATCGGCTCCTCCGGGAAGGTCGCAGGTTGGTCACACGCGATCAAAAGGCCAAGGCACGATACCCGGACGCGTTTTTCATCGAATTCAACCACGTGGATGAACAACTCAACCAGCTGAAAAATAAAGGGTTTTTAAGGAACGACACCGATAAATGGTTCACCAGATGTCTGGTCTGCAATACAGTGCTTATACACGCGGATCCAGGGAAGGCCCGGGAAAGGGTCCCGGAATATGTCTATTATCACCAGGCAAAGGAGATCAAGTTTTGCCCTTCCTGCCTGCGGTACTTTTGGCCCGGCACACACCGGGAAAGGATGAAAAGGCAACTGAATGCGTGGGGTTTTTAGTTGCGTGTTCTGAGGAGGTCATGATTCCTCCCTGGACAATATCTTCTGTGGGATCGGATCCTTTATCATCATTGAAGAAAGGGATCCATTCAAGGCGGCTGCTTTTTCTTGGGGGTTGTCTCCGTGTAACAGATGAAGGGGCAAAATCCCGCGGCGACCGGGGCCACGGACGGTGGAGGGAGCGTAGCGAAGAGAACATACCGGCCCCGGTGTGGAGCTTTTCTTTCTTTTCGTTATAACAGACCCCAGGCGGTGAGAGCGAGGGGTTTTGCCCCAGCCAGGGCACAGGCCGTCATGAGGGCGGTCTCCGCCAGTTCATTTGTGGCTCCCAGGAGATCCCCTGTAATCCCTCCGAAGGATTTTTTAAAACAAGTCCTGAGAATCACCAGCACGATCCAACCCAGGACAAGTAAGGCAATCCCGGCCGGGCCGAAAAACAGGCACACGCCCATGGTCATGCAATGGGACCCAATCCTTTGTTGCTGGGAAACGCCTTCCAGAAAAGGACGGGCCGTGCCTTCTCCCGGTCTGGCATAGGGCATCGTTGTCATCAATTCCACCATCAAATCCCTTGATATAACGCAGACAGGCACGATCCACACAAGAGACCCGGAGGACAGCAGCCTCGTCAGTGCCGTCCACTTTGAGATCAAGACCAGGATGAGGGCAAGGACACCAAAGGTCCCAAGATGAGGGTCTTTCATGATGGCAAGCCGTTCCGAACGGCATCGGCAGGCCCCTACAGCGTCGACCCAGTCCGCCAGCCCGTCAAGGTGTAATCCCCGGGTCAAAATGACGCCCGAGACAAGAAGCAGAGCGGCACCCCCCGAAGACCATGCCTCGCCCAGGAGGCCGCACCAGAGGATACCGAATCCATAAAGTATCCCGCCGAGGATGACACCGACCCAGGGAAACCACAGCAGGCATGAAGACAGCCTTTCACAGTCCCTGCCCGGCAGGGGAATAATCGTGAGTGTCCGGATAGCGGTAAAAAGGCCTTTCATAGGACCGGCTCCTTCCCTCAGGTATACCCTTTGAATCTTCCTTTCCCGCGGCCTTACCTCGGGTAGTTTCCGTAGTAATAGGAAATACCTCAAGAAATGTAAACCTCAAATCCTTCAGGCCCTAACCATCATTGCCCTCCTTTCCTTTCCGGAATCTTTATGATGGAAAATCTTTTCTGAGGAATATGTGTCAGGATCATAAAAGGAACTCATTGCCCAGGAATCGGTCACTTTATTTCTTGACACACTGGAGTCATATTTCTTACGGTATAATTAAGGAATTCAAGTCTGTAATAATATTCCATTGAAAGGAGGTGAGTGCATCAATACAGGCCCAGTTCGTTCTTCGTTAACCTTAGAGTTAAGGTAAAGGAGGTGTGGCATGCCTGGGAGTACTTACAAAATTATAGAACTGGTCGGAACAAGTGCTACTTCATGGGAAGACGCGGCAAAAATCGCCGTGGAAACGGCAGGGGAATCCGTCAAGGACTTGAGAATTGCCGAAGTCACGAAACTGGACATGACGATGGAGGACGGAAAGGTAAAGCTGTATCGGGCAAGGGTTAATGTTTCATTCAAGTATACCAAGGATTAATTCCTGATAGGACCCGGATTACGTCCGGGTCCTTTTTGCATCCTGTCATAAGACTTGAAACCCTCTCGAAGGGGAGAGTTCCCCATGAATGACTCCAAAGAAAAGATGACGGTCCTCGATCAAATCACCTCTTCCGACAAGGTGAGGAGGAAGATCATCGATACGGCCAGCATCCTCTATGCAAAGAAGGGCTACACGGCCACATCCATTGAAGAGATCTCGGAAAAGGCAGGTGTGAGCCTGCCGGTCACCTACCATTATGCCAAAAAAAAATCGGAAATCATGGGTATGATCATGGAGGATATGCTGCGCATCTTCCAGGAGAGCCTGACCAAAGAGATCAAGACAGTTTTGGATCCGGAAGAAAAACTGGCCCTTGCGGTAAGCCTCTACTTCAGGGTGGTCAATCAGCACAGTGAAAAGGCCCTCCTCCTTTACCAGAAATCCAGCTCACTCGACAAGGTGTCGAAGTCCAAGATTATGTCACTGGAGGTGGCGACATCGGAAGTCTTCGCCGAAATCATCCAGGAGGGCATCAAGAAAGGTCTATTTAAAAATATAGATGTGGATCTGGCCGCCTACAATATCATCATGATGGCCCATATGTGGATTTTAAAGCAGTGGCATTTCAAAGACCGGTTCACCCTTGAAGAATATACGGACCATCAGCTGGCCAATATCCTTACGCTTCTTCACGGCTAATCCCTCTCCCGTCTGTCTGCCTGGTACGGCACACCTTTTCCTGTCTGCAAAGGCGCGCACCGGGGGAGATCTTGAAATGCCCCGGAAAATCACCTACCCTCGCTTTCTCAAGATGACGACCGTTCTTTTGGAGTCTTTTCGCGGCAAAAGATATGTCTTTGTCCGAACAGGTTCGAGATCCTGTTTTAAAAAACCGTTCCGGTGCCTTTCCAATTCCCCCTCCCCCTGTTGACCGAGGAAACCGATGAGTTGTCCACCCGGGCGCAAAACAGGCCCACACCACGCAATGATCTGGTCCAGGCCGGCCAGGGCGCGTGCCGTCACCACATCGTAACCCTCCGGCGTCAACAGGGACCGATCGCGTTCAATTCGACCCCGAATGACCTCGATCTCTTCCATTCCCAACAGCCCGATAACATGCTTCAAAAAGCTTACCCGCTTGGCATTGGGTTCTAAAAGGTGGACCTTGAGCTCCGGCTTACAGATCTTGAAGGGCAACCCCGGAAGTCCGGCCCCTGAGCCCACATCCAGCAGGCTCCCGCGATCCGGCAGGAAAGGGACGGGGACAAGTGAATCGAGGAAAAGTTCAATAACGATTCTTTCACGCAGGGTGAGTCCGGTCAGATTCATGCGTCTGTTCCAATCCCAGAGTTCATCCAGATATCGGCGGAAGGTGGCCAGTTGTTGGGGTGAGAGATCTATACCGTATTGCATGCCCGCTTCGCGCAGGATATCCATTTCATGGCACGGTGCTCTAGACAACGACTCTCCTCTTAATGATGGCCACAGCATCTTCCGGTTTGTCGACAAGGCGGAAGATATCAAGATCAGCGTCTGATATGACCTTTTCTCCAATCATGGTCTCCTTGAGCCAATCGACCAACCCCCCCCAGAACTTTGTGCCGATAAGAATTACGGGGAAAGATTTGATCCTCTTCGTCTGTATGAGGGTCAGGGCTTCAAAGAGCTCGTCAAGGGTGCCGAATCCTCCCGGCATAATGACATAGGCGACGGCATATTTCACGAACATGACCTTTCTGATAAAAAAATATTTGTAATTGAGTCGGACATTTGCATATTTGTTTGCCTTTTGTTCGTTTGGAAGATGGATGTGGAGGCCAACCGATTGTCCGCCTGCTTCGGCCGCACCCTTGTTGGCCGCCTCCATGGTACCCGGCCCGCCACCCGAGATCACGTTGAACCCGTTTTTTACCAGTAAACGGGCCAGGGTTTCGGTCGTCCGATAGGTCCAACTGTTTGGCTTTACTCGGGCCGATCCGAATATGGTCACAGCAGGATGCACTTCAGGCATGACCTCAAAGCCCTCTACGAATTCGGCCATAATATGGAATATTCTCCAGGGGTCTTCTTTGGTAAGATCATCAACGACATACTGTTTTTCGTGCATAATGCATCACCTCATCATCGGATATCGATTAATGAATTTAACGAAAATCAATTGATTTTTCTTGTTTTTTTGTTTATTTTTGAAAAATAAACGTAGCCTATGATAGGTTTGGGAATTGGGGCTGTCAAGGATTTGTACACCAGATCCTGACAGGGAAGCGCGTCGGGGATTAAGTGCAGTTTCCATCCATAGATACATAATTTCTGGATGGAGCGACTGGCCATCAGCATCCAGCGCTCAGCCAAATGCACCGCCCTCGCATAGCTCTTTCTGATAGCTGACGGCCCTTGAAGTGAATCCGGGAATGCCCGTTCCCGGATGAGCAGAAATTGAGACAACAGAGTAAATTTAGGATGATAGCTTTTGATCTTGAATGTTCAAGGGGTCATCGGTTTGAGGGATGGTTCAACAATATTGAATCATTCGAGGAGCAGAACAGTAAGAATCAAATCCTTTGTCCCTATTGCAATGATACACACATAAGAAGGATCCCGTCGCCCGTCGCCGTGAAATCGTCTTCTCGAAAAGAAGAGGCTGACGTACGCGATGTCATTGACTACCGACGCCTTGCTGCGGAGATGTGGCATTATATCAATAAGAACTTTGATGACGTGGGCCATGAATTTACAAAAGAAGCCCTGAAAATGCATTATGGGGTCACGGAAAAGAAAAACATCAGAGGATCTGCGACAGCCGAGGAAGAAAAGGTACTAAGAGATGAGGGGATCGAATTCTTTAAGGTGCCGGTTCCGAAATTTGAGGATGAAAATCAAAATTAGTCAGTCAGTGTCTTATGTCGTTCTTGGCGGGATATTTCTATGCCGGTGATCCGTATCACAGGTCCAGAGGGGGGTATTCGGAGCTTTCCTATCCAGCAAAAGGAAGTTTCTCTAGGACGAAGCAAGGACAATGATGTTATCCTGAAGGACCATGCCGTTTCGCGGTATCATGCCAAGCTGGTCAACACAGAAAGAGGTTGCATGTTGACAGATCTGGGAAGTTTCAACGGCACCGAGGTCAATGGAAAATCCATTCAGTGCCGTTTGCTCAACAATGGCGATGAGGTAGGAATCGGTTACACCAAGATCCTTTTCCTCAGTGACAACGATGAAACGCCGGATGAGACCCTGATATTGACCACTGAAGGACAGGAAGAAAAGGGGCGGCAGAAGATCATAGAGACCAGCCTGGATCCCGGCCGGCGTAAGGCTACAAAGGAACTGCTCGTCTCTGTGGACGCTCCCAGATCCCCACAAAACGATCCAGCTGGGCCATCTGCTGAATTCAGAGACCGGCAACCCCAGATCGAAAAAGATCTTTCATCACTGGAAAGGAGCAATAAGGTCCTTTACGTACTCTATGAAATCAGCAAACAACTCAATTCGATTCACGACTTCAATGAGCTCCTTGAAAGGATAATGGACCTTATCCTTACGGTTATTGATGCAGATTACGGTTTTTTGATTCTGACCGGGGAAGAGGGGAAGGATGAACTCATTCCTGTCGTGGTCAAATCCAGACACGGCCGAAAAAGGGACAAGAGAGAACTCAAGGCCAGTCGTACGATCATCAATCGGGTCATTCATGACAAAGTCGCCCTGCTGACATCCAATGCCATGGATGACAATCGTTTTGATCATGCCAAAAGCCTCCTCATCAAACAGATTCGATCCGCCATATGTGTCCCTTTGTGGAAAAAGGAAAGGATTATTGGTGTGATCCAGTTGGATAGTGTACGGTTCGACAATCAGTTTACGCAAGGCGACCTCGAACTCCTTAAGGCCATCGGCAGTCAAATGGCCATGGTCATTGAACAGGCAAGCCTTAATCAGCAGATCCGTGAAGAAGAACGAATGAGAAACAGGCTGGGCAGATTCATTCCTCCCCAGATCATCGATATGGTGCTGATGGGTGGGCAGGAACTTATGGAATCCAAAGACCTCACAGCCACCATACTATTCACGGACATTGTGGGGTTCAGCCAGCTTTCGGAAGAAATGCCTCCAAGGGACGTCAACCTGCTGTTGAACCAATATTTTTCAAGGATGACCGATATCATCTTTAAATATGACGGGACCCTCGACAAATACGTGGGAGACGGCCTCATGGCCGTCTTTGGCGCCCCTGTGGAAAAGGACGATGACCCTGAAAGGGCGATCATGGCCGCGAAGGAGATGCTCGGTGAGCTGGGGAGCATGGCAGGCAAAACCATCATGGATAGGACAATCAACATCCGTATCGGTATCAACACAGGGCGTGTTGTAGCTGGGAATATGGGTTCACCCAAACGGATGGACTACACCGTAATAGGAGATGCGGTGAATATCGCTTCACGTCTGGAAGCCCTGGCCGAGGCAAACCAAATCCTTATTGGGGAAGAAACATACCGCCGAGTACAGGGCAAATTCGATCTAAAGAAGTTAGGAGCGAAAAAGGTCAAAGGAAAGACCGAAGAGGTTATGATCTACACGGTTTCCTAGGTCCCTGAGGGAGTGGAGGCATTTTTGTAACTACTCAGCTAGATAGGCTGTAGGCATTTAGGCTGTGAGGTGTCGCAGG
>JBMNCO010000073.1:1636-4546 GCA_049366815.1 Desulfatiglandales bacterium | reverse complement strand
TGCAGTCCGATAACCAGCGCGAATCCGGAAGTCATCTATTTCCGGATGAAACCCAACAAGGGAAGGCGCCGCTTGACAAGAGACGGGGTAACAGATGGGCGATGAACTTGACGATTTGGCCGGATGGTTATATGAAAAAAGAGCGCCGGAAAAATTATTCCGAACAGTCGGATCTGCGGCGGCGTACGTCCGGATGGAAAGATCCATTAAAACGATGAGGAGCGACAAATGATCATCAGTATAGCAAGCGGAAAAGGGGGAACAGGAAAGACGACTGTGGCCACCAATCTGGCGGTATCACTGGGAAAGGACGTTCAACTCCTGGACTGCGATGTGGAAGAGCCCAACAGTCATCTTTTTATCCGGCCCGTGATTGAAGGGACGGATACCATAAACACACCTGTCCCTGAGGTGGATATGGAAAAATGCACCCTCTGCGGGAAATGTGGAGAGATCTGCCAGTTTAAGGCCATCGTAGTGATTGGAGAAACCGTTCTATCTTTCCACGAACTCTGCCACAGTTGCGGAGGGTGCGAGAAGGTATGCCCTGAGAAGGCCATCACCGAGGTTGGGCGTGAATTGGGAGTGGTCGAATACGGACACAGAAACGGGCTGGAATTCGTCCACGGCCGATTAAGGGTTGGGGAGGCCATGTCCCCCCCTCTTATCAGAAAGGTCCGTGAATATACACGGCCGGAAGGCTTGACCATTATCGATGCCCCACCCGGGACATCCTGCCCTGTCATCGCCTCCATGAAAGATGCAGATTTCGTGTTGCTGGTCACGGAGCCCACCCCTTTCGGTCTGCACGACCTCAAGCTCGCGGTGGGGGCCGTAAAAATACTCGGGATTCCCTATGGGCTGGTCATCAACCGGGCCGACATGGGCGATGATCGCGTGAAAGCGTACGCCGACAGCGAAGGGATACCTGTCCTGATGGAGATCCCTTTTGACCGTAAAATCGCGGAGTTGTATTCGAAGGGCGACATGATCGTCGAGGCGATGCCCGAGTGGAAAGAAAAGTTTCTGATGTTATACCGTCAAATTGAAGAAATCGTCGCCCGGAACAAATCCATGGGGTCCGAGATATAACGCTTCACAAATCCAAATCAAAAACGGACCCAAGGCGAATCAGGTCCGGGAGACCGGGCCGAGGCCCTATCACGGTTCGACATCGACGCACTCTCTATGAGTCGAAAGAGGAAAGCGGGGTAGATCAGCATGAAGGAACTGGTTGTTATAAGCGGTAAGGGTGGAACAGGAAAAACAAGCCTTTTGGCGGCTTTTGCTTTTTTGGCAAAGGACAAGGTGCTTTGTGACGCGGATGTGGATGCGGCGGATCTGCATCTGATCGTGGACCCACAAATCAGGGAACGTCATGATTTTGAGTCCGGTCATACGGCCCTCATCAATCAGGATAAATGCTCGCAATGCGGGCTTTGCCGAGAACTCTGCAGGTGGGACGCCATCAGCGAGGATTTTGTGGTGGACCCTATCGCCTGCGAGGGCTGCGGCGTGTGCACCTATTTCTGCCCTGAAAAGGCGATCGACTTCCCCCTGAACACCTGTGGGGAATGGTTTATTTCGAATACCCGCTTTGGGCCCATGGCGCATGCCAGGTTGGGGATCGCGGAGGAAAACTCGGGAAAACTCGTGACCCTCATCCGCCAGGAAGGCAAGAAACTCGCAGAAAAAAACAATCTGGATCTGCTCATTACGGACGGACCCCCGGGAATAGGCTGTCCGGTGATCGCTTCCCTTGGTGGGGCAACCGCCGTCCTTATCGTCTCCGAGCCCACTGTTTCGGGCAGGCACGATATGGAGCGGGTAGCCGAACTCGCCGCCTTTTTCAAGATCCCGGCCATGGTCTGTGTCAACAAATTCGATCTCAATCCTGATGAGGGCCGGGCTATTGAAGACTTTGCGCGGGAGAGGCAGATCAGGGTGATGGGTCGAATCCCTTTTGATCCCGTCTTTACAAAGGCCATGGTCCAGGGAAAGACCATCTTTGAATATGACGGGCAGTCCGAAGGCGCCAAGGCGGTCAAAGAGATATGGAATGATCTGGCCCAAACGTTCGAGCTGTGAAGGCATGAGGTCTTTCCTGTGAAACCCCATCCGAAGGAGATACGCAAGAGATACCGCTGAGTGTAAGCGGGTTATGGTATCATGTATTGAAGAACGAGGAGATCCTTTATTCCGATTTATGAATATCGGTGTGAGACGTGCGGAAGCGTCTCGGAGTATCTGGTAGGAATGGGAAAGGACGAATCGATACAATGCAGGCAATGCGGCGGCTATGAAATGAACAGGATACTTTCCGCCTCGTCATTTACCCTGCAGTCGTCCGAACGCATGCCCGGAAGAACCTGTTGCGGCCGAGAGGAACGCTGTGAAACCCCTCCCTGCAGCACGGGGGGAGCCTGCCGGCGATAAAAAAGTCTGACGGTCACGAATCCACGCAAAAAGGGAATCTCAGGCTGCCGCTGTTTCAGGAAATGCGGATCTCCGCAAAATACCCGGAGATCCGCATCGCATTTTCCGGAAAGCTCATGACTGAGACGACTCGGACTCGAGCTCTTCCATGCGCTTACTTATGGCATCAAGATCGGCCTTGGCCATGGCCGCCTGTTCTTTGAGCATGTTGATCTCATCCTCGCGGCTCATGGCATATGGTCCGGCATAGGCAGGGCCATAAAAGGCAGGGTTGCCCCACGCGCCATAGCCTCCTTGCCGGCCATACCCTCGTCCGTATCCATAGCCTCGTCCCGGGCCGAAACCTCCACGAAAACCTCGCCCCCGGCCCATACCATATCCGCGTCCATAGGCAGTCCCATAGTTGGGGTTACAGTATCCGCGGGCGCCACCGGTCATGGGGCCTTCTCCCCTGGGACCCGTTCCATCAAATCC
>JBMNCO010000073.1:0-1536 GCA_049366815.1 Desulfatiglandales bacterium | reverse complement strand
GGGACCCGTTCCATCAAATCCTGGCATGATGTACACCTCCTTCCTTCTAGAATCCGCCGCCCCAGCCGCGGCCGTGTCGGCCGTGTCCTCTGGGCGGCATTTCAAAATGACCACCCTCGATCCTGAGTATCTTGCCTGTCACCAGGGCATCCGCAACGATGGCCCTTGCCTCGCCCAGGATCCTCCCGAAGGTCTGTCGTGAGACATTCATCCTTTGAGCCGCCGTCTCTTGATCAAGGCCCTGGAAATCGTTCAGCCTGATGGCCTCAAGCCCTTCAATGGACAGGACGATCTCTTCTCTGCCCCAGGGGGGCATCCTGTCGGGGACGAATGCATTTACAATGGGACGTCCCTGCACATATCTGAGTTTTCGTGGTCTTGGCATATCCATTTCCTTTATGAGCTTGTGCTCATAATATATATTTCATCCAATAAAAGTCAATACTTTTTTTTAGCATACGCCCATTAATGTTCTGAAAATCTTTGTGGCCGCCCCTGATGCCGGCATGCCGTACCAAAGCAGGTCCCTTTGGATCGCAACAATGCGACACAAGCCCCCTACCCCGTTGCAGGAAAGCGACCGCCACGGGGGTGCCGCCTTTCTTTTCATTTGATCTAACCCATTGATAACTTAATATTTTCCATTATCTTGGTGCGGAACCCAGCCCGTGGCGCAAATCTTGCTGTTCACACGGGATAAAGAGGTGCAATGAAAGTCGTCCTGAGCGTCGAAGAAAGTGTACAGGAATGAGGACCTCCCAAGAAGATAAAATTTTGGAACAGGACGGAGGTGCAATATGAACGAGATAGCCTTCGCCGATATCGCGATTGTTTCCTGCGGGACCCTGAGCATGGAGCTGCGCTATCTCAGGGAAACGGGATTCCTTGACACCCATCACCTCCTGTTTACAACGCCGGGTCTTCACGAGGATCCCCGTGAACTGGAACGGCAACTCATTGAACGGATAAACGAGGCCAAGGAAAAGGCCGAAAAAGTTCTTGTGGTTTACGGCGGCAAGTTCTGCTATGTGAATGCGCATGAACCCGCACGCACGATGAAAAAAATCATCGAAGAGCAAGGGCCGCGCGTGGCGAGGATAGAGGCGACCCATTGCATGGACATGGTGGCAAGCGAAAAGGAGCGGGAAAAAATCGCCCTTGAGGTGGCGGACGGGCAGAAGGTGTGGTGGATGACACCGGGCTGGATCAGGTTTCGTCATCAGGTATTCAAAGGATGGGATCAGGGACTGGCGAACGAGAACTTTCCAAGGCACACAGGAGGGGCGATCGTCCTGGATGCGATCGGATATGTGGATCAGTACATGACGGAAAGACCCGAGGATTTCCTGGAATATTCGGACTGGATGGGTATTCCTATTCAAGGGTATCCGGTTACTCTGGATCGGTTCAAATCCCTGCTGGTAGACCAGTTCAATGAATTAAAATCCCGGTAACACTTTAGGCTTTCGAAAATTCCCCCATTACGGAGGGGCCATGGGAATCTCTTTTCAAAAACGAAAAATCGGTGCCCGGATG
>JBMNCO010000072.1:0-4673 GCA_049366815.1 Desulfatiglandales bacterium | reverse complement strand
CAAGGCATGAGGCTGAGTGCTGAATGCCGATAGCAGACCGCACCATCCAGAAATCATGTATTTCTGGATGGAATCTAATAGCCTTTAGCCTACAGCCTAACCAACCTGAACAGTTACTCTCCTTCAAACAGGGGCTCTCGCCCAGGCTCCTCCGCTTTTAAGGAACATCGCGCGGTGCATACCGGGAGGAAAAGGCTGACTACTGCGTCTGACGGCCCTAATGAGACGGAGAGAAAATGGCTCTCCGGGATTCGATTTCCTTGAGTTATTTTTCTATTTGATTTAGATTGCAGCCCAAAGATTTGTCAATTGATACGGAGGTTTCGTAATGACTAAGAAATTCTTGGTTCTTCTGGGGGTCGCGCTTGGGGGCATTTTGCTTTTCGCTTCAGGCGCCCTGGTTGCGGAGTACGAGACGGATGTGCCGCCGGAAGAAATCATAATCAGCAATGATGAGTACAGGCAAGACAGAAAAGGCCCTGTACCCTTCTCACACCTTGCTCATGCCGAAGACTACGATGTCGCTTGTACGGAATGTCACCATGATTATGAGGACGGGAAAAACCTCTGGGAAGAAGGCGACATAGCCTACAGGTGTTCCGAGTGCCATGATCCGCTTGAAAGCGACGGCGACACCAAAAGACTTCTCCTCGCCTATCACAGGCAATGTATCGGATGTCACAAAAGGCTTGTCAAGGAGGGGATATCCGAAGAGGCGCCCTATAATAAATGCTATCAGTGCCATGGAATGAAGTAACGAGGACTTCCCAAACCTTCGGTTTATGCAGCAGGTTTTTTTGTTTTTGACAGCGGGGACGGAGGCAACGCATGACAGGGAATTTGGGCCTGGATCATCATGGGTTGACCCCCTTCCAGACGCATTCGTCACCTCTCCCATTTTCAGGCCTTTCTAAGATGCATCCAGGCCCTGAAAGCGTTTCAAAAGGGCGTCTTCCAGTAGTGGCGGGTCATGATCTCGGTACTCGTAACGCACCCGAACGGCCGGCTTGTCCAGGCGGAGGAGTCTCGTAAGATGGATGGGTGTGGCGAATAGCACGAGATCACAATCGGCCTGATTGATCGTCCCCTCCAGATCGTTGAGTTGCCTTTTGCTGTAGCCCATGGCGGGGAGCAAGGGCCCTATGTGGGGGTACTTGCGATAGGTTTCCGCGATCGATCCCAGGGCATAGGGACGGGGATCGACCAGTTCCGCGGCTCCGAGTGTCTCGGCCGCAATGGCCCCTGCCCCATAGGACATTTCCCCGTGGGTCAGGGTCGGCCCGTCTTCCACGACCAGGACCCGCCTTCCGCGGATCCGTTCGGGTTCATTGACAAGGACGGGAGATTCCGCAAGAATGATGTCCGCCCTGGGCGCATGTTTCTGGATATTCGCCCTGACCTGCGCCACATTTTCCCAGGGGGCCGTATCCACTTTGTTGATTATCGCGATATCGGCCATGAGCATATTGGTCTCACCCGGGTAATACAGAAGCTCGTGGCCGGGTCTGTGGGGATCGAAAAGCACGATATGCACATCCGGGTAATAAAAAGGCGTATCGTTATTGCCCCCGTCCCAGACGATCACGTCCGCTTCCTCTTCCGCTGCGGCCAGAATCCGGCCGTAATCCACACCGGCATAGACGACGATGCCCTCTTCCACCAGGGGCTCGTATTCTTCTCTCTCTTCGATCGTGCAGCCGTGTTTTTCGAAGTCTTCATACGTGGAGAAACGTTGAAGGGCCTGAGCACTCAAATCCCCATAGGGCATGGGATGACGCACGGCCACGACTTTTTTCCCGACCCGCTGAAGGATCTTGCAGACCTTCCGCGTGGTCTGGGACTTGCCGCAACCCGTCCTCACGGCGCAGACCGCTACGACGGGCCTTCTGGCCCTGAGCATGGTATAGGTTGCGCCGATCAGGATAAAGTCGGCACCCTCGGCCATGGCAATGCTGGCCTTGTGCATGACTTCCAGGTGGGGGATATCGCTGTAGGACAGGGCCACCAGATCCACCTGGTGTTCCCGGATCAATGCGGCCAACTGCTCTTCCAGGAAGACCGGCACACCATCCGGGTAGAGTCCACCTGAGAGTTCCGGTGGATAGCGTCGCCCTTCAATATCCGGGATCTGGGCTGCGGTGATCCCAACGACCCGGTAACGGGGATTGTCTCTGAAATAGACGTTGAAGTTATGGAAATCACGCCCGCCGGCACCCATGATGATAACCTTTTCCATTCTTCCCCACCCGCTCCGTTCAGATTACGCCTTTCCTGCTATCTTGAGCATGACGGCGTTTTGGGCATGCATACGGTTTTCAGCCTGATCGAAGACGATGGAATTGGGCGATTCCATGACCGAATCCGTCACTTCACGCCCCCGCTCCGCAGGAAGGCAGTGCATGAAATAGGTGTTTTTGCCCGTGGCATGCATCAAGGCGTCATTGATCTGGAACCCTTCAAAATGCCTCAATCGTCCATCCAACTCGTGTTTTTTCCCCATGGAGGCCCACACGTCCGTGTAGAGGACATCCGCTCCCTTGACGCTTCCCTTCGGGTCGTGGGAGATTTCGATCTGCGAAAGCCCCGCATCCGCGGCGCTCTTGACCGTGTCGGCGTCGGGGGGGTATCCCTCCGGGCAGACACATACAAAATGAAGAGGCAGTCGTTTCGCCAGGTTCAGCCAGGAATGCACGATGTTGTTCCCGTCCCCCACATACACGACCTTCAGGTCTCTCAGGTGACCCCGGTGTTCCCGTATGGTCAAGATATCCCCCATGATCTGGCAGGGATGATTATAGTCCGTCAGCCCGTTGACGACCGGCACGGAGGCATATTCCGCCAGTTCCAGGATGTGGTCGTGCGCAAAGAGGCGCGCCATGATGATGTCATTGAACCTGCTCACCACCCGGGCGATGTCCTTTACCGCCTCCCGTTTCCCGATCTCGATGTCATTGGGGCCGAGATACAGGGCATGGCCCCCCAGCCGATAAAAGCCGGTTTCAAAGGACAGGCGGGTCCTGGTGGAGGGTTTGGCAAAGACCATGGCAAGGGTTTGGCCCTTGAAGGGCAGAAATTCTTCTTGATTCCTGAGTTTGGTCTTGACCTCGGCGGCGAGATCAAGACATCCCATGATCTCCTCTGTGCTAAAATCCGTTATGTACAAAAAGTCTCGCTTCACTGGCTCTCCTCCATTCCGTCAAGAAATTGCATCGTAACATTTTAGCCCTTTGAAAAATTCGAAAGGAAATCATGCCCCCTATCTGAAGTGACCAGCGGGAGCTTCGGAACGTAAGAAAGGGGCATGATTTCCACACATTTATTGGAAAGGGCTAAATTCATACATTGCATCAAACGTCATCAGCCCCCAAAACCGCTTCAATCCTTTCCAGGGCCCAGTCTATCTCCTCCTTTTTGATGACCAGGGGAGGTGCAAAACGGATGATATTGTCGTGGGTTTCTTTGCACAGCAAGCCACGTTGCATCAGTTTTTCGCAAAACCCCCTCGCACCTCCGGCATCGGGGAAGAGTTCTACACCAAGCAGGAGGCCTTTTCCCCGGACTTCCTTGATAATAGGACTCCTGAGCTCAGTCAGGCCCTTAAGGAAATATTTTCCCATGGCGGCGGCGTTTTCAATCATTCCTTCCTCTACAAGGACCTTGAGGGCCGCCCTGGCCACAGCACATGCAAGGGGGTTGCCACCGAAGGTACTTCCATGCTCGCCCGGTTTCAGGAGACCCAGGACCTCGATATTGGACAGCACGGCCGAGATGGGATAAAATCCTCCGGAAAGGGCCTTGCCGATGAGTGTCAGGTCCGCCTCGATACCCTCGTGCTCTTCGGCCAGGAGTTTTCCCGTCCGACCCAGACCGGTCTGGATCTCATCCAGAATCAGCACTACGTTTTGCTCCGTGCACAAACGCCTGGCCTCTTTGAGATACCCCGCAGGGGGAATGATCACCCCGGCCTCTCCCTGGATCGGCTCCACCAAGAAGGCCACCGTGTTGGGCGTGATGGCGGCCTTCAGGGCCTCGACATCCCCAAAGGGCACGATCTTGAACCCGGGCGTAAAGGGGCCGAAACCCGCACGGGAACCCCTGTCCGTACTGAAACCCACGATCGTGATGGTACGCCCGTGGAAGTTGTTTTCACAGACGATGATTTCCGCCCGGTCCTCGGGCACGCCCTTGATCCCGTACCCCCACTTTCGTACGGCCTTGATGGATGTCTCTACGGCCTCGGCGCCGCTGTTCATGGGCAACACCTTGTGGGAGGATGTCAGTTCACATAACTCCTTGTAGAAAGGCCCGAGCTGGTCGTTGCGAAAGGCCCTCGAGGTAAGGGTCAGTTGCCGTGCCTGGTCCATCATCGCCTTCATGATTCCCGGGTGGCAATGGCCCTGATTGACCGCGGAATAGGAGGAGAGGCAATCCATGTACCTATTGCCTGCCACGTCCCATACCCATATGCCCTCCCCGCGATGCAAAACCACGTCCAGAGGTCTGTAATTGTGGGCCCCGTATTTGTCTTCCAGCTCGATGTATTCCATTCGGTCCATATCGACTCCTCCCTATGCCCATTCAGACGAAGAAAAACCGATGGTCTTGAATAATGTAAAAACGTAACACTTTAGCCCTTTGAAAAATTCGAAAGGAAATCATGCACCCTTTCTTAC
>JBMNCO010000071.1:0-1211 GCA_049366815.1 Desulfatiglandales bacterium | reverse complement strand
CTGGATGGAATCTAACAGCCTTCAGCCTACAGTCTAACCAACCTGAACAGTTACTTTAATATTATAGACCTAAACCCTTCACAGATTGTTGTCCCTCTGATAGACTGCAACCTCCGCCGTGATCTTTAAACCACAGGGTAACATCATGAAAAAGGGTCTTCACGGAAAAGTCATGAAAGATACACCGGTTTATAGGGATCATCATTGGTGTCCAAAACAGGGACCGGGATTATCTCGGAGCGGGACATCCTATTTTCGACGAGAGTGAGGGATCACACACATGAAAAATCTACTCATATGTTTTTCCGCAGGTTGCCTGGGTGCGCTTGCCAACAGCGCGGTGGTCTGGTTCTTCGGGCATGCCGGCATAAGTCAGGAACTGGGCGTGGCGATCGCCCCGGCATTTTCGCCGGCCTGGCTCTATCCCAGAATCGTCTGGGGCGGCATATGGGGGTTGCTGTTCATCCTTCCGGTCTTCAATGCAAGGCCCTTTTCCAAGGGCGCTTTCTTCAGCCTGTTTCCAACCATCGTGCAGCTCTTCGTCGTGTTTCCCTACCAGGCCCAGAAGGGCATGGCCGGTATGGAACTGGGCATGTTGACCCCGGCCCTGGTGGTCTTCTTCAACCTTGTCTGGGGTGTCGTCACGGCCCTGACGGTCAGATATTCAAAATAGCATCGCTGTGGTTTCCCATGAGGAAAAGCGCATGATCGAAAGAATGGACCACATCAATATCGTCGTGAGCGATCTGCAGGAGGCCAAGGATTTTTTTTCGCTTTTCGGCTTCCAGGAAAACGATTCATCGGATTTATCGGGTGAATGGATCTCCGCCGTCGTGGGGTTGAAAGATGTAAGGGCCCGGTACGTGGCCCTCTCACTTCCAGGGTCAAGTACGAACCTGGAGCTTATTGAATACGAGTCGCCCGGGTCTCAGAGTGATCCCCATACGGGTAAAGCCAACCAGATCGGCCTGCGTCATCTGGCCTTCGAGGTCGAGGATATTGATCAGGAAGTCCAAAGACTGACGGAAGCCGGGGTTGCCTTCATGAGCCCGGTCAAGACCTATCCGAAGACAGGAAAGAGGCTGGTCTATTTTCACGGACCCGACGGGATCCTGATGGAATTGGCGGAGTATCCAAAAGCAAGGCCCTGAAACCCGCCGTCCATTTCCGCACGAAAATGGAAGACCCCGTCAAAATCTGTACAACCCTCA
>JBMNCO010000070.1:0-12484 GCA_049366815.1 Desulfatiglandales bacterium | reverse complement strand
ATTTTTGGGCCTGGAATGTGCTTTTCCCCCCGATGGTGCCGGGCATTCTCCACCAGCCCACAGGAAGGTTCAATTCGAGATAACTTGACATGCAGCATGGCTTGATTTTACCATTAAAAAAATGGTTTCCGGATACATCCATGAAAACGCCAAAGTGTGTTGCTGTTCTTTCATTTTCATCCTGTTCAACCCGGTTTTTTATGCGACGTTGGGGTCAATTTTAAACCACTAAAAAGAGAGGGGGGTAAAAAAATGAAACAGGATAGAGCCGGTGCAGGAAACCGGAAGGTAACGCGGCGGGATTTTTTGAAATACGGTCTTGGCATCGGAACAATGCTTGCGGTTGCGCCGATTCCCGCGCGTCTGGTCGGGGCCGCGACATTTGTCGGGCCGGAACCCATGACCAAGAATTATGATCTGGTTGTGGTCGGGCACGGAATGGCCGGCCTGGCGGCAGCACTCGCTGCAGCGGAGACGGGTGCCAAGGTCGCGGTGCTCGAAAAACAGCGAAAAGTACTCTCAGGAGGAAACTCGCGTATTGCCGGTGGAGGATTCTGTATCCCGACGGGGGATACCGGGGAGGCCAAGGAATTATTCATCGAGGATTTTATGAAAAAGAGCGGCTATCGAGCGGACAAGGGTCTGACCGAAAGCCTTGCAGAAAACATTCTCGCGGATATCGACTGGCTCACGGGCCATGGGGTGGAATTCACGGATCCGGCACCGTTTCCACCGTATCATGTGAATGTCTGTGTCGCCACTCCCGGCTGGTACCGGGGGATGCCCAAGCTGCTGGATGCCGTTCGCAGCAAGTGCGAAGATATGGGAACGGTTGTTTACTATGACACGAAAGCCAGGGAGCTGCTCATAGATTCATCCGGACGTATTGCTGGAGTGAGGGCGGCGACGAAAGAAGGGTTCGTTGATCTCCGGGCAGGGTCAACTGTAATTACCACCGGGGGATTTGCCGGAAACGTGCAGATGCTGGAAAAATGGGTCGGAGCCGACGCTGATGAGTCTATGGTTCGCGGGGTCAAATGGGCCACGGGTGAAGGCCACACCATGGCGGCAAATGCCGGGGCGGTGTTGGTGCAGATGGCCGGCCTTGACGGGATACACGTAGGAGCCGTGCATCCCAAAAACACAGCGGCTGCAAACCCCTTCCGACTGCTTCCCTACTGTGTCGGAATCAACCGGAACGGTCAGCGGTATGTGGACGAATCGCTGGGGTACGTTGCCCATGGAAAGGCGGCGATGTCCCAGCCTGGTCTGGAGGTGGCGCTCGTATTTGACCAGGAAATCGCAGATCGGCCGGAGGGTAAGGCCGTTATCGAGCAGTTCGCAGGGTACGGCATCGAGCCGGTCAAGGCGGACACCCTGGAACAACTGGCCGCAAAAATAAACGCCCCTGCAGGCGCAATGATCGACACCATTCAGAAATTCAATGCTGCCGTGAAGGATAATCAGGCACTCGGTGCAGAACCGCCCAAAAAGGATCTGGCCTCCAAAATTGATGCTTCGCCGTTCTATGCGCTTTACCCGCTTAAGCCCGGCATCACACTGACCTTCGGTGGTATCAAGGTTGACGCCAATCGTCAGGCGCTCCAGGCGGACGGGCAACCGATTCATGGGCTCTATGCAGCCGGAGAGTGCGTCGGCGGGTATTTTCTCGGCGATTATGTAGGCGGGGCCTCCCTGACTCGGTGTCTTGTGGACGGTCGCATAGCCGGGAAAAGCGGAGCCAAGGGTTAAAAACACCCCGGATGTTCGGGGTCGTGAGCTGAGGATCAGCACGATGAGAAGGAAGAGTCGACACCATAACTTGATTTGTATCGTAGTGTTATCCTGTTGTTTTGCGGTCATCGGCCCTGTTTGGCTTTTCGGGCTGCAGGTGCAGTCCTGGGCTGAGACCAAGAGGGATAAAACCGCTGCGGCCGGGGACTGCATAGCGTGTCACATAGGGGAGAAAGTCCTCCCCGAAGGTCACCCGGCCACAATCGAAATGACTATGGATGGGTGCAGGAAGTGCCACAATCAGGAGGCGCTGCATTTGAAAGGCAAGCTTCCGGGAAGTCATGTGCATCATCTTGCAGGGACAGCCTGCGGCGATTGCCATGAGAACATGGAGGATCCCAAGGAGGTCGTGTTGACGAAGAAATGTCTTGAATGCCATGGACCGCTCCGGAACGTGGCGGAAATGACGGCGGCCATAGAACCGAACCCTCATGACTCTCCCCATTATGGATCGGAACTTGACTGCGATCTGTGTCATCATCAGCACAAGAAATCAGAAAATTTCTGCAACGAGTGCCATTCGTTTGAATTTGTGACACCCTGATCTGCAAAACATGCCGCTCCCCCCTTTGACCTGGGAAAAAGACAAGAGGGGGAGCGGTGAAACATCTTTTCTCCTTTGTCTGACGGACGTGACTTACGTCAGGCGTACGGCCGCGTTTCCGGTCAGGATGTCGAGAGCGATCCATGTATCTTGCCGGGCGATACAGGCTGTTTCCCGTTTATATCCCTTTGTCGGGTTTGTGACCAAGCAGGCGGACAATCGTGAAAGCGGTCAATGCCCCTGTTCTTTCCTTTTGTCCGCCATGAGAATTTCCATTGCAACGTCTTTCGGTGTGGTTTGGGTGCCGTAATCCACATCGGAAATTTCCTCACAACGGATCTGTGATTTTTCACCCAGAACCTCGATGGCTCCGAGCAACACCTTGTACTCCTCGCTTCCCAGATACCGGACCAAATGTTCCTGCGACTCCCACAGGTAAATGAGGGTAAAACAGGTCTTGTCATCGACTTCCTGGTTCAACTGAGATCCTCTTAACCCCTGATGTGTCTCTCCGTCATCCTTCAAGAACTCAAATGTCTGTATGAACTCCTTTTGTTTTCCATCCTGCAGTTTCACCGTGACCATCATCTTCATCATGTTTATCATGGATTTCTCCTTCGACTCAATGATCAAAATCAAGACGTCAAGTAGTAATGCAAGGCCGGGGCGAGGATCCTTCCGGAAATAAGCCTCCTCCGACTGGAGGGAATGGTTTCATGCCCCGGTGATCTTCACGCGATTGCGGATCGTTCAGTGCGGCACGGTATGCTCATTCACGGTCGCGGAAAATAATCACAGCCTGATGTGAGGCGCCGGCCTCAGATACCAAGTACAGGACAAGGCGCCGCTTTTAAAAGTTCGTTGACAACGTTATTTGCGCAAGCTAAAGCTGAATGCAATGTGATGTTCGTTCCGTTTCACCGTCTCCTGGAAATTCGAAAATTCCTTGTCCGTGGCGGTTTTTTTCCTGAGAGCAAATCTTCCAGGAATAAATTTTCTGCAAGAGATATGCCATTGTGGATTTTATTGGTATTGAGTTTGACGCGCGCAGGCGGGCCCGTGTTGAGGAGAAGGATCTGCTGATTCAGCCCTATCCAAAATAGAATGGTCCCCTGCTTTACGCTGCCCGGTAGGGGGCCTCAATACGAAAATGAGTATGAATTTAGGCCTTTCCAATAACTGTGTGGAAATCATGCTCCCTTTCTGAAGTGACCAGCGGGAGGACGCCGTCTTTTTGCGATTTATCCGTGGGGGAAACCCCAGCTCGACGAAGTCGAGAATGGGGAGGGGGCAGAACTCCCCCATGGATAAATCGCAAAAAAGACCAGTCCGGGAGCTTTGGAACGTAAGAAAGGGTGCATGATTTCCGTTCGAATTTTTCAAAGGGCTAAAATGTTACGAAAATGAGAGTTTTCCACCACCAGCAGCCTGATCTAAATGAGGCCGAATAGGGGGACTTTTTTTGGACACCTATGATACGGATGATCTCTGAAAGGAAGACAACATGGATGAGGAAAGGCTCTGGACGAAAGATTTTGTCATAATCGCTTTGACCAATTTCCTGATATACATGGTTTTTTACTTATTGATGGTCATTATCGCCGCCTACGCCGTGGACAAATTCCAGGCTTCCACAGGCATGGCGGGTCTTGTTTCGGGGATTTTTATTATTGGGATTCTGATCGGTCGGTTCATGACCGGACGTGTTGTTGAAGATATCGGGAGCAGGAAGGTCCTAATAGCGGGCACACTGTTTTTTATTGTCACATCCGCGGCCTATTTCGCCGCCCTCAACCTGCCGCTGCTGGCAATAATCAGGTTCCTCCACGGGGCGGCTTACGGGGTGGCAAGCACAGCTACCGGGACGATCGTCGCCCAGATCATCCCTGACAAGAGACGCGGAGAAGGCATCGGTTATTACAGTATGAGTCAAATACTGGCCACAGCCCTGGGCCCTCTGATCGGAATCATGTTAAGTCAGCGTGTGGATTTCAATACGATTTTTCTGGTTACGTCAGGAATAGCGGCCGTCGGTTTTGGGATATCTTTTATGATCAGTCAGCCTGCCCGTAAGGGTCCCGATCAGGATCAAACAGAGGATGCGAGGGGTTTTCGCATCTCAAGTTTTCTTGAAGTTACGGCGATACCGATCTCCATTATCGTATTGATCATGGGTTTTAATTATTCATCCGTACTCACTTTCATATCATTGTACAGTCAAGATCTTCACCTGGAAGAAGCGGCGAGCTTTTTCTTTGTTGTCTATGCGGTCGCGGTCATCATTTCAAGGCCCTTTTCCGGACGCTTACTCGACGCGAAGGGGGCGAATTTCGTTGTCTACCCCTGCCTCGTAATTTTTGCGATCGGTATGTTTTTGCTCGGTAAAACCAACCATGGATTGACCCTATTGCTGTCCGGGGCAGTAATCGGCCTAGGCTGGGGCAATTTTCTGTCCTGTGGTCAGGCGATTTCCATAAAAGGGGCTCCGCCCAACAGATTGGGACTTGCAACGGCTACCTATTATATGTTTCTTGACGTAGGGTTCGGCGTCGGACCTTATCTATTCGGGTCGTTGGTCCCGTTTACAGGGTATCGCGGCCTGTATTTAATGATGGCGGCGGTGATCCTCGCGACCATTGTCCTTTACACCTTTCTGTATCGAAAAAAGGCATGATCTCAGCGAGCCTGCGGCCCTTAAACCGGCCCGTACAGACCCCTCTGCTTGGAGTGGCATGTTTGTTCAGAACCCCAGGCCGGCAGCAGGCCGGAAAACCTTTTGGATGCCTGAATTCGAAGGCCTTTCGGCCTTCGGGTTGTTATCTTGTGGGTGAAAACCGAAGGCGGGGATTATATCCATTTTTTCCCTTCAACCTCTTTGCAGGGCTTTAACCAAGCCACGTCATAGGGACGCAACAGGACCCTCAGTCCGCTGCTGCTTTCCGCCTCCACATGCTTCTCCCCGATCAGATCCATCCACAATCTCTCATGGACTCCCGTCTCCTGAAGGGAGATCTCCAGCCGGATTTCCTTTCCGGTCACATTGGTCAGAGCCAGCACATGGTCATCCCCCTCAGGGGATGTTCGAAGAACCGCAAAGGCATGAGGTGACAGCGCAAACACTTTTTGTCCGCCCCGGGGGTGAAAAGCCCTGTTCTGAGTGCGTATGAGATTGATCCTGGCGCCGTAGTTGCGAATGAGGGAGATTTTGGAGTTTGGATTCCTCAGGTCCTCTTCCACAGTGCGTGCATCGATGAGGCCCCGGTTCACATCCCGTCTGACCCTGGTCTCCCGGACCCTTTCGTGATCATTGGCACTCCCAATTGCCCCGTGTACATAAATTCCCGGCACGCCCTTCAGGACCAGAGAGATGCTGCGTGAAGCAAGGTACCGCCTCACCTGCAGGGTCAAATCTTCACCGGCGTCGGCATCGTTGATCGCGCTCCACCACGTGGTGTTTATCTCGTAGGGTTCCTCGGTCTTGTCTTCTCTCATTTTGTATGAGATATAGCCGCCCCTCTTTTGGGCGGTTTCTACGATATACTCGATTTCCTCGCCGGGAAGGATCTCCTTCACGCCCATGAGCCCGATCCCGTCATGGGTGTCCAGGATATTGAGAAAGGTGGTTGAATCGGAGGGCGGTTCGATCTCCGCCGCCCATCCGGACAGGTAACCTGCATCCCCCCTGTAGAAAGCCTGAAGCACAAGGGGTGGCAATGCGAAGTTATAGACCATATGGGCCTCATCGTATCCATTGCCGAAATAGGAGACGTTGTCCTTGTGGGGCACGTTTGTTTCCGTAATCAAAGCGACACCCGATCCCACGGCGTCGACCACATCCCGGAGCAGCTTGACGATCTCGTGGGTCTGAGGCAGATGGATGCTTTCGGTGCCGGGTTCCGCCCATATATAGGTGACAGCGTCCAGGCGCAAGATGTCCGCGCCGTGCCTGATATAGAACAGGATGCTGTCCACCACCTGCATGAGCACATCGGGATTGCGGAAATTCAGGTCGATCTGATCTTCGGAAAAGGTGGTCCAGACCCATTTGGGCCCCTCGATGGTCTCAAACCGCGTGAGGATATCGGAAGTCCTGGGGCGGAATATCTTTTTTCGCTGGTCCTGAGTCAGATCCTCAGGGGAATTGTAGGCGATGAAAGAATTGAGGTATCGGGGGTTTCCGTTCCTGAATTCCCTGAACATCTCACTCAGGGACGAGACGTGATTGAGCACAGCGTCGAACATGAGATCGTAGCGTCTCTTTTTCTCCCTGATATCGGCCCATGTACCGAGTTTTGGGTCCACCCGCCTGAAGTCGACAACGGCAAAACCCCTGTCAGACGAGTACGGAAAAAACGGCAGCAGATGAATGGTGTTGATCGCCCCCTGGTTGTAGGTGTTCACGAAACTGTGAAGGGCGGAGAGCGGCGCATCCCCATCCCCTATTACGATGTCCCCGTAGGTTATGAGTATCATGTCTTTTTCAGAGAAGCGCTCATCGGGATCATAGTTCTTCTCTTTTTCGAGCATCTCAGGGGGCTTGTGTGCACAATGCACCTTCAAGATGCGTTCAAGCTCAGTAATATATTTTTCGGCCTGCCCCTTGCCGTACAGGAAGGCCAAACGCCTTTGCATCCTTTCGCGCGTTTTCTGCGGCATTTCATAGAGCGGTCTGGTGTAGTCGGGACAGGCTTCATAGAAGGTTCTCTTCCTGGGATAGTCGGTTTGCTGCTCCATGTCTCATTTCTCCTTAAAAAAGCGGTCAACCTTTTAAACGGACTGACCGCTTCCAAGAAACCTCAGGACGGATCCGGGTGTCACAAAACTGTCACGTTTTAAGATTCAGGCCTCTGACTCCCTGCCATTACTGGTCTTTCTTTTCAAATGCACCTGAATGGCCATCAAGGCCGCAGGGGTGACCCCGGAGATCCGGGAGGCCTGCCCGAATGACCTCGGCCTGACCCTTCTCAGTTTTTCCCGGACCTCCTTCGTGAGCCCATAAACAGATTCATAGTCCAGGTCCTCAGGGAGCCTCGAATTTTCCATCCTTTTCAGTTTCTCCACCTGCCGTTCCTGCCGGTCGATGTAGCCCTGGTATTTGATCCGGGTCTCCACTTCTTCGACAACGATTTCATCCATGTCTCCAAGTCCCGGATCGAAGATACGAAGGTGATCGAAGGAGATCTCATATCGCTTCAGCAGCTGGGCCAGGGACGTCATATTTTTGATGGGCGTCGAACCCAGGGCCTCCAGTCTGTCCTGCACCTGCTGTTCGGGCCGCAGCGTCACATGATTCAGACGAGCAATGAGGGCCTCTGTGTCATCCCTTTTCCTGCAGAAGGCCCGGAAGGTATCATCCGGAACAAGCCCCAGACCGTGGCCGATCTCCATGAGTCGAAAATCGGCATTGTCTTCCCTCAAAAGGAGGCGGTACTCGGCCCGTGAGGTGAACATGCGGTACGGTTCTTTGGTCCCCTTTGTGACCAGATCGTCTATCAACACACCCATATAGGCCTGAGACCTCTCAAGGATGAGCGGATCTTCCCCTCGAATCTTCAGGGCCGCGTTGATCCCGGCCATGAAGCCCTGGGCCGCCGCCTCCTCGTAACCTGAGGTGCCGTTGATCTGACCGGCATGATAGAGCCCTTCCACCAGCTTGGTCTCCTGGGTGGGCTTGAGCTGCAGAGGGTCGACGTAGTCATATTCTATGGCGTAACCGGGTCTGAGGATTTCGGCCCTTTCAAGGCCCGCAATGGAGCGCACCATCTTGACCTGGATGTCAATGGGGAGACTGGTGGGTATGCCGTTGGGATAGACCTCCAATGTGGACAGTCCCTGGGGTTCCAGAAAGATCTGGTGGCGTTCCTTTTCGGGAAACCGGACGATCTTGTCCTCTATGGAAGGGCAGTACCTGGCCCCCACGCCCGTGATGATTCCTGCATAAAGGGGGGAGCGATCCAGACCCGAACGGATGACCGCATGGGTCTTGTCATTGGTGTAGGTGATATGACAGGGCACCTGGGGAAGGGGTATGCTTTTCGTTGAAAAGGAGAAGGGCCGGGGATTTTCATCTCCCGGCTGGACCTCCAGACCGCTGTAATCAATGGTTCTGCCGTTCAGCCGGGGGGTCGTTCCCGTCTTGAGCCTTCCCACCTCGAATCCGAGCCGCGTGAGTTGCTCGGAGAGCCGGGAAGAAGGGGGATCGCCCATGCGACCGGCGGGGAAACGGTCCATTCCGATGTGGACGAGTCCTCGCAGAAAGGTCCCTGTCGTGAGGATGACGGTCTTTGAAATGAACCTTTCGTGGATGTGGGTTTCGACACCCCGGACCCTGCCCTCCTTTATAAGCAGGCCGTCGACCATGGCCTGGCGGATATCCAAGTTCTCTTGTCGCTCGAGGACGGACTTCATGCGCCTGCTATAGAGAGCCATATCGTTTTGGGACCTGGAGCCCTGGACAGCCAGGCCTTTGCGGGTGTTCAACCGACGGAACTGGATGCCCGTCGCATCGGCGTTTCTGGCGATTTCCCCACCCATGGCGTCGACTTCCTTGACCAGGTGGCCCTTTGCCAGGCCCCCTATGGCCGGGTTACAGCTCATGGCCGCAATGTGGTCCAGATTGATGGTCAGCAGGAGGGTGGGATGGTCCATGCGGGCCGCCGCAAGGGCGGCCTCGCAACCGGCATGTCCGGCGCCGACCACGATGACGTCATATGTCTTGTCATAGGTGGGCATGGTGTCAAACTTGATGGGGCCTATGAATTTAGCCCTTTCCAATAACTGTGTGGAAATCATGCACCCTTTCTGAAGTGACCGGTCCGGGAGCTTCGGAACACAAGAAAGGGCGCATGATGTCCTTTCGAATTTTTCAAAGGGCTGAAATGTTACGATGGGGCATATTGTACGACTACTCTTTTATGAACACACAAGGCAGGAAGGAGGCGGCTTCCATCCAACCCTTTTGTCTTTAACTGTAAGGGGCTAAGAGGCGAAGGGATCCCTTATCACGATCGTCTGGTCCCGCCCGGGGCCCACGGATACCATGGAAAGAGGGACCTCCGTGACCTCTTCGATGCGCCTCAGGTAGGCCTGGGCCTGCTTGGGAAGCTGATCCAGGGATTTCGCAGAAGTGATGTCTTCATGCCAGCCGGAGAGTTCTTCGTACACGGGCTTACACTGGACAATCCTTTTGATACTGGCCGGCCTGGATTCAAGCCTCTCTCCCATACAGTCATAGGCCGTGCATATCCTCAGCCTTTCCAATCCGGTAAGGACATCCAGCTTGGTGATGCCCAGGCTCGTCAACCCGTTCAACCGGGCGGAATCCTTGGCCATCACGAGATCGAGCCATCCGCAGCGGCGACGCCTTCCTGTGGTTGCCCCGAATTCGACCCCCCTTTCCTGGATATAATTCCCGATTTCGTCATCGAGTTCCGTCGTAAAGGGCCCGGCGCCCACACGGGTCGTGTAGGCCTTGAGAATGCCGATGATGTGGTGCAGTTTGTCCGGGCCCACGCCCGCCCCTGCACAGGCCGACCCGGAAATGGGGTTGGAGGAGGTAACGAAGGGATAGGTCCCATGGTCGATATCTAAATGGGTGGCCTGTGCACCTTCGAACAAGATGCGTTCTCCTGCCCTTATGGCCTGATCGATCTCAAGTGAGACATCGGTTACATAGGGTTTCAATATTTCCCCCATGGACAGATACCCTTCATAAATGCCTTGGTAGTCCAGCGGTCTGGCGTTCAGAAATTTTTCGAGGATAAAGTTCTTTTCCTCGAGGTTGCGCCGGATCTTCTCCGCCAGGGTGTCGGGCTCGAGGAGGTCGATGGCCCGGATCCCGGTTCGGGCGGCCTTGTCCTCATAGCAGGGGCCGATACCCCGGCCGGTCGTGCCGATCTTATCCTTTCCCTTGGCCGCTTCCCTGGCCTCATCCAGGGCCCTGTGATAGGGCATGATGAGATGGGCCTTTTCACTCAATGAGAGATTCTCGGGGCCGACGGACACGCCCTTATCCCGCAGCGTGTTTATTTCGTCGATGAGCACCTCGGGGTCCACCACGAGACCGTTCCCTATGAGGCATTTTTTCTCTTTGTGAAGGATACCCGAGGGGATGAGGTGGCAGATGGTCTGTTCGCCGTTTACCACAAGGGTATGACCCGCATTGTTGCCGCCCTGAAACCTGACGATCAGGTCGGCCCCGGCTGCCAGGAGGTCAACCACCTTCCCTTTGCCCTCATCACCCCACTGGGTTCCCACAACCACGACATTTGACATGTTGACTCTCCGCTTTTCCATTGTTCGATCCGCAGGTGAGCGGATCTCTGAAGGTTATACCATATATTCACATACAAGGTCGGCAAAGGCGGAGCAGGAGACTTCCTCCGCACCATCCATCAACCTGGCCAGGTCATAGGTGACCTTTTTCGATATAAAGGCCTTCTCCAATCCGCTTTCTATCCGTCGAGCGGCCTCTGACCAGCCCATATGGTCCAGCATCATGGCCCCGCTCAGGATCAGGGATGACGGATTCACCTTGTCCAGCCCGGCATACTTGGGGGCCGTCCCATGGGTGGCCTCGAAGAGGGCGTAACCCTTTTCATAGTTGATATTGGCGCCGGGGGCCATGCCGACCCCACCCACCTGGGCCGCAAGGGCGTCTGAGATGTAGTCCCCATTCAGGTTCATAGTGGCGATCACTTCAAAATCTCCGGGGCGCGTCAGGGCCTGCTGGAAGAAGATATCCGCAATGGTATCCTTGATCAGGATCTTACCCTCCGGGAGCGCCGCCCCGTCGAGCTCCTCCCAGGTCACCGTCCTGTCCGGATAGGATTCCCTTGCGAGCTGGTATCCCCATTTCCGAAAGGCGCCTTCAGTGAATTTCTGGATATTACCCTTGTGCACCAGGGTGACACTTCGTCGCTGATGAGCAATGGCATATTCAATAGCAGACTTTATAAGCCTGTCACTGCCCGACTTGCTGATCGGCTTGATCCCTATCCCGGAATCCGGTCGAATGTGCCACCCGTATTCACTGGAGAGGTGGTCCATGAGCCGTTTTGTCTCATCTTTACCTGATTCCAGTTCGAGACCTGCGTAGACGTCTTCGGTGTTCTCCCTGAATACCACCATGTCCACCTTGTGGGGCTCCTTCACCGGGCTGGGAACGCCGGTAAAATAGCGGACAGGCCTCACACAGGCATAGAGATCGAGCCTGTGTCTGAGGGCCACATTGAGGCTCCGGATTCCTTCACCAACGGGTGTGGTCAGAGGGCCTTTGATGCCGACCCGGTACTCCTGGAAGGCGTCGATGGTCTCTTGGGGCAGCCACTGTCCGGTCTGGTTGAAGGCCTTTTCCCCTGCAAGAACCTCTTTCCATGTGATTTGACGGGCTCCCTGCCAGCAAGATGCAACGGCATGATCGATGACCCGCGCCGATGCGCGCCATATATCGGGACCGATGCCGTCCCCTTCGATATAAGGGATAACGGGGTGATCCGGCACCACCAGCCTGTCATGTTCAAAAGAAATCTTGAGTTCTGATGTCACGGGGATGGGTCCTCCTTTTGATATGTCTTTGCCCCGCCCTTGTATGAGGCAACCGCGCAAACGCCAGCACTCTCCTGTGTCAGGTGCAAAGGTGATATTAAAACAAAATAGTGCTCATCCGGAAATGAGGATTCCCGGATTCGCGCTAACAGCCCTCAGCGATCAGCTATCAGCAAAAGCTATGCAAAGACAAGGCATTAGGCTGAGCGCTGAATGCCGATAGCAGACCGCTCCATCCAGAAATCATGTATTTCTGGATGGAAACAAAATAGTGTAACAGGGAGTTATTTGTCGGGCCGTGAGATACCGCCTGTGCCGCCGCGTTCAACGAGAAAAGCATATTCTCATCATTTCTGCAAGAGTAAAAGGAGAGCAACATGCATGATGAGGGCCGGGACAATCTGTGGGGGGGGCAGTCCATTGAATTTACAGCTGCACGCTGTAATATTCCAATGGGCAGTGAAAAAAATGGCATTTTTCTTAAAAATTGCTTGACATCCTGGGCCTCATTGAATATTTTTATACGAATTCTTTTGTGATTTTTATTTGGGTCTATAATGTTAAATCTGTTTCATAACATTATCGTCATTATCAGCGCAG
>JBMNCO010000069.1:0-2214 GCA_049366815.1 Desulfatiglandales bacterium | reverse complement strand
CCATTGTGCTGTGCTACAGCCGCTGGCTGTTTTTCCGCCACTTCCCCGACGAAACCCTTGAAAGCGTCATCAGTCTTCACGAACAGGCCTTCCAGGAGTTGGAGGCGGTCCCCGAGACCATGACCTATGATAATATGACCACAGTCGGATGTCATAAAGGCCCTTCGGAAATCTGGATCAATCCGGCGTTTCAGAAATTTGCCGATCAATACGGCTTCAAGATCGTCATCTTGCCACCCGGGGCAAAAGAGCGCCACGGCAAGGTGGAACGGCCCTTCCACTACATTGAAAATAACTTCCTCGCCGGCCGCGAGTTCCAGGATATGGACGATCTAAATGACCGGGCCGATCAGTGGCGGGCCCAAAAGGCCAATGTCCGCATCCACGGAACCCTAAGACAACGCCCCATAGATCGACTCCGAATCGAAAGACCCTATCTCAAGCCGCTATCTCAACACCTCAATGCTCAGGTCTATAAGGAGGTGGATCGCTTGATCCACCCGGATTTCTGCGTGGCCGTCGATACCAACCGCTACAGCGCAAGCCCACATCTTGTCGGACAATATGCAAAAGTCCGGCTCTACGCCGATCACCTCGAAATCTGGGTCAACCAGGAACTGGACTGCAAGCACACCTATATCAAGGATCGATATGAACGACAGGTCCTGCCCGAACACGAACAGCTCTACAAGAAAATGACCGGACAGAGCGGGCTTCTTGAAAAAGCCTTCCTCCAGTTGGGGCAACCCGCAAGAAGCTTTTATGAAGGGCTCAAAAAACACCGCCGGGCCGCAGCCGGTTATCACTTGCAACGTATCCTGACCTACGCGGACCGACACGGCAACGATGTCCTAGCCGGTGCCCTTGCCCATGCCGAACGCTACGGCGCCTACAGCGCAGATGCCGTCTTCAGGATCCTTATGGGGAAAAAACCCAAGGCACAATCCACATCAAGGCAAATGCCGGAAAATGTCCGCCAGTGGCTTCGTGCCTGTGCCGTAGAAACACACGAAGCCGATTTCTATGACAATCTGGTTGATGACGACAAGGAGAATGAACAATGACCCCCGTCCTTTTAGAAAAAGTCAAAGAGGAGCTTCGCGCATTGCGCCTCAAGGATATGGCCGAGGCCCTGGATGACGCTCTCGAGCACGCTCACGATAAAAGCCATCTTCAGGTTATATCTCGGTTGGTGGAGATCCAACTTGCCGCAGTCAAAAATCGATCAGTAAAACGAAGGATAAAAAATGCCGGCCTCTCCCAAAACATGACCTTCGATAGCTTCGACTGGAACTTCCAGCCCGGCCTAAATACTGAGCAGCTCAGAAACCTCAAGGATCTAAGCTTTATCCTGAATCGACAACCACTTATTATTATTGCTAAAACAGGCGCAGGCAAGACTCATATGGCCTCCGCCCTGGGCATCGAGGCCTGCCAGGCAGGATTCAAAGTCCACTTCGAAAGCTTCCAGGGACTTCTTGCAAGACTTTATGCAACACTGGCCGATGACAGCACCGATGAGATGATCTCCAGACTCGCACGGCTCGATCTTCTGATCATCGACCATGTCAACCATATCCGGACTAAACCCGAGTATCCCAGCCTGCTACTGGATCTGGTCTCCGCCTGCCATGAAAAGCTTTCCTTTATCATTACCACCGCCATCAGCTTTGAGGAATGGGCACTGGCCCTGGGAAATGCTTCCATCACACACGCCATCATAGATCGCCTCATGCATCGAGCCCACGTCATCAATATCCGCAACGCCCTCAGCTATAGGACACAAGGTCCCCATGCACCACAAGTCAACCTGCAAGAAAACCACCCTTCCTAACCCACACATCTGTTCTACCCGCTTTTGGTTCCCGTGAGCCCGAAGGACCCACACGGACAGATTTACCAAATCCATTATCTGCGGCTTTCCTCATATCAAAGGGCTGTAACTCCCTGTGCACTGCAACCGGATAAACCGTGGCAGCGCTGCCACAGAAAAAATCCGCCAAAAGCCCCAATTTGTTCCATGCCTCGAAACATTAGCCTCATCGGCATATATAAACAGAAAATGCGTCTATGTGATGACCTGGAATATCAAGCAGATAAGAAGGTAGGGTCCGAAACCTCACCGCCACACATGGGTCCGGTGTTCACCGGCGGTGACAGTTCAACGTCTTCTGCGGATCAAGGATTCAGCCCGGGGATGAAGAGGCCATGGAA
>JBMNCO010000068.1:0-108434 GCA_049366815.1 Desulfatiglandales bacterium | reverse complement strand
CAGAAGCGCTAATTTTCTTGTCATTTAGTCACCCTTTCTTCAGACTGGTGCGAATCAAAATACACGACTTATAAAACCGATATCTATCTGCAGATTAGAAAATAGGGTCAGGCAAGCGGGAACGGACGGCACCTGCGGCGCACATGGGACGGAGGAATCGATGCAGAGGCCTGTGCAACGACTCAAGATTGCTGGGGATCCCCCAGCTTTTTCCTGAAAAGCTCTTCCAAGGCTATATCGTATTCCCTTGAACCGGGGGTAAGGGTCTTGGTGCGGGCGAGTTGTTCAAGAATTTCATTTTCAGTTCTTTCGAATTTTATATTGATCTGAGTGATGACATCGTTAACAACCCTGTAGATCTCGTGGTCAGTTCCGTAAATATCGATCACACTCGGATCATTCATGACCACTTCCAGGATATATTGGGTCATATAGAGGGATATGGGGTTGGGGCGGGGCAGAAGATCACGCAAAGGGGCGATGAAATATTTGTAGTCAAACTCATTGAGCTTGAGCAACTTTCTGAGCCCTTTGGACAAAAGGTCAGACAAGGCGGAAGGGTTATCGGTTTCGACAATTTTTTCCATGAGCAAGGCTTGAGTCAGCCTGCTCTGGATATCCGTCAATTTAAACTTAAAAAACCTATCCCGGTGGAAAGCTTCATTCTTTTCTTTTCTTTCCAACCTGTTTATGAGTTTATCCTGGACTCGTCCGGTGTCAAATATTCTCATGAGTTTGCAAATATTTCTGCCTTGTCAGTAGGCCGCGTTAGATGAGGTCAGACAGCAACCGCAACATGCTGTCCTCTATCTTCATATCAATCTTTCGGCTTATTGACGGCCGTTCCCGAAGGTTGCTTGGTTGACTTGCTTCCGGACTCCGCTTTGCTCTTGGGAGCGGCGTCCTTTTTTTCCGGAGCCGTTTCCTTTGTGGGCGCGCTCGTTTTGTTTCTGGAAGCATAATCTGTCACATACCATCCCGTTCCCTTAAGGTGAAACGAGCTTTGAGAAATCAGCTTTTTTATCTGGCCGTTGCACAATTCACAACTTTCAATCGGGGCCTCAGATATCTTTTGGAAGACTTCCATCTGGTGACCACATTTTGTACACTCGTATTCGTATACCGGCATTTCCCGTGACCTCCCACCAAATAAAGCTCTATGAAAACGTCGTCCGACACATCCTGTGTCCCTCATAGGATGCGAGAACATAATCAAGTTCGGATAAGGGCAGACTCTCAAGAATTTTGTGGGTGATTTCGTGAACCACCCGCTCCTCTTCCGCCCTTCCCCGCGCAGGTGCCTCGAACCTCTGGGAAAAGTTACAAAACCTCACGATGTGTACCAGTTCGTGTGTCAATACATAAACAAGGAGAGGCAACAGCTTGAGATTGCGATCGCTTTTGAGTGCCTTTCGAATTTCGTGATCTTGGATGCAGATAAAGTAAAAATCCCAGTCTCTTGTCTTTAATTCAAAATCACCCTTTACCCGTCCATACCGGTTAAGTAATGCAAAGGCGTTGGATGTGATCTCTTCGCTCTTTAATTCGTGAAGGGTCTTTACATCATAGCGATGCCTCTTCCATTGGCCAATGGAAAATTTATAAAAATCCGCTAGCCTGTCTTCTGCAATATCATGTGCCTGACCGACAGTTCTCAAGGCGTCGCTGTCAAAGGGCAAAAGGTTCATCGGCATCGCGCCCCGATTGGGATTTGATGAAATAAATTAAGATTCCCTTGTTGAATGTCAATACCGAGGATGCGTTTATATGGTGGCGGTGACTGGACTCGAACCAGTGACTCTGCGGATATGAGCCGCATGCTCTGACCAACTGAGCTACACCGCCATAAAACCTGTAGTCTATTAAAATATTGGTTTTTGTCAATCAATTTCTTGGATCATAATGATAATGATAGGAGAAATTTTTGAAATGCAGCACATATCTTTCTTCCGTCGTAAAGGTTCTTGACATGAGGGTCGGATAATTGCTAGGGACTCAAAAAGGGACTGTATTCCAGGCATGGCTTTCCATTCCAATAAACAAAATTAATTTAGTATGGGTAATCATATGGAAATGAAGGGTATTATAACATCAAGGACCTGTCCACGCTGTGGGCATCACGAAATAGGCTTTACGACGAGGGACGGCCTGTTCCATCCGCTGAAACCGGGTACTCTTATAGAGCTTATCGGGCCTTACGAAGGGACGGATTGGCCGGAATCGCAGGTTGCCGGCGCCGGTCAAGGTTCCTCATGGCCGAGCGATCCTATCCAGGGCCTCACGCTCTCGGGATTCACCGAGGGACCGTTTGAACATAGGTATGCTTCAAAGGAACCAGATCAAGGAGAGAAGGATTTCCCCCTTTACAACATCTGGTGTCCAGATGTCCTTGGCGGAGTTCAATCGTTGCGCTTGAAATACGGCGTCATGGTTGAACAGGATTTCGAAAAGGAGGGAATGACTCCTGAGGTGTACGAGAAGGCCTATCTGCAGAAACTGCAGCAGCTTATTGAGAAGGAGACCCATGTGCCTGTGGCGGTCTTACTGGATCGGTATTTTACGTCGCCACATTTGGCCTCCGGCACCCCAAAACAGATGGCTGAGGCCATGTGGGAGGAACTCGAAGAGGTGAGGGCGCCTGTATTGCTGGTGAGCGCCTGGCTCGAAAAACCCAACGATGATACCCTGGGTCATCTCATCCACCCTGCCTCAAAGGAATCTCTGATCGAGCTTCCCGTGGGCAGGACAGAGGCCGCCCGGGAGTTGGAAGCGCTTACCCTGGAAGACTTTTTGGGGTTGCTCTAATGGGATAGATTCCCGGGTGATATGTCGAAGGCGTGATCCCGCCCCTTTTCAGGCCAGGATAGATAATTCTGGATATGAGGGCGGCAGAGAAAGAGAAAAAAGGGCGGGCATAGTGCCCGCCCTACCCTCAGGTGAATCGTTGATCCTATCGAATTATGCGTATTTCTTGACTTCCTCGGTCAGAGCGGGGACCACGTTAAACAGGTCGTCCACGACACCGTAATCGGATTTCTGGAAGATGGGTGCATCGGGATCCTTATTGATGGCCACGATGACCTTCGAGGTGCTCATGCCCGCCAGGTGCTGAATCGCTCCTGAAATACCGCATGCAATGTAAAGATTCGGTGAGACCACTTTGCCTGTCTGCCCAACCTGATCGGTTTGGTCTCTCCAACCCGCGTCGACGGCAGAGCGGGAGGCCCCCACGGTGGCTCCCAGCACGGCGGCAAGGTCTTCCAGGACCTTAAATCCCTCCGGGCCTTTCAGGCCGCGTCCACCTGAAACAATCCTGTCCGCTTCGGTCAGGTCGACCTTTCCGCTTTCATCCCTCACGACCTCAACGACCTTGGTTTTCAGCGCACTGTCATCCAGGGAGATGGCCGCATCGACGACTTCGGCGGATTTGGACGTATCCGGTTCATTGAGTTTCATGACGTTCGGTCTGGCCGTGGCCATTTGTGGTGTGTTGCTGTAAGTCACCTTGGCATAGGCCTTGCCTGCATAAATGGGTCTGATGGCCACGAGATTGCCGCCTTCGATTGAAAAGGCCGTGCAATCCTGGGCCATCCCGGTGCCGAGACGTGCGGAGAGGCGCGCTGCAAGGTCTTTTCCCTGCACAGATGCACCCATGATTACGATTTGAGGATCTTCGGATTTAATCAGATCGGCGAGCACGCCGGTATGGGCGTCCGTTGTATAGGGCTCCAGCCTCGGATCATCGGCGACCACGACCTTGTCTGCACCGTAATGCGCCAGGGCGGCGGCCTTTTCTTTTACATTGGCCCCGAGCAGAACAGCCGTGACCTGCTGCCCGAGTGCATCTGCAAGACGCTTTGCTTCACTCACCATTTCATAAGATACTTTACGGATTTCTCCGTCTCTTTGTTCAGCGATTGCCATCACTCCTTGTGCCATTTTTTCCGTCTCCTTTTTTCTCTATAGGTGAAGATAGGATTTGCCGTTTTAAGGGGGCGTCAAGGTTCGACTGACCCTCCTTCAAGCAGTCTGAAAGTCGGGAATTCAAAAACCGACCTTGGTCAAATGACCTTGGCCTCCTCATGAAGCAGCTTGGCCAGTTCCGAGGCCTTGGCTTGAGGTGAATCTCCATCGACAATCTTGCCGGCCTGCCGCTCCGGAGGAGGTGTCAGCTGGAGGACCTTGAGTTTTCTTGCCGCTTCGCCAAATTCGGAAGCATCCAGTCCAAGATCGGCAAGGGTCTTTTCTTCGAGGGGTTTCTTTTTGGCCTTCATGATCCCCGGGAGCGAGGCGTATCTGGGTTCATTCAATCCTTTCTGTGCGGTGATAAGCGCCGGGAGGTTGGCTTCGATGGTCAGTGTCTGACCCTCAACCGGCCTCTTGACCTTGACGGATTTGCCGTCCTCGGCCACATCGACTTTCAAGATAATGGAAAAATGAGGGATGTCCAGGAATTCAGCCAGGGACTGACCTACCAAACCGCTGTCGTCATCGACTCCACGCTGTCCTGCAAAGATTAGATCAGGCCCAAGATTCTTGATGGCAGCGGCCAGGGCCTTTGCAGTCGCGATTGAATCGCTTCCCTCAAGGGCCGGGTCACTGACGAGGATCCCCTTGTCCGCCCCCATTGCCAAGGCTGTGCGAATGGATTCCGTGACCCTTTTGGGGCCCACACCCACTACCGTGATTTCGCCACCGAATTTCTCTTTGATCTGAAGCGCTTCCTCGACACCAAACTCGTCGTATGGGTTCATGACCCATTTGATGTCCGACTGAGCAATGGATTTACCGTCGGGAGCCACCTTGATCTGGGTTTCCGTATCAGGAACTTGCTTTAAACAGACTACGATATTCACTGTTCTCTCCTTTCCTTAACATAGACATATTTAGGTTATTAGATTCAGAGCCAAAACAATCATATAGGATTTTGTTGCCATACCATGATCATACCCATCAACAAATACTCCAATCAGCGGCGCATTGCATACCATATTTTTTATTCGTTGACAATAGCCAAAATCCAGATATTGCGCATAAAATTGTCGAGTGCCTTCCAAAACGGCTTGATAAGGGCCGTAAATGAAGAAATACATTGTCATCACAATATAGCTACGGTCTGTAGGTGTCCACAAGAGGACGCTATGAGCCAGACAGCAATCTTAACCCGAGAAACTATACCTGTCCAAGGTTCATTTTGATCCGGGAACGATTTTTTTGTTATAAATAGGGCAGGGAGCGCACTGCAGGCGATTTTCACATAACCTCTGCCGGATAAAAAGGCGGTTATAGTGCTCATCAGGGGCGCGAGGTCAATTGACGTTCCGTTTTTTTGCTTCATGACAAGAGCCCTGTCTGAAAGATAGGGCTTTTCATTTTACATAGAGGATGGATTGGCCTATGTTACAGAATGGTATATAGGGGAGATCTCGCAGCGGTGAGTCTTTTATCAAGGGCTCCCTCCGGACAGAGGGCCGACGGTGAGAATCCCGACGCAATCCATTTGTTATTGCGTAGGTTTTTTTAATTGGTGCCGAGATGGTTATGATGGATTTTTTACCTCAAGAGGTCTTATGGCTGGCCGATTCATTTGATTTCATCAAATCCGAAGACTTTGAAAGTCTCGGCATTGAAGAGAGTGAAATTCCTGCCGGAACCTTCGCCGCCCGCAAACATCCCTCCCAACTCCCCAGCCGGTTTGGCGGTAACGCCTATGGTTTCGGTTTTTATGAAGTGTATGACCGGCTGAGCCCCAGGGATATTGCGCTTTTTCAGTCCATCACCGCATCCGAAGATCCTGAGAAAATCAAGGACTACTACAGGGAGATCAACAGGATTTACAAACGCATCGGGTTGCTCAAGCGGTTTTCCCGTTTAGGTAAGCCTTATTATCTGATCCCCGTCCATCTGGTATCGAACTCCCTGAGCAATATAAAAAGCAAGACCGACGAAATCAGCAAGATCATTCATTTCCATCGAAAAAAATACCTCAAAGAGATCCACAAAATAGGCATCCTCACCCATGCCGATGATCTCATCATCAACGATCTATCCCTACGTTTCAAGGAGCACCAGTTTGTTGTCTTAGACTCTTTCGAAAAATTGCGGAGTGTCAACGAAACGCTCGATTTGGTCATTTTCCCCAAGGATATCTATCAGATCCTCTTTATGGAGAAATTCATCCCCCAGTCCGGTGGGGCCATGTCCAAGAGGCGTCTCGAGAATTATGTGTATTACATCCTTGGGAAGGTCTATGATCTTTTAAAGCCTGATGGAGAAATCTTCATCATTTCTTGTCGCCTTCCATTGAGCACCGATCAGACCATTGAGGTCACCTTTAAGACTGAGCAAGAAGAAAAGAGCTTTCATCTGTTCAGCCATCTCTTTAAAACCAGAAAGAAATACCCGGCAAAGGGCAGGACCCTTCAGGTCAACACATATGACTTTCAAAGATATCTGAATCCCCCCTATGTCGAGAAGGATGTCTGGGACAGACTCTTGGGCGGCAAACCTCTGGGCGCTGTGTCGCTCGGCGATATGGATCAGCTGCCGTACCTCAATTTTCCTCTCGACGATGAATTCGCCTATGACCAGGACAAGACCTGGAGCAAGGTCCTGTCCAATTATTATAACAAGATCTTCCTCAAGCCCCTTTTCCCGGACCCCATCAGGGAGGAGTGGCAGAGACGGTTTTCGACAAGCGGATATACGCCTGATTACATGTTGATCTATCTGGGGCAGAAGAAGCCTCAGGGAATTTTTCTGAAAGACCTGCGTGAGGAAGTGATGAAATCACGGATCGCGGGTTGCCCTCTTCCTTTCCTTTCGGAGTATAAGGATACCTTTGATTATGTCATCCGGACACTCAATGTATTGAAAAAGATCAAGACCGGAAGCTATGCCAGCCTGCCGGAACTCTTCATGGAGCGACTCAGGGAGCCTCTGGCCAATAAGAAGAGAAGGTATGCCGGCCTCATCGATGTCATGAGGTTGATGTCCAAGGTCAATCGACTCCAACGCATCGAGAGCTATCTCAACCCGGACAAGATCGAAGGCGGTAAGACGCGGCTTTTGGAAAATCTGGAGGTTCTCTCGCTTTTCGGTTTCACCCATGGGGAATTGAAGGAGCTGTTTCTTATCGTTGTGGGGCACACCACAATGGGGCGCATTCTATCCGGAAAAATGAACGAAAAGACCCTTAAGCCGGTTTCGGATCTGGCAAGGACCTATCCCCCGCTCCAGGCCTTAAATCTCTTGCGCTTTTGCCGTCTGATGAGCATGGCTGAGATTGTGGCCTCCAAAAAATCCGACCTGAATCAGGAGGAATTGGGCGAACTTTTCGATCTATACGAGTCAACGGTCAAGGTTGTGACCAACAGAGAGTTGGACTGGGACCGCCTTTTGGACGAAAAAACCAGTGCCATGGGGGGGATCCACAGCAGGATCACCAGGAAACTCCTTAAAATGATGAACCTTTTCCAATTTTTGGAAAACTGGAGCGAACTCAAAAAAAAGGGACCGATGGAGAAGGAATCCCTTGCGGATTATGACGAGGGTGTGCTCCGAAAGATCGAAAATGTTATCGAACTGTTGGAGATCATCGAGCGGTTCGAAGGCATGTATCTCAAGGACGATCCCTTACGGATGTCCATATTCTATCGAAAATTTCTCAATTTGGAATTCCACGGCACGGTCCATCTGTTTGACGGAATCAACAGTCGCTTGGTGTTTCTTCTCCTTTGGATCACTGTGAATGTGGTCCGTGGTGATATCCTCAATTTCAACAGAGTATTGGCTGACGTGGGCCCGGACGAGATGGAGGCCTATCTCAAACGAATGGAAGACGAAACAGATGCGTTCAATGTCAACTATCTCGATTTGGGGACACTGAGCAGCCTCAGCGACCAACTTTATGAAAATCACACGGCCTTTGTCGTGGGCACGGGCTTCCAGCTGAAAGTGAATCCTGAAAATCAGGCCATTGAGATCGCCTATATCGACCTCGATAAGAATATTGACATGCTCAATGCCTTGACCAGCAAGTCGGCCGGGAACAAGATTACGGAGATCAGGGTGGCGGAACTTGAGCAAATGGAATGCCTCTTCGCGAATATAACCAGCTTTTATCAAAGTCATTTAGGGCTGTTATCCCAGGATGAACCGAATTTTAAGCTTCCTGAGAGACAAAAGGATTGGTTCACGAGGGCGAAGATTGTGAAGGAAAGCCTGCGTGCAAATTTTATGGAGGCCCTTTTTCAGCCGGACAATATCCACACCGATCTCGAACTGCTCTTCACATATTCCCCCTCCATCCTGCGTTTTGTACTCCCTGAATTCATGGCGCTCAGGGACACAGAACTGCAAGGGGGTGCCTATCCAGCATCATCGCTGATTGATCATATCCTTGAAAGCATCAGGCGGATACAGGCCCTTATGCGGGGCGACCGAGAAAGTTTTCAGGATGTACAGCGCCTGCACATCCTGGCTCAACGAGAATTTGGCCCCCTGGCCGCCGGTATCGTGGGGCTGAATGAGAACCAAATCGGGGTACTGGAAGGCATTGTGTCAAGGCTCAGAAAAAGGCCCGCTCTCTTTGATGCCCTGATCAAGTCTTTTGTATTTCGGGACATTGGGTTGATCCCGGAACTCAGGGAAAAATATGAACGAGAAATCAATTCCGCAGACCATGCGCATGCCGGGGCCCTGCTGCTGGAAAGGGAAAAAATCCCCCAAAAATACAGCGCGAACGAAGAGGCTTGCAACTATTTAGTCATCCTTGTGAAACACCATAACCTCCTTCACCACACGATCAGGGGGGAGTTCTCTCTGTATGCGATCCAGGATGTGGTTGATCTCAAGGACAAAGACCTTTTTGATGCCTTTTTTGTGAGTTCTTTTACCATGTTATATTCTATGGAAGAGGATCTCATCCTGGAGGATTTGGCCAGGAGCCTTTTTCAATATCGGGGCCTTTGCCACAGAATCATAGACGGCAGAACCACTTCAAAGGATTATCTCAGGGAATTATACGCAGCCAAGGGACATCTGTATTGCGCCCTCGAAGAGTACCAAAGGAGCGGACTTCCGGAAAAGGTTGCACCCGCGCAGTATCTGGAGACCTATGAACGGAAGGAAGAAGAAGAGGCGCGTTATGTCCGGTCAGGGAAAATGATCTACGCTCTTGAAAGGATTTTGCGCCTGCGGGGCATCCATTATGTGGAATTTTCTGAAATGGTCAGCCTCATGCTGAAGGTGCCTCTCAAATATATATATAAGAAACGGGCCTACGTGGGTATCGGATACGCAACTTTTGAAAGAGAACTTTTCGAGGCCCTTCGTATCTACAACGGCCTGCAGATGCTTCCGGAGAGGGTCAGGCATTTTATTTTTACACATTTGGTCGGTGATGAGGTGCGGATCTTCGGTTTCGAAAATGTGAGCGCGTATCTCAGTTATGAAAACCTCATCAAACTTCTTTATATTGCCCTATTAGGGGCCCAAAAGTTTCATTCACAGTTCGATCGCCCGGTGTGTATCAATTTCCTGGAGTTGGGCAAAAAGATCAAAAGACGTTATGAGGCTGTCAATGACGCCTTGAGTCATATTGCCATTGAAAAGATGGAAGAAAGCCGTGATCAACGCTTTCAGCCGATCAGGGGCGAACGCGGTCTCCTCATTCAAGAGGAAGAATCCCAACGCGTGCTTTTGATTGACTTTATGGACGGGATAAACATTTCTCAGAAAGTCTCCTATATGAATACCATTACGGATCTGGAGCAGTTGAAGAATTACTATCATTACAGTCTCAGGTCGTTGCGCAATACCCCCTTCTATACGGATGACTATGAATTGACACTCGAAAAGGCCTTTGAGAGAAGGATGGAGGAAATAACGGATGTGATGATCGATCAGGCCAAGGATCAAATGGCCCTGCTTAAAGACTTTGGTGAAATCCACACCCTGGTCACAGACCTCATGGATCGTTCGCTGGAAATCGGCTTCACGGATGATCAGAGACACAGACTGAACGACCTCTATGAATTGAGAAAGGACATCCTGAAACGTGAAAAACTCAATGAAATAGAAAGGTTTTTAGATTCACTCAAAAAACCTTGCGAGTTAAAGGACTACTGGGACGGCATCAAGTGGTATCTCAAAAAAAATCGTGCCTATGCCGGAAAGGACTATGAGGTCCTGATTGCAAAAAAGTTCGACGAGGCCATGCGCAGGATCATGGAAAGATGAGGGTGCCCATTACTGAAATAGGCGATCCTGATATGGATCGTCTCATTCAATGCGTAAGTCCCACAGGATTTTGGGAGGTGTTCAATGACGGAGTATCTCCAGGTTCTCACAACCCTCGATAAAAAGGACGCGGCTGATCGGATGGCGAGAAAAGTCGTTGAAAAGAGGATGGCTGCTTGTGCCCAAGTGATCGGGCCCATCAGCAGTACCTACTGGTGGCATGGGAAGGTGGAGGTCTCCGAAGAGTGGCTCTGTGTCATGAAAACAACACAGGGCCTCTTTAAGGAGCTGGAGGAGGCCGTCAAGATCATTCACTCCTATGAAATCCCGGAGATCATCGCTGTGCCCATTGTTGAAGGGCATGCCGACTACCTGGATTGGTTGGAGAAGGTCGTCCGTCGATAATTGAGTCCGGGGGGTGTGTCCAACCTAGAATTATTGCACATGTCCAGGAACAGGGCCAAAATAGGCCGTCATAGAGTCAGGCCGACAGAAAAAATGCCGACTAAGGGGTGGCGCAGTCCGAGGGATCCCCGCCTAGTTTTGAAAGGCCGTGTTTCAGGGCTGGCAGAACCACGGCGAGATTCTCCTTCACGCTTCTCGGACTCCCGGGAAGATTGATGATCAGACAACTTTTCCGTACACCTGCCATGGCTCTCGAGATCATGGCATGGGGTGTCTTCTTGAGGCTTTCAGCCCTCATGGCCTCGGCCATGCCGGGGACTTGATAGTCAAGGATCTGTTCCATCGCCTGAGGGGTCACATCGCTGGGGCTGAGACCTGTTCCCCCGGAGGTCAGGATGAGGGCCAGATCGCCGCTGTCCGCCCAATCAACCAGGGTGTCTGCAATCGTTTGTAATTTGTCAGGGACAATATCCTGCCTGATAATGGCGAAACCCTCCCCTTCAAGGATCTGAGCGGCGACCTTTCCGCTTTCATCGATCCGGAGACCCTGAGAGCCCTTGTCGCTGATGGTCAGAACGCCCGCCCTGAATGCCTTCTCCATTTGACTGACTCCTACTCTTCCGCCTTTGCTTCGGCGATGACTTTTTCAGCCAATTGAGCAGGGACTTCCTCGTAGTGAGAATGCTCCATCTGAAAAGTCCCGCGGCCGCCGGTCATGGCGTTCAGATCAAGGGCGTAGGTCAGGACCTCCGCCATAGGGGCCTGGGCTATGATGACCTGGTTTTTGCCTTGACTGTCCATCCCTAGGACCCTGCCGCGCCTGCCATTGAGATCCCCCATGACATCCCCCATGGATTCTTCCGGCACGGTGATCTCCATTTTCATGATGGGCTCCAAAAGCACGGGGCTGGCTTCTTGAACGGCCTTTTTGAAGCACATGCTCGCCGCGATTTTAAAGGCCATTTCCGAAGAATCCACGTCGTGGGACTTACCATCATAAAAGCGGACTTTCAGATCAACGACCGGATAACCGGCAAGGACACCCACCCTGATAGCCTCCTGCAGGCCTTTTTCGACGGCGGGAACAAAATTGCGGGGGACGTTCATTCCTACCAGGGCCTCTTCGAATTCAAAGCCGGATCCCCGTTCCATGGGCGACAGATCAAAATGGACTTCGGCGAATTGTCCACGTCCCCCCGATTGTTTCTTGTGTCTGTACACGATCTGTTTTGCGGGCTTTTTTACGGTCTCCATATAAGGGACCTTGACAGGCTTCAGGTTCACCTCCACGCCGAATTTGCGGGCCAGCTTTTCACAGGTCGCTTCGAGGTGAATTTGGCCTGTGCCGGAGAGGACGATTTCAGAGGTCGTCTGATCCCGTTCCAATTTCAAGGTGGGGTCCTCATCGAGCAGTTTGGCCAGGGAGGAGAAGACCTTATCCTCACTCCCCTTCACCTTCGCTTCGACGGCGTAAGAGATCACCGAAGGGAGAGCCGGTGCGGGCTTGTAAATAATGGGATCGTTTTCCTGGCAAAGGGTGTGGCCCGTCTGGGTCTCTTTGAGTTTGGGTATGGCAATGATGTCGCCGGGCACGGCCATCTCAACGGATTGTTGCTTTTTGCCTTCAGGAAGGAAGATCTGCCCGAATTTCTCTTTGAATTCTTTATTCACGTTATAGACGGTGGACTCAGCGCTGAGGGTTCCGGAGACGATCCTGAGAAGACTCAATCTTCCTGCGAAAGGATCCGCCACTGTCTTGAAGACGATGGCCGAAAAGGGGGCATCCGGAGAAGCGATTCTCGATACCGTCTCATCAGTGCCCGGCTTGGTGCCCTCGAAGGGTGTTCTCTCCAATGGTGAGGGCATACCCTGGACGATCAAATTCATCAATTGGGCCACGCCGATATTGAGCGAGGCAGAACCGCAAACAATGGGCACAAGTGATCCTGATTTCAGACCCTGGTAGAAGGTCTCCTCGATTTCCTGGGTAGAGATCTCTTCCCCTTCCAAATATTTTTCCATGAGTTCATCGTTGGCCTCTACGATATTTTCGATCATCTTTTCACGCCATTCGTTGATCTCATCCTCCATTTCACCGGGAATCTCCCCATCCTCGAAATTGCCGCTTCCATCTTTGGTGTAAATATGGGCTTTCATTTTGATCAGGTCCACCACACCCTTAAAGTCGTCCTCCGCGCCTATGGGCAGAAACACCGGCGTCGCCTTGGCCTCAAAGGCATTGTTTGTTTGATCCACGACGGCGGAAAAGTCCGCCCGTTCTCGATCCATCTTGTTGATGAAAACGATGCGCGGGAGATCCAGCTCGTCGGCAAAGGCCCAGACCTTTTCCGTGCCTATTTTTACGCCGGCCGTGGCGTCTATCACAACAACAACACCGTCTGCGGCCATGAGCGCGGCCCTCGTGTCGGAAAGAAAATTATCGTCACCCGGGGTATCGATGATATTGATGATCTGCTTTTTCCAGCTGCAGTGGTGCATGGCGGTGCTGATCGTAATCTTCCTCTTAATCTCCTCCGGTTCGAAATCCATGTTGGAAGTGCCGTCATCCACCTTGCCCAGTCTGTTGGTTGCCTTCCCGTTGAAAAGCATGGCCTCTGCCAGTGAGGTCTTACCAGAACCCACGTGGGCCACAAAACCGACATTTCTTAGCTGTTCACTCTTTCTTTCCATAACGTGTTCCTTTCCAGGTTACTGATCCCCGTGGTATTTCTGGTGGTCATGATGGGGGAATTGTTGCAAAAAATTACAGATCAACGAGACCGCTGAAACCCATCGTTTGATCATCGGGATATGGGGCGATGAAAGATCCGGCCAAAAAGCTGAAGGAGGGGCCCCAAGAGCCCGATAAAATGATGAAGGAATTTCAATGCAATATGGAAATCGGCTCTGTTTTAATTTTTTGAAACAAGACCCCCATGACCAGGGTTTCGTAATTTTTATGAGCCTAAAACACTACGAAATCTAAGAATTTCCAAAACTACATCAACCCGTCAAACAAAGTCAAGAGTTGATTCGGGTCACGCATTTTTTCATTGCTAATTGCTGAAAATATGCTATTTTACTAATTTTTCCTCATCCTAGTAACAATTTTTGACATGTCGCTCATCGCCCTATCAGATAAATTCTCCGAGTACCTGAAATTCCAGAAAGGTTGCTCGGAGCACACTGTCAGAAACTACCGGACTGACCTCAGACAGTTCCTGACGTTTCTGGCTGAAAAGGCGGGACTGAGCGGAGATGAGGCCCCTGCTCTCGGGGTTGACCATATTGATTTTTTTGTCATCAGGGAATATCTGGGACGCCTTTATGCGGCTTACGAGCGAACGACGATTGCCAGAAAGCTTTCAGCCGTCCGGTCATTTCTTTCCTTCCTTGAGAGGAAGGGCCTGCTGAACGGAAATCCTGCCGCCAACATTTCGACACCCAAGAGGGAAAGGCCCATTCCAAGCCATCTCCCTGTGGACGATATCTTCAGACTCTTGGAAAGGCCGGACAGAGAAAGCCCTTTGGGGCTCAGGGATCTTGCCATTTTAGAGGTCCTGTATTCTTGTGGTCTCCGCGTCAGCGAACTGGCGGGAATGAACCTGTCAAGCATTGATTTTGGACAGCACCTGGTCCGGGTTCTGGGTAAAGGGGACAAGGAACGGATTGTTCCTATAGGAAAAAGTGCAATCAATGCGGTCAACAATTACCTCGATGGGGCCGTGGCGCTCAGGAAAAAGGCGCAGCGGGACAGGGATGATCCGCCCCTTTTTGTCAATTGCCGGGGCGGGAGGCTTTCCAGCCGGAGTATCGGCAAGATTGTGAAGAGGTATGGCAGGGAGTGCGCCTTGATGATGGAAATCAGTCCCCATTCATTACGGCATAGTTTTGCCACCCACCTTTTAGATGGCGGTGCGGATCTTCGCTCGGTGCAGGAACTTCTCGGCCATGCGAGCCTTTCCACGACCCAGAAATACACCCACGTCAGCCTGGACAGGCTTATGGAGATATACGACAAGGCCCATCCGAGGAGCCATTGAGCACGCGTTTTGTATTCGTGCTGAGATATTGGGGGCTGTTGCAGAAAGCGATCAACCGTGTCTTGAGCACCAATAAAGACAACAAATCAAGACCGACTGGGGTTTTTATGAAAAAAATCCGGGCAACAACTATTCTTGCCGTCCGCAAGAATGGAAGGGCGGCCATGGCAGGGGACGGCCAGGTCACCTTTAACGAGACCATCATGAAACATAAGGCCGTGAAAGTCCGCTTTATGTACAATGACCTGGTCCTGGTAGGTTTTGCCGGAGCTGCGGCCGATGCCTTCAATCTCTTTGAAAAACTTGAGGCCAAACTGGAGAAATTTAACGGAAACCTGACCAGGGCGGCCGTGGAATTGGCCAAGGATTGGCGCACAGACAAGATCCTTAGAAAACTTGAAGCCCTGCTGCTGGCAATGGACAGGGAGCATACCTTCATTATTTCAGGGACAGGCGATGTCATTGAACCGGACGAATCCGTCGCCGCCATAGGCTCGGGGGGGCCCTATGCCCTCGCAGCAGCCCAGGCCCTTTTCATCCATTCAGATCTGGAGGCGCCCGAAATTGCTCGAGAGGCCATGAAAATTACCGCTGCGATCTGCCTTTACACCAATGAACACATCGTTGTCCAAGAGATTCAAGCGAAGGGATAAAAATGGGACTGGAAATCGTAACAACAGATGAATTCAGGGATGTCCTGAAACCCAGAGAGATCGTTTCTGAACTCGACAAGTATATCGTGGGCCAGAAAGAGGCCAAACGGTCCGTGGCCATTGCCCTGCGGAACAGATGGCGACGGCAGCAGATCCCGCCGGATTTGCGAGACGAGATTGCGCCGAAAAATATCATCATGATCGGACCTACGGGTGTGGGAAAAACGGAGATTGCACGGCGTCTGGCCAGGCTTGCCCGATCCCCCTTCCTGAAACTGGAGGCCACGAAATTTACTGAGGTGGGCTATGTGGGGCGCGATGTGGAGTCCATGATCAGGGACCTTTTGGAACTGGCCATCAATATGGCCAAAAGAGACGAACAGGAGAAGGTCAAAGCAAAGGCTGGGGAACTTGCGGAGGAAAGGTTGCTGGACCTTCTGCTTCCAGAGCAACGGAAGGAGCCTCGGCAAGAGGAGCAAAATGACAAGGAAAGGGAGTTGGAACTGACGGGGGTGGAAAGACCGGAAGGCCAATCGACCAGGGAGAAACTGAGACGCCTGCTCCGGAGCGGTAAGTTGGATGAGAGATATGTGGAGCTTGAGGTCGAAAACAGGAATATCCCTACGGTGGAAATCTTCTCGAACGCGGGCCTTGAGGAGATGGAGTTCAATATAAAAGAGGTGTTCGGCAACATCTTCCCGACGCGAAAAAAGAAGAGGCGGGTGAAGATCCCTGAGGCCATGGAAATTCTTTTCCAGGAGGAATCACAAAAGCTTATTGATATGGACCAGGTGGTTGAAGAGGCCATCAGGATGACGGAGCAAAACGGTATCATATTTCTCGATGAGTTGGATAAGGTCGCGGGTTCCGACTCAAAATACGGGCCCGATGTTTCAAGAGAGGGGGTCCAGAGGGATCTCCTTCCGATCGTAGAAGGCTCAACGGTCAATACCAAATACGGCATGGTGAGAACAGATCACATCCTTTTTATCGCGGCAGGCGCATTTAACCTCAGTAAGCCCTCAGATCTGTTGCCGGAACTTCAGGGGCGCTTTCCCATCAGGGTTGAACTTGATTCCCTCTCAAGGGAGGATTTTATGCGGATCCTCAAGGAGCCCAAGAACGCATTAATCACGCAATATAAGGCCCTCCTGGAGACCGAAGGCATTGAACTGATATTTGAGGAATCGTCCATAGAAGAAATCGCCACCATAGCGAGCAGGGTCAATGAACGCATGGAGAACATCGGCGCAAGACGTCTTCACACGGTCATGGAAAAACTCCTGGAGGAGATCTCTTTTGATGCTCCGGATATGGGACCCGAGAAAGTCATCATTGATCGCAAGTATGTCGCCGACAAACTCAAGGGTATTTTTGAGGACGAAAATCTAAGCAGGTATATTCTTTGATGAGTGAGACGAATAAAGAGGTATCGCGGGCCCAGGTGCTGATTGAGGCCCTTCCCTATATCAGGCGTTTCAACAAGGCCACCATCGTGATCAAATACGGTGGTCACGCCATGGTGGATGATATCCTGAAAAAGAACTTCGCTCTGGACATCATCCTGATGAAGTATGTGGGCTTTAACCCCATTGTCGTACATGGAGGGGGACCCCAGATCGGGGATTTCCTGAAGAGGCTGTCTATTGTTTCCGAATTCGTGGACGGTATGCGTGTGACCGACAAACAGACCATGGACGTCGTGGAAATGGTCCTCGTAGGTCAGGTCAACAAGGAAATCGTCTCGCTCATAAACCGAAACGGCGGAGAGTCGGTCGGACTCTCGGGTAAGGACGGAAAGCTGATCAATGCCAAAAAAATGAAATATATCAAGAGCAAAGGCAACGATCAGCCGCCGGAGATTATCGATATGGGCATGGTGGGTGAGATTGTCTCCGTAAACAGCCGTATCCTGGAAAGTCTTTTGAACAGCCAGTTTATCCCTGTCATTGCCCCTGTGGGGGCCGGGGAACAGGGAGAGACCTATAATATCAATGCGGATCTTGTGGCCGGAAGGATTGCAGCCGAACTCAAAGCGAGAAAATTGATTCTTTTGACCGACACGGAAGGGGTCCTGGACAGGGACGGAAAAATCATCTCCACGATCAAGTCGAGCGAGGCCGATCAGCTGATAAAAGACGGGACCATAAAGGGTGGCATGATTCCCAAGATTAACTGCTGTCTCGAGGCCATCGAAGGGGGCGTGAAAAAGGCCCACATCATCGACGGCAGAAAGGAACACGCCCTTCTTCTGGAGATTTTTACCACGACGGGAATCGGGACGCAGATCGTTCGCTGACCCGGTTCGAGTCATTAACTTGTGCTCATCCGGAAATGGGTATTTCCGGATTCGCGCGAACGGCCCTCAGCGGTCAGGTATCAGCAAAAGCTATGCGAAGACGAGGAATGAGGCTGAGCGCTGAATGCTGATCGCAGACCGCTCCATCCAGAAATCATATATTTCCCATGCCTTGAGGATAAACGAGGATCATTGGATATGAACAAGGAACTTCAAACCAGTCAAACCATTCGACTCGCAGAGACGGTCCTTTTCCCGACATACAAAAGGGCACCGGTCGTGCTGACCCGGGGAAAAGGCTGCCGTGTGTGGGACGAGGATGGAAAGGAGTATCTCGATTTTGTGGCCGGAATCGCCGTATGCGCCCTTGGGCACAGTTCCCCACTGGTCAGTCAGGCCTTGATGGAACAGTCCAGAGAACTGGTTCACGTCTCAAACCTCTATTACACGAAACCGCAAATCGAATTGGCCGAGCTTTTGGTGAACCATTCTTTTGCAGATCGTGTCTTTTTCTGCAACAGCGGGGCCGAGGCCAACGAGGCCGCCATAAAACTTGCTCGAAGATATTCACGGGAGGCGTACGGTCCCGGAAGGCATCGAATCATAACTATGAAGGGCTCATTCCACGGGAGGACCATGGCCACCCTATCGGCCACAGGTCAGAGCAAAATTCAGACCGGGTATGATCCCCTGCTGGAGGGTTTTGATTATGTCCCCTTCAACGATCTTAAGGCACTGGAAACGGCCATAGAAGATTCTGTCTGTGCCGTGATGCTCGAACCCATTCAGGGGGAGGGCGGGGTGGTGTTGCCGCATCCTGAATACCTTAAAGGGGTCAGAGAGATCTGCCGGGCGAATAATGTCCTGATGATTTTTGACGAGGTGCAGGTAGGCATGGGTCGCACCGGTAAATTGTTCGCCTATGAGCATTCGGGTGTCACCCCCGATATCATGACCCTGGCCAAGGCACTGGGAAATGGACTCCCTATTGGTGCGATGCTCTCGACGGAACCATTGAGTGAGGCCTTCGGCCCCGGGAGCCATGCCACGACCTTCGGCGGTACGCCTCTGGTTACGGCGGTGGCAAAGGCCGTCCTCAAAAGCATTATTCAAGACGGCTGGATCGATCATTGCAGGGACATGGGGGTGTATTTCAGGGAAAGACTCGAATCATTAAAGGCAAAATATCCCTTTGTCAAGGAAGTCAGAGGATTGGGCCTGATCCTAGGTGTGGAACTTGACAGACCGGTGGGCCCGGTCATTTCGGCCTGTATGGAAAGAGGCTTTATTGTCGCCAGCGCCCAGGAGAACGTCCTGCGGTTCGTCCCACCCCTCATCGTAACCCAGGCGGAGATCGACCCTATGATCAAGGCCCTGGATGAGGTCTTTGCTGCACTATAGAAGGGGCGATTTCTGTGCCCGAACCGAGAGAAAGTTTAAAGGACTCATGCCTGAGGGGGAATAGCCATCAACCCGGGCAAGGGAGTCCATTTGTCATCAGTAGTTGAAGGATGCTTGCATCCATCTGGAAATGAATAGGGTCAGTGATTCGTATCATTTTCAGAAATAAGCCCAAGGAGGACATAAACAGTGAGTGAAAAAATAAATAAAATCGTTTTGGCCTATTCCGGGGGGCTGGATACCTCGGTCATTCTGACATGGTTGAAGGAAACCTACCAGTGCCCCGTCATCGCCTACGCGGCTGACGTGGGGCAGGCGGAAGAAACGGAGGGCCTGATAGAAAAGGCCAAGGCAACGGGGGCGGATGAGGCCATCATCGAGGACCTCAGAGAGGAATTCGTCCGGGACTATGTATGGCCGGCCCTCAGGGGCAACGCCATTTATGAGTCAGGGTACTTGCTCGGCACATCATTGGCAAGACCCCTGATCGCCAAGCGGCAGGTGGAAGTGGCGAAAGAGTATGGTGCCGATGCAGTCAGCCATGGATCTACCGGGAAAGGCAACGACCAGGTCAGATTTGAAATGACTTACATGGCCCTTGCACCTGAACTGGCCATCATCGCCCCCTGGAAGATATGGGATTTTAAGGGCAGAGAGGATCTCATGGAGTATGCCCGCTCCCGAAATATCTCGATTCCCGTGAGCAAGGAGAAACCCTATTCCTCGGACAGAAATCTGCTTCACATAAGTTATGAAGGTGGCGTTCTCGAGGATCCCTGGAACGAACCCGAGGAGGATATGTTCCTGCTGTCCGTGTCTCCTGAAAAGGCCCCGGACCGGCCCACCTATATTGAGATAGAGTTCCGGCAGGGAGATCCGGTGGCAGTGGATGGAAAGGCCATGACGCCGGCGGAGCTACTGGCCCATCTCAACGGCGTGGCCGGAAGGAACGGCATCGGCCGGGTAGACATCGTCGAGAACCGTTATGTGGGGATGAAGTCCAGGGGCGTATATGAAACCCCCGGCGGAACGGTCGTGAGGGTGGCCCATCAGGCCATAGAGTCCATCACCATGGACCGGGAAGTCATGCACCTCCGGGACGGTCTGGTTCCCCGTTACACGGAGATGCTCTATTATGGTTATTGGTTCGCGCCTGAGCGGGTTGCTCTCCAGGCCTTGATCGACGAATCGCAGAAGGATGTCTCGGGAGTGGCACGACTCAAACTCTATAAAGGCAACTGCACGGTGGTCGGAAGGAAATCCGAAAAATCCCTGTATGATCCCGAAGTGGCAACCTTTGAAGAGGATGAGGTCTATGACCAGAAAGATGCGGCGGGTTTTATCAGGCTCAATGCCCTTCGGCTCAAGATCGCCCATCTCTTGCGAAAGCCACGGTGAATATCAGGGAGCAAAGGGACCTCCGGCATGAGGAGGTTCCCGGCCCTGAAGTTCTTGCGGACTGAAGAAAAAGACAGGTGAAAGATTTATGATTGAGAAGGTCTGGGGAGGTCGTTTTCAGGAAGACACCGACGAAATGGTGGACCGTTTCAACGCCTCCATCCGTTTTGACCGGCGTTTATATGCCCAGGACATCCAGGGCAGCGTGGCCCACTGCCGGGCCTTGGCCAAACAGAATGTCTTCAGTGAGGAAGAGACGTCCCGGATCATTTCGGCCCTCCAGGAGATCAAGGAGGCCATGGACGGGGGCGCGTATCTCTCAGATGAAACCCACGAAGATATCCATACCCTTGTGGAAAAGGCCCTGGTGGACAAAGTCGGCCCCATTGGTGAGAAGATTCACACGGGTCGGAGTCGAAACGACCAGGTCTCCCTGGACGTCCGTCTCTATGTGAGGGAGGCCATCAACAGGGTGAACGGGCTGGTCATTGAGATGCAAAGGAGCCTGCTCCAGCTCGCAGAATCAAACATCGGTCTGATCATTCCAGGCTATACCCATATGCAGAGGGCCCAGCCGGTCCTGGTGGCCCATCATCTCCTGGCCTACTTCGAGATGCTGAAAAGGGATCGGCAGCGATTTCAGGAAAATTCCAGGAGAGTCAACATCCTTACCCTGGGCAGTGCGGCCCTGGCAGGCACCACCTTTGATCTTGACCGCAGGATGGTGGCCGAGGAATTGGGTTTTGACACCATTTCCCGAAACAGCATGGACGCCGTCAGTGATCGGGATTTCATCCTGGAGTTCCTCTTTGCATCCTCGGTCCTGATGATGCATCTGAGCCGGATGAGCGAAGAACTGATCGTGTGGTCCACCCAGGAGTTTGACTTCGTGAACCTGCCGGATGCCTTCTGTACCGGCAGCAGCATCATGCCCCAGAAGAAAAATCCTGACGTACCGGAACTGATCAGGGGGAAGACAGGCCGTGTTTACGGACACCTTATGGGACTCCTGACGACAATGAAAGGACTTCCGCTGACCTACAATAAGGATATGCAAGAGGACAAAGAGGCCCTTTTTGACACCGTCGATACCCTGGAGCCATGCCTTAAGGTCGCCAGCGGTCTTCTCAAGGGTATCACATTCAATGGTCAAAGGATGAAAGAGGCGATTGGAAAGGGATACCTCGCCGCTACGGACCTGGCTGACTATATGGTCACCAAAGGGGAGACCTTCCGGCACGCCCACGATGCCGTGGGAAAGATGGTCCTTTTTGCCATGGAAAAGGGCAAGGAGTTGCATGACCTTACCCTGGACGAGATGAAACGGTTTTCAGAAAAGATCGATGCGGATGTCTTTTCGTGGCTCGATCCTGAGGCCTGCGTAGGGCGGAGAAATCTCCCGGGAGGAACCGGACCGGATGCGGTCCGCAAAAGCCTCGAAAAGGCGAAAGAGGAACTGGGGGTTTGAAAAGCTCGGTATCTGTAAAGGTCATTTTCCTATTGGCCGCTGTCGTGTTTCTGTGTTGCTGCGGTAAAAAGGGGCCGCCTTTTATCCCGCAAAAGGCCTTCCCCTTGAAGATATCGAATCTCAAGGGCGGGTGGTCCGAAGGGAAAATTCTTCTCGCAGGAGACCTAGAGGGACCAAGATCTCCAGAGGAGGCCCGGGGGTCGATTACAGGATGCAGGGTTTATTACGGCGAGTTTCCGCCGCAGGAGGCGCCCTGTGCCGACTGCCCCATTGCGTACCAGGGCTATGACCATTTCGGTCCGGAAGTCATTACAGGGGAACGATTTTCCTGTAATGTGCCGGGGAAAACGGAAGGGCAGGTCCTCTTTTTCAAGGTCTACCTTCTCGGACCGGATGGCAGGATGGGACCGCCTTCAAACACCATCCAGATTGCACCGGAAGGTTCGCCCTGATACCGGTCACACATCAAGCTGTTGTTTTCCCGATAGGCCCAGGACGACGGTATGATGGGATGAAGATTATGCAGCGAAAATGATGGAACATGTGACCTGGGGCAACCTTCGGGTCCATGTCCAGGGGCATGCAAAGACAGGAGACACGGCCACAGCACCATTCAATGCAGAGCAACGCCATCTGGGTAGCACAAGGGTCATTCAGGTATTACACAAGCCCCATTCCTTCAGGGTCGGGTTTCGACTTTCTGTCTTTAAACCCTAAAAAATGAATCAGCTTATATTGTTGTGAGGAAATGCATCACTTTCATTACAGAAATAACGCACTTTTTTGCGAAGAGGTCTCCGTTTCACAGATCGCCGAGAACGTGGGAACGCCCTTTTATCTCTATTCCCATGCCACGCTGAAAAGACACTTCCGGGCCTTTGACGACGCATTTGGAGAGATGAAACACCTGACCTGTTTTTCCATGAAGTCCAACTCAAATCTGGCCGTCCTGAGGCTCATTGCCCGTGAGGGTGGCGGCGCGGACATCGTGTCGGGGGGTGAACTGTTCCGCGCATTGAGGGCTGGGATTGAACCGGAAAGGATTGTATATTCCGGGGTGGGGAAAAGGGCGGAAGACATGGAATACGCCCTCAAGTCGGGAATCCTTCTCTTTAATGTGGAATCGACGCAGGAGATCAGCCTGCTGAATGAGGTGGCTGAAAGACAAGGTAAAAAGGCCCGGATAGCGCTTCGGGTCAATCCGGACGTGGATCCCCGGACCCATCCCTATATTTCAACAGGCCTGAAAGAAAACAAGTTCGGGATTGATATTCGAAAGGCCTTGGAAGTCTACAGGACGGCCGCAGGGCTCAGCCACTTGAAAATCTCGGGGGTATCCTGCCATATCGGGTCCCAGCTGACCGAGGTCAGACCCTTTGTGGACGCCCTGAGGAGGGTCAAGAGCCTTATTGATGAACTTCAGCATAGGGACATTCGAATCGATTATCTGGATCTGGGCGGGGGTCTGGGCATCACCTATGAGAAGGAGGTCCCTCCCCATCCCGGGGAGTACGCCAAGGCCGTCAAGAGCGAAATGAATATGCGGGATCTGATCCTGATCCTCGAACCGGGAAGGGTCATTATGGGCAATGCAGGCATCCTGGTGGCAAGGGTGCTTTACACCAAATCGGCGGAGGATAAGCATTTCATCATTGTGGATGCGGCCATGAACGACCTGGTCCGCCCGAGCCTCTATGGATCTTATCATGGGATCCAGCCCGTCATGATCAGGGGCCATGAAAAGATCCAGGCCGATATCGTAGGGCCTATATGCGAATCAGGGGACTTTCTGGCCAAAGACAGGGAGGTGGAGGGCTTTGAGCCCGGAGAACTCATGGCTGTCATGAGCGCCGGGGCCTACGGCTTCAGTATGTCTTCGAATTACAATTCCCGCCCCAAGGTCGCGGAAGTCATGGTCAAGGGCCGGGACTATGAGGTCATCCGAGCACGGGAAACCTATGAGGACCTTATTCGAGGCGAGAAGATCCCTGACTTTCTGGAGAAAACCCCGTGAGCCGAGGTTGGGCCCGTCCGGCATTGGAGTGTTAAGACGGTCATGGCAGAAGCGATCCCATTTTGGAAGATGAACGGCAGCGGCAATGATTTTATCCTCATCGACAACCGGGAGGATCAGATCCCCGCAGAAGAATTGGAACGCTTGGTCAAGGGGACCTGCCGCCGAAGGGAGTCCGTGGGTGCAGACGGCCTCATTGTCGTGACCAAATCGGAGCAATATGACTTTGGGTGGCGGTTTTTCAACGCCGACGGCGGAGAGGTGGAAATGTGTGGCAACGGGAGCCGCTGCGTTGCCCGTTTCGCCTATTTGATGGGTATCGCCGGGCCTGAAATGACTTTTGAAACCCTTGCCGGTCCGGTTTCGGCGGAGGTAAAGGGCAGAATCGTCAAGGTCCGAATGCCTGATCCCTCCGCCTATCAAAGGGATGTAAATCTCACTCAGGAACCGGGTTGGATCCACGCGGATTTTATTAATACGGGTGTTCCTCACGTGGTCCTTCAGGTGGAAGACCCGAAAAGCCACCCAGTCCTGGAACAGGGACCAGGGGTTCGTTACCATCGCCTGTTTTCTCCACAGGGGACCAATGTCAATTTCATGAAGGTCCACGACCCCGGTCTGATTGAACTCAGGACCTATGAAAGGGGCGTAGAGGATGAGACCCTTGCCTGCGGTACCGGGGCCATCGCATCCGCCCTGACGGCGGCGGCCAGGGGAATGGTTCAATCGCCCGTGAAGGTGAGGACCAGGGGCGGTGAAGAACTGCGGATTTATTTCAGCAAACAGGGTGACCGTTTCGAGGAAATATGGCTGGAGGGAAATACCTCCCTTGTGTATAAGGCCGAATTATGTGAAGAAGCACTTTGACATTCATAAATGTTTAAGGAGTTTACCATGTTTAAAGGATCGATCGTGGCCATTATCACCCCGTTTAAGGACGGCAAGATTGATGAAGAGGCCTACAGAGAACTCATTGACTTTCAGATAGCCAACGGCACCAGCGCAATTGTTCCATGCGGGACTACCGGTGAGTCTGCCACGTTGAATGTTGAGGAACACTGCAGGGTTATCGATATCGCCGTGGAGGCTGCAAACAAGAGGGTCCCGGTCATTGCGGGGACCGGCGGCAACTGCACCAATGAGGCCATTGAACTGACTGAACATGCAAAAAAGGCGGGAGCGGATGCGACGCTTCAGGTTACACCCTATTACAACAAGCCGACCCAGGAGGGCCTGTATCAGCACTACAAGGCCATTGCACAGGCCGTGCCCTTCCCTCAGGTGCTCTACAATGTGCCCGGGAGAACCAGCGTGAACATGCTGCCCGAGACTGTGGCACGTCTTGCGGCACTTCCTGAGATCGTGGCGATCAAGGAGGCTTCCGGCAATATCGGGCAGATGGCCGAGATTCTGAAGTTGGTCGGCGACAAGATTACGCTCCTCTCCGGCGATGACAATCTCACTTTGCCCATCCTGGCGATCGGAGGAAAGGGCGTGATCTCCGTCATCGCCAATCTCGTGCCCCGAAAGACCGCGGAAATGGTCCAGGCATGGGAGGATGGTCGTCTGGAGAAGGCAAGGGAAATATTCTTTGATCTTATGCCCTTGTGTCAGGCCATGTTCTATGAGACCAACCCCGTGCCCGTCAAGACCGCGGCCGGGCTCATGGGGAAATGCACCGGGGAAATGAGACTGCCCCTGGTATCCATGTCCCCGGGAAACCTTGACAGGCTCCAAAAGGTCCTGCAGGATTATGACCTTATTTGACGAAAAAGCCGAGCGTTCATGATCATGCTGAAATCATTAGATTGAGGAGGACATCCTTATCATGACAAAAGCCATTGTGGCAGGTGCCGCAGGTCGCATGGGGCAACGGATCATTCATATGGTGCACCAGAGCCGGGAGGTGGCTCTGGCGGGGGCCTTTGAAAGGGCCGACCATCCGAGCGTGGGTCAGGACATTGGACAATTGGCCGGGTTGGGATTGACAGGATTGAGCCTGGCCGGAAGCCTGGGCGAGGTTGCCAAGTACGGTGATGTGCTCATTGATTTCACGACGCCTGAGGCAACGCTTGAAAACGTGAGATTCGCGTCTTCAAGAGATCTTGCCATGGTTATCGGAACAACCGGATTTGACAAGGGTACGCTTGAGGAGTTGACCGGCCTTGCAAAGGGCATCCGTTGTGTCATGGCCCCCAATATGAGCGTGGGGGTCAATGTCATGTTCAAGATTGCCGAGCAGATGGCCAAGATTCTCGGCTCCGACTACGATATGGAGATCCTTGAGGTCCATCACAGGCTCAAGAAGGATGCCCCCAGCGGGACGGCCATGCGACTGGCCCAGATCCTGGCGGGGGCTGTGGGCCGGGATCTTGAAAAGGCGGCGGTCTATGCCCGGAAGGGAATCATTGGAGAGAGATCCGATGAGGAGATCGGCGTGCAGACCTGGCGGGCCGGGGATATTACGGGTGAACATACGGTGATGTTCGGGGGGATTGGTGAGCGGTTGGAGTTGATTCATCGCGCCCATAACCGGGACAATTTTGCGCGAGGGGCGGTGAAGGCGGCTGCGTGGGTGGTCCGGCAGCCCGCAGGACTTTATGACATGCAGGATGTGCTCGGACTTCGATAGCGCCCGTCAGAAATCCCCTCGCGGGCGCAGGACCATTTTATGATCTGATTAATAAACAAGGAAAAGCAACATGCAGATTTTTGAAAAAGCGGATCGCCTCAAACGTCTTCCCCCATATCTTTTCAAGGAGATAGACCGAAAAAAGCAGGAGGTCAAGGCGAGGGGAGTGGATATCATAGACCTTGGTGTCGGGGACCCGGATCTACCCACCCCCCCTCACATCATCGAGGCCCTGAAGCGTGCGGCGGAAGATCCCGCAAATCATCAGTATCCCTCCTACGTGGGGATGACGGCCCTCCGGGAGACCGTTGCAGGATGGTATAAGACCCGATTCGGCGTCGAGATAGACCCCCTGAACGAGGTGGTCATCTTGATCGGCAGCAAGGAGGGTATCGCGCACATGCCCCTGGCCTTTGTGAATCCTGGGGATGTGGCGCTGATCCCGTCCCCTTCATATCCGGTCTATCACAACGCGACCATATTTGCAGGTGGGCAATCCCATATCATGCCCCTGTTGGGGGAAAATGGTTTTTTGCCGGACCTTGACGCCGTTTCGGTGGATATGGCCCGCAAGGCCAAGTTGATGTTTATCAACTACCCCAATAATCCTACCGCTGCCACAGCCGATCTCGACTTTTTCAGCCGGGTGGTGGCCTTTGCCAGGAAAAACCGCATCATTGTCTGCCACGATGCCGCCTATACGGAGATGGCCTTTGACGGTTATCGTCCCCCGAGTTTTATGGAGGTGGAGGGCGCAAAGGAGGTGGGCATGGAGTTTCATTCCCTTTCCAAGACCTATAATATGACGGGATGGCGGATCGGTTTCGCGGTGGGCAACAGGGAGGTCATTGAAGGCCTGGGGGCCATCAAGAGTAACATTGATTCAGGGGCCTTTCAGGCCATTCAAGTCGCTGCACGGGAGGCCCTGATACAGGACCAGTCCTGCGTGGAGCAAATGAGGGAGGTCTATAAACGGAGAAGGGACCTCATGGTCAAGGGACTGAAGGATGCCGGGTTTTCCCTGGAGGTACCAAAGGCGACCTTTTATCTTTGGGTCAGGGTCCCGGAGGGCGTCACGTCAGCAGATTTTGTAAGCCGGCTTCTGGATAATGGGGTGGTCGTGACACCGGGAAACGGTTTTGGTGAGCCGGGTGAAGGGTACTTCCGCATCGCCCTGACCAAGAAGAGGGCCCGCCTCGAAGAGGCCGTCGCGAGGATCAAGGACATCACATTTTGAATGACTGAAACGGCCTATATCGGCATCGGTTCCAATCTGGGCGACCGGCATCAGAACTGTTTGAAGGCCGTGGACCGGCTCCGGCGAATCCCAGGGGTAAAAATCTCCGGGATTTCAGGATGGTACCTTACAAAACCCGTGGGCTTTGATAGGCAGGAATGGTTTATCAATGGGGCCCTTTCCCTTGAGGTCGTGATACCGGCGCGGGATCTTCTGAAAGGATTGATGCGTGTTGAGCAAGGGATGGGGCGTGTCAGGATGGAGCCATGGGGACCCAGAATCATTGATCTGGATATACTGCTCTACGGAAATCAGATCATTGAGGAAGAGGACTTAAAGGTCCCGCACCCTCTGATGCATGTCAGGCGATTTGTCCTTGTCCCCATGGTCGATCTGGCACCTGGGGTGCCCCACCCTTCAATGGGATTGACGATGAGTCAGTTGCTGGAGCAATTGCAGGAGGATGGACAGGATGTTATCCCCTATGAGGAATGACCGATGCGTCTAATCATACTGGCTCTTTTGTTTTATGTCTTGTTTCGTCTCGTGAAAGGCCTTATTCGATCCGGCACGGGAGAGGTGAGAGGACCATCGGACGGCGGCGTCATCGACGAGATGGTCCAGGATCCCCTATGCAAGACCTATATTCCCAGGAGAGATTCTGTAAAGAGGGTGATAGAGGGAAAGACCTTCTTCTTCTGCAGCGATCAATGTGCGGCGAGGTACGAAAGGGAAAGAGAAGGTAAGGCGGAGCAGCCTAACGGGCAATCCTAGGGAAACATGTTTCTATAATGGAGGACACATGAAATTTTTTATTGATACGGCAAATATTGAGGAAATCAAGAAGGCCAATGAAATGGGCCTATTGGACGGTGTCACAACCAATCCCAGCCTTATTGCCAAGGAAGGGCGGGAATTTGAAGAACTCATCAAAGAAATCTGCCATATTGTCGATGGACCCGTCAGTGCCGAGGTGGTGAGTACCGAGGCTGAGGGCATGTTAAAGGAGGCCAGACACCTTGCCTCTCTGGCAGGCAATATCGTCGTCAAAATCCCCCTCATAAAGGAAGGCCTCAAGGCCGTAAAGACACTCTCAGGTGAAGGGATAAGGACCAATGTGACCCTGTGCTTTTCGCCCCTCCAGGCCCTCATGGCCGCCAAAGCGGGGGCGTGCTACATCAGTCCCTTTATCGGCAGACTTGACGATATAAGCCATACGGGCATGGATCTGGTTGAGCAGATTGTGACCATTTATGAGAATTACGGGTACGAAACCGAGGTCCTCGTGGCCAGTGTCCGAAATCCGCTTCATGTGCTCGATGCGGCACTCTTAGGCGCGGATATTGCAACAATCCCATTCAAGGTTATGGAACAATTGATTAAACATCCTTTGACAGACATTGGTCTCGAAAAATTCCTGGCTGACTGGAAGAAAATGGGGTGAGGATGTCTCCCACGAGGATTGTTTTTTCCCTTTCCTTCTGGATACTTTTTGTATTCTGTGGGAACACTATTGTATCAGCCGATGTCTACCGTTATTGCGACAAGGACGGCGTATGGCATTTCACGAATGTTCAAACGGATGCAAGGTATAAGCTGTATTTTCGGACATATGAAAAAAAACCATCGGAATATATAAAGGAATACGAAGGGATTATTCAGCAGGCCTCAAGGACATTCAACGTTGACCCATTGTTGATCAGGGCTGTGATAAAGGCAGAATCGGATTTTGACCACAGGGCCGTATCCAAAAAGGGCGCCCAGGGACTGATGCAGCTCATGCCTCAAACAGCGACAAAAATGAAGGTCGCTAATCCATTCAACCCTGAAGAGAATATCTTTGGCGGCACACGCTATCTCAGCCTCCTGCTGGAACGCTTTAACAATGATGAGAGCCTGGCTCTCGCCGCCTACAATGCCGGCCCTGAAAAAGTTAAAGATTATCAAGGGATTCCACCATACCCTGAGACCAAGTCCTTTGTCACAAAGGTTCTCAACTTTTATGAACGGCTCAAATCCGGTCAAAAAGAGTAAAGGCGGCGTATGCGTACCCATCGCAAACACAAGGAGGACCTTTTCAACCTGCCGAATACGCTGACCTTGTTCCGATTGGCCTGCATTCCACTCGTGATGGCCTGTCTGTATTTTCCCGGCAGGCTGGGAAGCTTCCTGGCCGCGCTTTTTTTTGGGGTGGCCTTCATCACCGATTTTCTCGACGGCTATTTTGCAAGAAAACGAGGAGATGTGACGAGCATCGGGAAGTTCCTGGATCCCCTGGCCGACAAAATTCTTGTTTCCGGGACCATGATCAGCCTCATCCCTCTGGGCCGGATCCCCTCTTGGATCGTCGTATTGATCATAGCGAGAGAACTGGCCGTAACGGGGCTTCGCAGCATTGCCGCCAATGAGGGGACCGTGATCCAGGCAAGTAAGACAGGGAAATACAAGACCATATTTCAATCCACGGCCACCATCGGCCTTTGTCTCCATTATCCCTATCTTGAGATCGATTTCCATGTTGTGGGAATGACCTTTTTGTGGGTAGCACTGGTTTTCACCCTTTGGTCTGGTTGGGAGTATTTCAGGAGTTTCAAGGACGTGTTCTTCTCTAAAACCCTGTAGAATATTTCGCATAAGGGATTCACCTCCCTGAGATGAGATTTTCTGTTGACAAACGATTCATATATAATAAAATACTTACATTTGAGCGGGAATAGCTCAGTTGGTAGAGCTCCACGTTGCCAACGTGGTTGTCGCGGGTTCGAGTCCCGTTTCCCGCTCCATCACTGAAAATCCGGCGGCATAGCCAAGTGGCTAAGGCAGCGGTCTGCAAAACCGTTATTCACCGGTTCGAATCCGGTTGCCGCCTCCAGGGCACATCTGAGACCTGCAGGTTTATGAATCTGCAGGTTTTTTTAGGTCTAATAACGGGGCGTAACGGGTCGAGATTCACCTAGGGGAAGGGGGAAAACGCATCCTCTTCTGACCCTGCCATATGAGATGGCGGATTTGGCTTGACATGATTCTTTGCACTTAGTAATTTTGAAAAGTTAAAGGCTTAACAGCCCTTCGAAGGGTGGTCCCACGGGGCCGTTTCATCGAGGAACGCTGTGATTCTGAAAGGGTATGCAGGCCCGGTTCAGTACATCCGGGTTTATTTGTTGGTGGCACGGTCGTCGATGGTAAAGCCTTTTCACCGAAATTAACACGTCCCACTCTTCCAATTTACGCCAACTCAAATAGATGGGACAGAACATCGGATGAGGCCCCATGGCTGAATGCGATGTTTCTCTATTTTTTTGTTCGCGGCCGCACCCAGGGGTGAGGTCCGCAAAGCTGAAAGGCAATTTAATGAGACTGAAGGAGGAACAATAAATGAAGTATATTGATGGATATGTACCTTACAGTGACGAGGATATCAAAAAGTATTACGACAACCGGTGGTGGTTTGGGCTGACCTTCGGCGATTGTCTTGACAGGGCCGCAGATATCCACCCGGACAAAGAGGCCTTCGTGGACGGGATAACGCGGCTGACCTACGGGGAGGCCCGGGAAAAGACCAATAAGCTGGCCATAGGCATGATGGATCTGGGCATCAAGCCCATGGATCGGGTTATGGTTCAGCTTCCGAACTGGAACGAATTCGTCTTTGCCTATTTTGCCGTCCAGAAGATCGGAGCCATTCCGGTATTGCTGATCGACAGGTATCGTCAGTTTGAGATAAACCACCTGGCCGGCCTCACCGGGGCCACGGCCTGGATAGTCCCTTCCCGATACAAGAAAACGGATTATATTCCCATCATCAATGACGTCCTGAAGGAAAATCCTCAGATAAAGCATGTGATTACCGTCCGGGGAGAGGGGGATCAGAAGCCCTTTTCAAGCCTCGAAAAGCTGATGGAAGCGGGTGAATTGACCGATGAAAATCTGGCCCGCCTGGCCGAAAGGCGGCCTGACCCCATGCAGGTCGCCCACATGGGACCGACCGGCGGTACAACCGGTGCGCCCAAGATCGTCGGCCGCTCGCACAACAGTCTGGTGACCGGCATCTATTATTGCGCCCAATCCTGGGATCAGCACTGTGATGACGTCACCCTGCTCTGTGGCCCCCTGGGTCACGACCTGTCCTTTTCCAAGGGCTTCATGGGTTGCATACTCACCTTCGGAAAGGCCATCCTTCTGGACTCTGTGAGAAATGAAGACATCTGCGAAACAATCCAAAAGGAAAAAGTGACCGCCATCGTCTGGGTGCCCACCCTGGCGCAAAGGATGCTCCAATTCGAAGACCTCGACAAGTATGATTTGAGCACCCTGAAAAAGATGCACAGCGCCGGCGGTGCAAGCCATCCCAATCTGGTCAAAGAGGTGACCGAGCGGTTGGGAATGAAGTTCTACAACGGGTACGGGGCCACAGAGGGCATGACGACCATCACCCGCACCACGGATGACCTGGAGACCATTTGCACCACCGTGGGAAGACCCACCTGCCCCTATGATACGTACAAGGTCATTGACCCAGAGGGCAACGAACTTCCCCTCAACACGTCAGGTGAATTGGTCCTTAAGGGGCCCGGCGTCTTCACAGGCTACTACAACAATCCTGAGGAGAACAAAGCGATTTTCACGAAGGACGGGTTCTTCAGGACCGGGGATGTGGCCAAGATCAATGAAAAGGGCTATATTTCACTCACAGGCCGAATCAAGGAGATGATCAACCGCGGCGGAGAGAGCATCAGTGCGACGGACATCGAGAGACTCATCAGCCGTCATGAGGATGTCGCCGGAGTGGCGGTCATCGCCATGCCCGATAAGCTCATGGGCGAAAGGGTTTGCGCCTATGTCCAGCCCAAGGCCGGTGCGCAGCCGACCTTTGAAGGGATCATCGACTTCCTGAAGGGCCAGAAGGCCTCGGTGCTTCAGCTTCCCGAGCGGATCGAATTTATTGATGCCATGCCCTACACCGGAGCCGAAAAGGTGGACAAACGCTCCCTGCAGGAAGACATCAAGAAAAAGCTCGAGCAAGAGGGCGCATAGAACAAATAGAACAAAAAGTGACAAGGACAGGATAATGGCCAGGTTTTTCGGCTAGACGGGAAAACCTGATCCTTTCCGGTTCGTTAAACCGAGGCTGATCGAAGTTATCAGCCTCGGTTTTTTTGTGCGGTCAAAAGATATCAAAGCCCGTCTGGATCCAACAGGAAAATTCCGGCCCCACCTTTCGCTGCCTCGGTGGAAATCAAGAGTCAAAGATGGCAATTTTACATATTCATCCGCCCTGTCAAGTATTCGGGAAGAATGATACGGCCATATTTTCTGTTGACAAGAACATCATAAAATTGTATGCAGGAATAAAGGTCTGACCATTAATTGATTAATTCATTATATCTTTCATGTCATTTCTGGACCATCCGTTGGTGAAACCGAATGAACGAAAAATCAATAAAGATGAGCAAAAAGATATTCTCAAGTGTTCGACCCCAGAGAATTTCCCATCTCATAGAAACTCAGATTAGACAGGCCATATTTGACAACCATTTTGGAGAGGGCGACAGGATACCTCCTGAACGTGAGCTTGCCGAGATGTTTGATGCAAGCCGCTCAAGCGTCAGGGAGGCCCTCCGTTCTTTGGAGAAAGCCGGCCTGATCAAGGTCAAAAAGGGGGTGCTCGGAGGGGCCTATGTAAATATCAGCGATCCGCGTCCCATTGTAGATTCCTTCAAGGATATGCTTCAGCTCGGACAGGTGAGTCTTGAGGAGATCAGGCAGGCGAGACTTGCAATAGAGCCCCCCGTGGCCGCAGAGGCGGCACGGAGGGCTGGAAAGGAAGATATCAAGAAACTGGAAGAGGCTTGTCAACGGCACGCGGAGGAGTTGATGTGCGGTGGGGCGGATATCGGGCATGACCAGAGTGTCCACAGCTTGATTGCGGAGATATCGGGCAATCGCGTATTCGCCCTGCTCATGAAGGTGCTCACGGATATCCATGCCTCGCGTATGAAGGGTATCCGGCTGGACGATCAAGGAAAGCATGAACTCATACGGCAACACGCGCAAATTATAGAGGGAATAAGAAAGGGAGACCCCGACATGGCGTATGAAGAAATGAGAGGGCATATCATAGGCATACAAAAGGAGCTTTCCCGGCTTGAAAAGGCCGCCGGGGATAGTGCGCGAATTCCCGGCACATCAGTCATTCACGAAATACAATGAAGTTTTATTCTGTGATGTCAATTCGTTATGGATTCGAGGTCCTGTGAAGAAGCGTATGCAGGGCGCATATCGCGACCTGTGGTTTCAGTCATAACTGAGACAGTAGTGGCGTACTTTCTTTTCCAATTTTTCAAGCATAGGAGGTCAAAAATGAAGAGAAACCGGGTCATTTTGTTGGGAATTGCCGTTTTATTGGTATTCGGCTGTTCTGTTTTGTCCCCTGACCGGGCCGCCGCGGAACCCACCGTCTTAAAGGCTACAGGCGCCTGGCCCCAAACCTCACCGTTTACCACGATCTATTTTCGTTTTTTTGATCTGGTCAAAGAACGTTCACAGGGCCGACTGCAAATCAGATGGGTTGGCGGGCCGGAATATGTAAAAGAAAAGGATTTTTCAACGGCAGGACAGGCCGGCACCATCGATGTCATGCAGACCTGTGTGGGTTATCATGGGGGACGGGTCCCGGCCGCGGGTATTGCCGATGCCTATCCGTTATTCCGTTCATACAAAACAGAGTCGGCCGCTTACTATGAAACACGGCGGATCGTGGGTCCGCTTCTAGAAAAGGAACTGAAGATCAAGCCTATTGGATGTACCCAGGTCTTCCCCTTCTACCTCTGGACAAAGGAACCTTTGAAAAGTATGGCTGATCTGAAGGGCATGAAAATCCGGGGCCATGGGGGGTATGTGCCCTTTATTGTAAAGGCCCTGGGCGCAACGCCGGTGACGACACCTTCTACAGAGGTCTACATCGCCTTGGAAAGGGGAATTATCGACGGCGCGGTGAGAAATCTGCCGGCTTTGAACAGTTTTAAAGAATACGAATTGACCCGTTATGGCATCAGCACGCCCGTGACATGGGCAACGGGAGATATCTGCATCAGCTTGAGGGCATGGGACAAACTGTCCGATGAGTTTCAGAAGATCCTCCTTGAAGCCGGAAAGGATGCAACACGCCAGGCAGTCGATTTCTGGGAAAAGAAAGATCAGGCACTTATGGGAAAATTTCCCCAGCAGAATGTTGTATTTTTCGATCTGCCCGAAGATGAGAAGAGGGCTTTTCTCGAAGCCGTGGAGAAGGGGGCGAACGAAGCGGCCCACAAGCTTTCCCCAAAATATGCCGAAAGCATTATTCAGGCATTCAAAAAGACCGGTGAGTGAATTGGACGATACTCAAAATCAGGTCTTCAAATGCCGACGGTCCGCGTTTGAAGACCACTTCAATTCCAATGGATCGAGGGCGTGAAATGACGGGATTCATCAGATTGATTGATACGATTTGTCGGGCTTTGGCAATCTTGGCAGGATTTTTAGTCCTTGTCTTGATTGTTTCCAATGTGTATGCGGTGATCATGCGATATGTTTTAAACAGTCCCCTGGATTGGCCTCTGGACTTCTCGGAATTCCTGCTGGTGGGAGCCGTCTTTTTAGGTGGTGCCTATACCCTGCAGGTTGACGGCCATGTGAACATCTCCCTTTTCTTCGATGCCTTTTCAACCCGAAAGCGGTTTTTCCTGAAATGTTGTCATTATCTGGCCATAGTGACCTTCTGTGTCGTGCTCATGATAAAGGGCTGGGAACTGGCATGGGAAAATCTTTATGCCCGCACCACCTCCATCAGCCTTCTGCCCCTGTTCCCGAGTTACATTATCGTGCCTGTCGGCGGTTTTTTCCTTATGCTTCAGACCCTTGCCAAGGCCATCAAGAATATCAACACATACCGCTCAGGAGAATCGACAGGCCGATTTTAGGTCGACGCAGGAAATTTCAGGGAAATTCGCAAGAAAATCATAGTTACTTTTACACTGGACCGACAAGGGGAAATTCATGGAATGGTGGCTTATCGGTGTTATATGTTTTGTGTTTCTTGTCTTGCTTCTGATGATCGGTATTCCCGTAGCTTTTTCACTCTGTTTTGTGTCCATGGTGGTGATGTATTTCCTCTGGGGATTCGATGGTCTCATGATGGTCGCATCGTCCGCCTATACGACCAATGCCAGTTTCTTACTCATCGCCATCCCTCTTTTCATATTCATGGGAGAGTGCGTGGCCGTAAGCGGTATCGGGAATGACGCCTTTAAGATGATCGACATCTGGCTCGGGTGGGTACCCGGCGGGGTCGCGGTCACGGCCGTGGGTTGTTGCACCATTTTCGGGGCTGTGACCGGGTTTGCGCCGGCCACGTGCTCCGCCCTCGGCCCCGGAATTATTCCGGAAATGATCAAAAGAAAATATGACAAGGGCCTTGGGCTCGGTGCCCTTGCGGGAGGGGCCGGACTGGCCATCATTATCCCCCCCAGCATTTTGATGATCATTTACGGTTCCCTGGCTGAGATATCCGTGGGCCGGCTGTTCTATGCAGGGGTGATCCCGGGCCTGATCATTGCCGGGGTCTTTGTCCTGTATATTATTTTTCGGGCCATTTTCAATCCCGAAATGGCACCTTCCCCCGAACGCGTCCATTCGGGTTTGGCGGAAAAGTTGCGAATCAGCGCCTATATTCTCCCCCTCCTTCTCCTTGTTTTTCTGGTTCTGGGTTCGATATGGGGTGGGGTGGCGTCGCCCAGCGAGGCCGCTGCGCTGGGTGCCTTTGGTTCCATATGTCTGCTCCTTTTTTACAGAAAACTGAACTGGGATATCCTCAGAAGGATTCTTCTCTCCACGATCCAAGTCAACTGTATGGTCATGTTCATTCTCATCGGCGGGACCCTATTCACACAAATCATGGCCGGTACGGGTTTCGCCTCGGAGTTGGCCGCCTGGGTGACGTCCCTGCCCGTGTCCCGCTGGTTCATATTCGCTCTCATGCAGATTTTGATTATTCTTGCGGGATGCCTTATGGACCCGGCGTCCATACTGTTTATCTTCACCCCCATTTACCTGCCCATCGTCAAGGCCCTTGGTTTTGATCTATACTGGTTCGGGATATTGACCATGATCAACTGTGGAATAGCAACCATCACGCCCCCTGTGGGTATTGTGCTTTATGTCATCAAGGGCGTTGCCCCCCCCGAGGTCAGTTTAAATGATGTGATCCAGGGTTCAGCACCTTATTGGCTTCTCTATATCCTTGGGATGTTGCCGGTCATTTTTTTTGAGGGCCTGGTCACATGGCTCCCTAATATGCTTATCAAATAGGGCCGCAATTCGGGCCTGTCGATCACGACCGATCAGGATGATTGTCCTGGCCTGAAAAGTGGACGCAGAGCGCGTCTGATAAAGGCGCCACGAAAAGAGGAAGACAGAATCAATGGAAAGACAAAACAGTCAAGAAAAGATAAAGGGTTACTGCTCGCAGTGCTCATGCTGGTGCCCGACGATCTCAATCGTTGAGGATGGAATCTTTGTTGAGGTGCGGGAGGACGGGGACCATCCACTTCATTGCGGGCTTTGTCCGAAGGGGTTGGCCGGACCGGAAATGGTCTACAGCCATCAACGATTGAGGTACCCGATACGAAGAACAAATCCCAAGGGGGCTCCTGATCCTGGCTGGGAAAGGATCTCCTGGGAAGATGCCTTGGATACCATTGCGGCGAGACTCAAGGAAATACAATCGAAATACGGCCCGGAATCCATTGCTGTCGCCCGCAGCGGCCCGGCGGGCTCCGCAATGGGGGAACTCGGCCTCTGGGTCACACGATTCGCCAATGCCCTCGGCACACCAAACAACATCGCCACCACGCACATCTGTCAGTGGCACAGGGACTGCGGCTCATCCTATACCTATGGAAATATCGGCGGCATGCATTCCGAAGGGAGGGCGGAGTTTGAGCGCTCGAATTGTATCCTGATGTGGGGGAACAATACCCACGCGACGCGCCACTCTCTTCTCCGGTATATAAAGAAGGGACTGGATCGAGGCGCGAAACTTATTGTCGTTGATCCTCGCAGGACGGAGATTGCGGCCATGGCCGACCTGTGGCTGCAGATTCGGCCGGGGGCGGACGGTGCCCTGGCCCTGGGTATGATCAACAAGGCAATTGAGGACAAACTCTACGATCAGGAATTCGTCAGAGACTGGACGACCGCTCCGTTTTTTGTCAGGAGCGACACGGGCGATTTTCTTAGACCCGGCGACCTGGAAGAGGAAGGTGGCTTCTCAGACTATGTTGTGATGGGTGCTGCCGACGGTCGAACAGCGTACTGTTCTCCCGGAAGGCCGGTGAAAGTTCTCCCCGTTATCGATGGGGGACACAACTTCAGACTGAGGGACCGGAGAACGGTTGGGTGTAAGACGGTTTTCAGACTGTTGCGGGAGGCGGCAGCCCCGTACACTCCGGAAATGACCGAAACCATGACCGGAATTCCGCGGCATAAGATCCTGGAGGCCTCGGACATGTTTTTCAATATCAAGCCCGCCTCCTGGTATTCATGGAACGGTATTGAACAGAGCATCAATGCGACTCAAACGAATCGCGCCATTTGTATCCTTTACGCACTGACCGGGAATTTCGACACGCCCGGCGGGAATGTCATCCTCCGGGGGCCCGCCAGCAACCCGATTCTCGGACACGACCTTCTGAGCCCGGAGGTGGACAGAAAGCGGCTCGGTTCCGCTGAACGGCCCCTAGGGCCTGGGGGGACCTTCAAGAGCACCCAGGCTTACGAGATCTATCATGCTGTTCTCACTGGCAAGCCTTATCCCATCAGAGGGATGGTGGGCTTCGGCGGAAATCTCATCATGTCCAATGCCCCGAGTCTGCTGGCCAGGGAAGCGATTTCACGCTTGGAGTTCCACGTTCAAACCGAACTCTTTCTTTCCCCGACGGCGGAGTTGGCCGATATCGTGCTGCCCGCGGCCAGTTCGTGGGAATGCTGGCATGTTGGATCGAATATCGGACCACTCGGAGACAAGGGTTATATACAGTTGCGCCCGGCGGTCGTGCCGCCGCAGCACGAGTCCTGGCCTGATATGAAGATCATGTTCGAGCTTGCCAAAAGGCTCGGCCTGGGGGATCTTTTCTGGGACGGCGATATCGAAGCGGGGGTCAATCATCAATTTGCCCCGTCAAATGTCACGGTGGAACAATTGAGGATGAACTCCGGTCTGATGGAAATCGACCTTCCCGTTGCATACAGGAAATACAGCAAGAAGGATGAATCGGGAAATTTCTCGGGCCTGCCTACACCGTCAAAGAGGATAGAAATATACTCCACCATTTTTAAAGATCATGGATATGATCCCCTGCCGGCTTGGCGGGATCCGGCCTCATCCTGTTTTTCGGATAAAGACATTTCAGAAAAGTACCCTCTTCGTCTTATCAACAGTAAGGTCGTTGAATACAGCCATTCCCAACATCGCGCGCTGCCTTCACTGCGTAAACGCATCCCCCATCCCTTTCTGGAGATCAATCCTGAAAAGGCGGATGAGCTGGGAATCAGAGATGGTGAACGAGTCATACTTGAAACACCTTGGGGGAAAATAAGTCTGCAGGCAAAACTCACGCAGTCGATAGCCCCTGGCGTGGTGTGTACCCAGAATGGCTGGTGGCAGGAATGCGATGCCCTGAAGCTCAACGGCTGTGATCCCTATTCCCAGGAGGGGGCGAACGTCAACCTGCTGTATCGCACAGAGGACAAGGATCCGATAAGTGGATCACTCTTCATAAAAGGGCATCCCTGTAATGTCTTTAAGGCCTGAGCTTGTGGCAAAAGACATACTGAAAAGGCGATGCAGCCATCGGCATGTTGGGGGTGGTACGGCGTAATCTAATCGCCGTGTGGTTATTTTTTGTTGACAATCCATCTGTAAAGTCGTAATGGGTTAAACATTATCCATTAAATTGTTAGTGCAATAGCCCGAACCAGTGGTGCGGGAAGAGGGGTGGCAGCCCCTCTTATGGATAAATGATCCTTCGATGGACAGCTTCTTAGATTAGAGGAGAACATGCCTGAAGAAATAAATCATTTTGTCCCCGTTCGGAGGAAAAGGGTCTCCCGGTTGATAGAGGAGCAAATCAAACAGGCCATTTTCAAGGGCAGGTACCCTTTGGGCGGCAAACTCCCGGCGGAGCGGGAATTGGCTGAGATGTTTGACGCCAGCCGTGCGAGTATTCGTGAGGCCTTGCGATCACTGGAGAGATCCGGCCTCATAACGATCCGAAAAGGGGTCCAGGGGGGTGCCTATATAGCGAAGGGCGGACTTACACATGTTGTAGAATCCATGGTTGACATGTTTGAGTTCGGCCAGGTGAGCCTTGAGCACATCCTGCAGGCAAGACTCATCATTGAACCGCCGGTCGCCGCCGAGGCCGCGAAAAGGGCAACGCCTGAAGACATCGAGCGCCTGAAGGAGGCCAACAGGAAGCTTCAGGAAGGATATAAGATCGGCGACCCCGCTAGGGAGAACGTTCCCAATACCCACCGGGTCATTTCCCGGATAACGGGTAACAAGGTTATCCGGATGATCATGGACGTCCTCATGGATGTGCACACATTGAGGATGAGCACCATCAAGCTGGATGATCAGTCCAAAAAACAGATCCTCGCCCAACATGAAGATATCATCGAAGCCATCATGAAGAAGGACCCCCAAATGGCCTTTGAAAGGATGAGGGAGCATATCCTCAACGTCCATGGAATTCACAAAGAGATTGAAGAGGGGAGCGAATCCGTACCCGTAGAGATGAACAAGAGCCTGAAAAAAGGCTGATAATGAAAGGAGGATAGTTTTCCATGACCATTCCGCTTTCCTGTGCATGTCCACCCTCCGACCGTGTCCAGGCCCTCATGTCCGGTGAGGTTGTGCCCGAGGGCATTCGCCTCCACTTCCTGTCACTTCCGGTGGAGGAGATTTTCTGGCGACAGGCAAGGCACTCCGAATTCGACGTTTCCGAGTGTTCTCTGTCCACTTACGTCATGTTGCGCTCCAGGGGTGATGAACGCTTCATAGCGATCCCCGCCTTCACCTCCAGGTTCTTCAGGCACTCCTGTGTTTTTGTCAATACCCACAAGGGGATCCGGGATCCTCAGGATCTTAAGGGCAAAGTTGTCGGCCTGCCGGAATACCAGATTACGGCGGTCGTCTGGCTGAGGGGTATCTTCCAGGACCAATACGGGGTCTACCCAAAGGATATTTTGTGGCGCAGCGGGGGGGAAGAGACCCCGGGGCGAGTGGAAAAGGTAAAGATCAAACTTCCTCCTGAAATCCGCCTTGAGACCATTCCGGATGACAGGACTCTGTCCCAAATGCTCGACGACGGCGAGATCGATGCCCTGTTTACCGCCCGGGAGCCCTCCTGCTTTACCCGGGGGTCCGCGAATGTGGCCCGGCTCTTTGAGAATCCCCGGGAGACGGAGGAGCAGTATTTCAAGAAGACCGGGATCTTTCCCATCATGCATACCATCATTGTCAAGCGGGAGATCTACCGGCAAAACCCCTGGATCGCGGTAAACCTCTACAAGGCGTTCTGCCGGGCCAAGGAGCTCGCCATGAAAGGCTATACGGAGACCGCGGCCCTGCGGGTCGCCCTGCCCTGGATGGTCTCGGAGGTGGAACGCACCAAGGAAATTCTCGGGGAGGACTGGTGGCCTTACGGGCTGGCGGGCCACAATAAGAAAACAATGGAGACCTTTCTTCGCTACCACCACGAGCAGGGCCTGTCCGAAAAACTCATGACGTTGGAGGATTTGTTTGCGCCGGAAACCATGGACGAAGAATTCAAGATCTGATCCGGACGTGAAAACGGCCCCTGGTTTTTCAGCCGTGAGTGTAAAGCAGTTCGTTTGAGGTCTTTGGAAAGGAGGTGAAAATCTGGAGAGTCAGTCGACACTCTGAGTGCCCGATAGAAAAGGTTGAGCTCGTGATCTGAGAGAGCAGGGGCTTTTTTGCCCTTCGAGGAAACCCCTTATTTTTGAGGAGGAGAACGATGTGTGTGAGAAAATTTCAGAATAGATGTCTTTCCATCGTGATGCCGGCCTTTGGTCTGCTGTTGTCCTTGACCCTCTTGTTGACGCCGGGCCACGTCCAGGCCGCCGGCAAGGACTATAAAATGACGATCCTGGGAGGATCTGTCGGAGGCGTCTGGTCCGTGATTACGGAGGGTGTCGCCGAAAGCATCCGACGATCCCTTCCCGACGCACAGATTACCACGGAACCGGGAAAGGACGGCCCCAATCAGGTCATGATCAGCCGAAACGAGGTCCAGTTTGCGGTCACCTACGATGCCACAAACTTTGCAGCCTTCAGCGGCATGGAACCCTACAAGAAAAAATATCCCAATGTCAGGACCGTTGCGGTTCTCAATCCCACCGGCGCCTTCCAGTTCATTATCGACGAGAAGACGGGTATCAAGAGCTTCCAGGATCTCGCGGAGAAAAAATATCCCCTGCGTGTGTGCGCAAATCGAAGGGGAACCATCATGCACCTTTCCGGCGAAAAGGTCCTGGAGGCCTATGGGGCCTCCTATAAAAATATCGAGAAATGGGGAGGAAAGGTGCATTACATCCCATCCGCCCAGGCCGTAGATCTCTGGGATGCGGGACAGCTCGACGCCGCGCAGGAGGTGGCCCAGTTCCCAGCCAGCAGGTATCTGGAACACGGTCAAAAGCACAAATTAAGGATGCTCTCCATTGACGAGGACAAGCTTCAGGCCCTCGGCAAGGAGCTCGGGATGGAGCCCTTCACCATACCGGCCAAGACCTATCCCTGGCAGGAGGAGGACTGCCGCACCTTGAACTCGAAACTTATCCTGCTGACCAGTGTCGATCAGCCCGATGACCTGGTGTATGACGTGGTGAAGGCCATGCACGAAAAGCTGGATTATCTCCACAAGGTTCACGCCAATCTGAGAGATCTTACTCCAGAGATCATGGCAAGGGACGTCATGGTGGAGCTTCACCCGGGGGCCGCCAAATACTACCGGGAAATCGGTGTCATCGAATAATCACAGGCACGTTTCCAGTCCGGTGCCCATCCGGGAATCTGCCGTTGCCGGGTGGGCACAAAAAAGGGGCCGGCCGGGAAAATCTGATCAGGAAATCGATTGCCCCTGAATTTTCAGGTGCGGGAGGCCGGAGAATTTTGTGTTGTGGCCTTCACACGAAAGCGGAAAAAGGGCCTCGGTATCGACAGGACCTGTGAGGGTTCAATGGACGGAGAGGAATGATGAACTTGAAAGGCATAGTCGGTTCAATCTTTGTGTCGGGCAGACGGCGGAAGCTGTCTCCCTTCTATAATGGTGTCGTGATTTGCCTGGTCCTGGGGTTGGCGGCACTGGAAATCTACGGGGCCCCTTTTGGAAAGATCGATTTCTATTTGCTGCGGGCGATGTTTGTCGGTTTTGTCCTCGCCCTGTCCTTCATCTGCTATAATTTTTCATCCAATTCCCGATCGGAGAAGGTATCCGTCCCTGACCTGGTGATGGCCGCACTCGGCTTTGCCGCAGGAGTCTATATCTTCATCAACGGCCAGGTGATCATTGACCGGTGGACGGGTGTGGATCCCATGAGCGCAGCGGATATCTTCTTTACTTCGGTGCTGGTCATCCTTGTCATCGAGGTGACGCGCCGAACGGTGGGCCCGGTCCTCGTCATCATCATCCTGATCTTTGTCGCCTATAACTTTGCAGGGGAATACCTTCCCGGGGCCTTCGGACACCGGGGCATGGATGTGGTCGGATTCCTGGACCGGATGGTCTATACCTTTGACGGGATATTCGGTACGCCCATAGGCGTGACCTGCACCTACGTCTATATGTTCGTACTCTTCGGCCAGGTCTTCAACCAGGCCGGGGGCGGGGAATTCTTCTTCCGCCTCGCTTCGGCCATCGCGGGGAGGATGGTGGGAGGACCGGCAAAGATCTCGGTCATCGCCAGCGGTCTTTACGGGTCAATGAGCGGGAGTCCCACCTCCGACGTGGTCACAACCGGCAGTATCACCATCCCCCTCATGAAGCGCCTGGGCTACAGTCCCGTCTTTGCCGGGGCCGTCGAAGCAGCCGCCTCCTCCGGGGCCTCTATCCTGCCTCCCATCATGGGTACAGCGGCCTTTCTCATGGTGGACATCGCAGCCATCCCCTATGTCGAGATAGCCCTGGCCGCCGCAATCCCGGCCCTGATCTACTATTTCGGGATCATGGTTCAGGTCCATTATCGGGCCGTCAAAAAGGACCTGCGGCCCATAGCGGACGAGGGTGTCAGAGAAAGGCCATGGCAGGTCCTGAAGGAGAATTACATTTATATCATACCCATCGTGGTCCTGGTCTGGCTCATCGCGATTCGACTCAATCCTACTGTCGTGGGGCTGGTGGCGACCTGCACGACCATCGTCATCAGCTGGTTCAAGCCCGGATACCGGATGGGTCCGAAGGACATTTTCAAGGCTTTCTATAATACAGGGACCCGGATCCTGACCGTATCCAACGCCTCGGCCGCGGCCGGTATGGTCATCGGGGGGATCATGCTTACGGGTCTGGGCGGCAAATTCACCAGCCTTGTATTTCAGGCCACGGGCGGCAACAGCTTTCTCTGCATTATTATGGTGGCGATCGTCTGCATCATCCTCGGAATGGGGATGCCCATCCCCGCCGCCTATGTGCTGACGGCCACGCTGGCGGTCCCCGCCCTGCTGGAACTTGATTTTCCCCTGATGTCCTCTCACCTGTTTATCGTGTATTTCTCTGTCATTTCCGCCATCACGCCCCCGGTGGCTGTGGCGGCCTACGCAGGGGCGGGCATCGCCGGGGGAAACCCCAATTCCACGGGATTTCAGGCCATTCGTCTGGCCGTGGCCGCCTACCTCGTGCCGATCATCTACATGTACCGGCCGGGACTTATCCTCAACGGCACGATTCTGGAGATTGTCTGGACGGCCTTCATTGCGGTCTTGGCGGTGGGCGCCCTGGCCAGTATTCTGGAGGGATTCTATTGGGTGCGCATGAAGTCCCTGCTCCTGAAGGCCTTGGTCGCCGGCGGATGTGTCGCCCTGATCTGGCCGGAACCCTGGACGGACCTCCTGGGGATCCTTTTGCTGGCCGGTCCTTTCCTGTGGCAGATCCGGAAGGCCCGACGCGCAAAACTCGCCACCCGAGAAACGGCGGCCTCTTCCATGAAGAGTGACTTGGCCGAATCCTGACCCGCGCCGTGCGGTCTTAGGCTCCTGGAGACACTTGAAGCCTGCCTGCAAGTTTACTGAAAGAAGACATGGGAGGTTACCAATGGAAGAGACTCGGCAATACATGGTTCCAAGCCGTTTCAGGGCCATACAGATCAATGAAGAAATCTGCAGCGGATGCAACCGGTGCGTGGACATCTGCCCGATGGACGTCCTTGCGCCCAATCAGGAAAAGGGGAAGCCTCCTGTCGTGACCTATCCCGAGGAATGCTGGTTTTGCGGCTGTTGCATAGACACCTGTCCTGTGAAGGACAAGGGAGCCGTCAGGGTGATCATCCCCCTCCCCATGAGGGTCTCGGCGGTGCGGGGCCGGAGGCCCTGACCTGGAGGGCGCAAAAAGGCTGGAAGAGGTATTTTGCGCAGGACATCCAACATGGGGGTGATACCGTGGGAGAGCATGGTATCCACCAAACGATGATTCGAGGCGCCGGCGCGGGGCCGGTAGCTGAAAAAGGAAGGAGACGAAATGGATCCCCGGATGGAAGTTGTTTCGGTCAAAACGGATGTTCTGGTCATAGGAGGGGGGCTGGCCGGGTGCATGGCGGCCATCAAGGCGAAGGAGCAGGATGTGGATGTCCTTGTCGTCGACAAGGCCAACACTCTTTCCAGCGGTCAGGCGGGATCGGGAATCGATCATATCTGGGGCTATTTCCCACCGGTCCATGAAAAGATGGGCTGGACCCTGGATGACCTCGTGGAGGACCATATGCAGGGTGTGGCCTGCGGATTTGCCCAAAGGGAACTCATCCGTTTTATTGCAGGCGAAATGTACGCCCGTCTGCTCGATCTGGAAAGATTCGGGCTCAAGGTGCGATACGAGGACAGCACCATTCCGGGAAAGTTCAGGATGGTCTATCAGTTCCACAGTGTGCCCACCTCTTTGAATATTGACGGGCGTCCCCTGAAGATGATACTGACCCGCGAGGCGAAAAGAAGAGGGGCAAAGATCATCAATCGGGTCATGGTGACCGATCTGTTGACCCGCCGGGGAGAGGTCTGCGGTGCCCTGGGGGTAGGCACCCGAGAGCCCAATCTCTATGTCCTGAAGGCCAAGAGCGTCGTCCTGAGTGCAGGAGGAAAGACCGGTCGAATGGGCCGGGAATCCACGGGAAGTGCCTGTTTCAACCTGCACCTTCCGGGTAACCTCTCTGCGGACGGTAAAGCGATGGCCCTTCACGCCGGCCTTCCGCTTATGAACATGGAATTTCTCGGGGCCAGGCGTTACGGGCTTGCCAATTACGAGACCGCGGGCAGGCCTCCTGGAAATACCTGGCAGCCCGCAGCGGCGATCGTGAATGCCGCCGGGGAAACGATTGTGCCGAAGACCACCTTTCCGGAATGGGGTGACCTTGAGAAAGGATACCGGATAGACGCGAAAGAGACAAGACGGCAATGGCTCGCAAGGGGAGGAATAACACCCCGGGGGATGCCGTCCAGGAAAGAACTCCAGGAATCCGGGCCCTTCTGTGTGGACTGCACCGGCGGGACGGAGGAAGAGATCAGGTACGTCGAATGGGCGCTCAGCCATGAGGGCAAGTGCTGCCAGCTCCTGAGGCATCTGCGGGAGGAAGGACTCGACCTGAGAAGGGACAAGCTGGAACTCGGTCTAGGCAGTCGGGAGGTTGGCAATCTTGCGGCGTCGGGCCTGGCCGTGGATGAAAAAATGGAGACCGGCATCAGAGGACTTTTTGCCGCCGGTGATGAAGTGGGCGGAGTGCCCTTCGGTGCCTCGCCTGCGGCCTTCACCACGGGGTGGCGGGCCGGGGATATGGCCGGACAACGCGCCCGGGGGGAGCTGCAGATTCAAGAGGCCGGGGAGGACAAGTTGGCGTCATTGCGGGATCGATGCGCCGGGATGTTTGGGCCGGGAGAAGGTTTCACCTGGCGCGAGGTGGAGGATACTCTGCAGAACGTCATGGATACGTATTGCGGCGATGTAAAAACCGGGGAGATGCTGAAAAGAGGCCTGGATCGCCTGCACTATATCAGGGAGCAACCCATCAAGGTGTTCACTGCCCACGAGCTGGCCCGGGGCCTGGAGGTCAGATCACTTTTGGACAATGCTGAGATGATCATAAGGGCCTCTTTGGCCAGAGAGGAAACGAGAAAGCATCCCTGCGGATTTTATAGGGCGGATTTTCCGGAACAGGACGACAGGGATTGGCTTGCCTTTTCCACGATCAGACTGGAGAACGGAGAATTCAAAGTCTCCAGAATCCCTCTGGAATGAATCCGGGGTTTCCGTTTGAATTTAAGAAAACGTTTGTGTCAATCTTGTGCAATTTGTCTAAAATAGAAGTTGCCGCTCCCCAATGGAGTGGTTTTCAAAGGGCTGAAGTGCTGCGGGTTTCTGCAAAATCCTGACCGGAAATGGCTGGAGGAGGATAGATTATGGAGTCTCATGGGACATTGATACAGGACCTTTTGACCGCCTGTAGGATACTCGACCGCGAGGGGATCATGGACGAGTTGGGTCACTTCAGTGTGCGGATCCCCGGCAAAAAGAGGGTGCTCATGAACGGGAAGATCAGCCCGGGACAGGCTACCGAAGAGGATCTTGTCCTGCTGGACCTGGACGGAAAAAGGCTGGACGGCAGGCTTGAGGCGGCCAAGGAGATCCCCCTTCATCTCGCCGTCTACCAGAGACGTCCCGATGTCGCGGCGATCGCCCATACGCATTCTCCGACGATTGTAGCCCTCAGCGCCACCGGGACGAGGTTACGGGCAATGGATAACCTGGGGGCAACCGCCTTCGGCAGGGAGGCCCCCATGTTTGATGAGTACGGGCTGGTGGATAATTTTGACATGGGTTACAGGATCGTCGATACCATGGGATCGGCCGGTACCGTGGTCCTGAAGGGACACGGGAACCTGGTCACGGGGGGATCGATCCAGGAGACCTGCGTTTCGGCCATATGGGCCGAAAAATCCGCTAGACTCCAGTACCAGGCCATGCTGCTTGGTGAGCCTCACTGGCTCCCTGAAGAGGAGGTGGAGAAGATCCATAGACAGGTGACCGAAGGCAAGGCCTTTCAGAGGACCTGGAACTATTACCGGTGGAGACTGGGAGCGGGCTGCAAAGAGGGTTGGGTCGAGATTTGACCTGGGTCCCTTTGATGAAAAACTGATCTGGAGAGGGGTTGACCGAAATGATTCGAAAGATCGACAGCAGGGTATGTATCGGGTGCGGCATCTGCGCCCTCTTCTGTCCCGGGGATGTCATCATCATGGACGAGGCCGACAGGGCAAAAATCAAGTATCCCCAGGATTGCTGGACCTGTTTCAGCTGTGAGCTGGCATGCCCCGTGAACGCCATTGATGTCCATCCCTTCAGAAAACCCAGACCCATGGCCTGGTAGCCGATGCTGTAAATATGGAGGCAGGGACGTGAATAAAAAATCGGAGATGTGGGAAGTCACACGCTCAGATGTGCTCATCATCGGCGGGGGGTTCGGCGGATTGTGGGCCGCCCTCAGGGCAGCCGAGCGCGGTTCGACCGTAATCCTCGTTGACAAATCCTTTGCAGGCAAATCCGGACATTCCTTTTTCGCCGGTGGGGCCATGATGGTCCTTCTGCCGGAGGATGATCCGGACGAGTACCTTCAGGACATCGTGTCGGGGAATGAGTGGCTTGTGGACCAGGAGATGGTGGCCTCCGTCTTCAGGGGCTCCTATGAGCGTCTCAAGGACTTGGAATCCTTTGGCATTTCTTTCAGAAAAGCGAAAGGGAAATACGTGTGGACCCGGGCCAGGGGAACGAGGAACGTCAAGAACCTGTGGCCGGAGAATGCCACGGCGGGGGACGAGGTGACCCTCTTGAGAAAGGTCGCCCTGTCAAGAGGGGTCCGGGTCATCGATCACGTCTACGTGTACGACCTGCTCAAGGCCAGGGACGGCAGTGTAGCCGGTGCCGTGGGGATCGGGGTCCGTGAGTCAAGGCATGTCCTCTTCAAGGCCAAGAGTGTTATCGTGGCAACAAACTCGGGAGGCTACAGAGGGCATCACCTTGCCTGTGAATTGCAGGGCACGGGTCCTTTTATGGCCTATGATGCCGGGGCGAGGATAAAGAACCCGGAATTTCACTACATCAACATCCGCCCGGCCAGACATGAAATAGAGGGATCGGGGATCTTGCCCGCAATCGGGGCCCGCTGGAAAAATATCCGCGGCGACTACTTCATGGAGAGGTATGATCCAATACTAAAGGACAGGGCACCTGTCATGAAGATCGTGGTCTCGGCGGCAAAGGAGGCCATGAAGGGAAATGTCCCCATATCCATTGACGTCGAAGGAATGATGGAAGAAGAACGGGAGCGTTTTCGTACCCTTCAGGTAAGCCACGGGTGGATGCCGATCCTCTTTGAAAAATGTGAACGGGAAGAGGGCTACAACCCCCTGAGAGACAATATTGAGTGGCAGCCGGCCTATGAATCCAATAAGCTCGGCATTCGGGCGGACGGCCGTTGCCGAACCGACCTGGAGGGTCTGTTCGCCGCGGGTATGGCCAGGACCCTGGGGATCAATTCCTTCACCGGTTGGTCCATCGCAGCCTGCACGTGGTCGGGATACACGGCCGGGGAAAACGCCGCTCTTTATGCAGGATCCGTCGATTTTAAGGAAATCGATTTTGTCCTTTTGGCCGAGAAGCGCGAAAATTTCCTTGAGCCTCTACGAAAAGAGACGGGCCTTGATCCCGACAGGGTGGTCCATGACCTGCAAGAGGTCCTTTTCCCGGCAAATGTCCTCATCGTCATGAGCGAAGGCAATCTGAAAAAGGCCCTTGACGAAATCGTTACTTTGAGAGACAAAAAGCTGCCCCAATTGTGGGGTGGGGATGTGAGGGCCCTCATCAAGGCGAAAGAGACCCAGACCATGGTGCTTTCCGCTGAGATGACGCTGAGGGCCGCGCTTATGCGAAGAGAGACCCGGGAGAGCATCTTTTACCGGGAAGACTTCAGCGAAACGGACGATAAGAACTGGCTGAAATGGATCCTTGCGGAAAAAGGTGCGGGCGGTGAGATATCCTTTAGGACCGAAGACATTCCCTTTGAGCGATACAGGTTTAGACGGGAAATCTGAGAATGCACGGAGATCTCAATTACATTTGACCCAGGGAGGTTGTGTCATGTCTGCTAAGGACCTGTTAACCGGTAAAAGAATACTCATTGTGGACGATGAAGAAGATGTGCTTGAAACACTGGAGTCGTTGCTGTCCATGTGTGATGTGGTGTGCGCCTCGACATTTGACGAGGCCGCCGCGCTCCTGGAGAGCCGGTTTTTTGATCTGGCCCTGTTGGACATCATGGGTGTCGATGGTTACAAGTTGCTGGAAATAGCAACAAGGCGGGAGATAACCGCCGTCATGGTGACGGCCCATGCCCTCAGCCCTGAAGACACCGTCAAGTCTTACAAGGAGGGCGCTGCATACTACATCCCCAAAGACGACATGACGAAAATCGCCACCTATCTGGAGGATGTGCTGGAAGACAAGGAGAAGGGGAGAAATCCCTGGATCCGCTGGCTCGACAGGTGGGTCTCCTTTTACGACAGAAGGTTTGGTCCTGACTGGAAAAACAAGGACAAGGAATTCTGGGAAAACTTTGCGGACTGGGATTGAAGACCCGGCCGGGCAAAGGGATTCACCTTGGAAGGCATCCTCAGCGGCCCGCCACTTTAGAGAATGCGCGGAGACCTGTCCAGAAATCCGATCCAGTGTACGGTCAGGGTGAGGGCGCTGAATTCTTCCTCCACTTTCCCCTTCAGGATATAGGGTCGCATGGTGTTCAGCATATGACAGAACCGATTGTACGCTTTCGGGAAGAACACCGCCTCATAAAGCCCTGTCGTGTCCTCAAAGGAGACAAATATCATGGTCTCCCCCTTCCGGGTGTAGGCCGTCTTTCCTGTGACCATCCAGCCGATGGTGGTGACTTGCTTGCCCACCCAGGCATGGAGATCCCCGGCTTCGACATAGCTCGATCCCTTGAGAATGCCCCGATAGCGGTCCAGGGGATGAAGGGAGAGGCGGAATCCCAGGGTCTCCATTTCATGCTTCAGCATGAGGGGCTTTGGATAGGGCTTCGAAGTCCCTCCTCCCCGGGCCTTCCCGCCGGGGGACCGGGGCAACGGGGAGGCCGGAAGAAGAGAGGGTGAGGAGAAGAGCCCCAGGGTCTTTTCCTGATGTTCACGCCGAAAGAATCGAAGGGCCTCCCATATCAGGTCGGGTCTTGTCCGGCCGGAGGCCAGGTTATCGAAACACCCGGCCTTGATCAGGACCTTCACGTCCTGGAGGTGGACACGGGTGCCTGTCCGGTCCAGGAAGTCCCCGAGGGAGACAAAGGGGCCGCGCTTGGCGCGTTCACCGCAGACGGCCTTCATGGCCTCCCGGGAGAGGTCCCTGAGTTGCATGAGCCCTAGCCGGACGGCCTTGCCCTTTCCGGTATACTTGATCTCACTTCGGTTGATGTCCGGCGGCCGTATTTCGAGGCCCATGCGTCTGGCCTCCGAGATATAGGCAAAGGTCGCGTAGTATCCCCCACCGTTTGAAATGACGGCGGCCATGAACTCGGCCGGGTAATGGGCCCGGAGATAGGCGGATTTATAGGCCACCAGGGTGTAGCTGGCCGAGTGAGGCTTACAGAAGCTGTAGCCGTCGAAGCCCATCATCATCTCCCATATTTCTTCAATGACCTCGGCCTTGACCCCCTTTGCCGCTGCCCCGTGGACAAAGCGGGCATGAAAGTCCCGGAGTTTTTTCATCTTGTGTTTTTTGCTGACCACCTTTCGCAGGGAATCCGCTTCCCCGGGATCAAATCCGGCCAGGTGCATGGCCGCCAGGCTCAACTGCTCCTGAAAGACCATGACCCCCAGGGTCTCTTCCAGGACCGGGCGCAGGAGGGGATGGGGGGGGTCCCAGGGTTCGCCGTGGAGCCTGGAGACCCAGGTGTGGATGCTCCGGTTCGAGGCCGGGCGGATGATGGAGGTGACCACCACGTTGAGCTGGAAATGGTCCAGGCGGAGATATTCCTCGAAGGTCATGCCTGAGGCCACCTTTTTCAGGACCTGCCGCGTGGCGGGGCTTTCGAAATAAAAGACCCCGAAGGTGTCTCCACGGTAGAAGATCTCCACGGTCCCGGGATCCTGGACGGGGTCCCAGGCGGCATAGTCGATATGATGTCCGTAGTTTTTCTCCACCAGATCCAGGGCATCCCGGATGACGGCCAGGCTCCGGTTACCGAGGATGTCAATCTTGACGAGGCCGGCTTCCTCCACGGATTCCTTTTCCCACTGGAGCACCTGGAGGCCCTTACGGGATATTTCCACGGGGCAGTAACGGCGGATCTCATCGGGCACAATGACCACCCCCCCGCAGTGAATAGAAAGATGATTGAGATGGTTCTCCAACTGGACCGCCGCGGCCAGGATCTCATCCCAGGGTTTGTCGAAGGTGATCCCTCTCATCTTGGGGTGGGCTGCGAGTTCCCGCCAGGCCTTTTTCAGGCGCAAACCGTATCCGATTTTCCCGGTCACACGGCCGATCTCCGCCTCGGTCAGGCCGAAGACCTTGGCCACTTCCCGGATGGCGGACCTGGCCCCATAGGTGTTGTGGTTGGCTACCATGGCGGTTCGTCGGGTTCCGTACCGGGCAAAGATGTAATCGATGATCTGATCCCGCTCGTCCCAGGCGAAGTCCACATCGATGTCCGGAGGATCCATGCGGCCGAGGTTCAAAAACCGCTCAAAAAAGAGGTTGTGCCGGATGGGGTCCACATGGGTGATTCCCAGGGCGTAGGAGACGATAGAGGCGGCCGCGCTTCCCCGTCCGCAGGAGCGGCGGGCCTTCCGGGCTATATCGGCCACCACCAGGAAATAGTGGGCGAAGTTCTTTTCCCGGAGGATGGCCATCTCGTAGTCCACCCGTTCCTTCACTTCCCGGGTGATTTCTCCGTATCGCCGTCTGCACCCCTCCCAGGTGGCCCGGTAGAGGCGTTCATAGACCTCCCCGTCGGACAGGTCTTCATAGCCGGGAAAGACGATCCGGTCAAAATTCCAGTCCGTGAGACACTGTTCGGCCACCTCCAGGGTATTGCGGATCGCCCGGGGGGCGTGGGGGAATTGGTCGATCATGTCTCCGGGGGCATTCAAAAAATTGTGCTCCCGGCAGGTGTCGTCGATTTCCAGGCGGGACAGCTTGCTGTTGAGGGCTACGGCCCGAAGGATCCGGTGGAGGGAAAACTGGTCCCGGGTCACCAGGTAGACGCGGTTGGTGGCCAGGGGCGGGATGCCGCTCCTGCGGGAAAAGGCGTAACAGGCAGCCATATTGTAACCCGGCGACATCTCCACAAAGAGGCCTTCCAGGCTGTCCCTTTTCAAGGCCCCGAGGAGGCTGAAATCGTCTGAAAAGACGATGAGTCCCCTACGCCGTTCCCGGAGGGCCCGGACCATATCAAAGTCCTGGTGGCAGTGGCGGTCCGAGATGAGCCGGCAGAGATTGGCATATCCCTCGAGGTCCCGGACCAGGAGGACCGCCCGATGACCGTCCGCTGTGAGCTCGCTTCCCACAATGGGTTGAATCCCCATGTCCCTTGCGGTCTCTAGAAAAAAGACCAGGCCGTACAGGCCATCGGTATCGGTCAGTGCGAGCCTGTCCATCCCCAGATCTTTGGCGGACCGGCAGAGTTCTTCGATCGTGCCGATCCCCCAACCCCGGGAATAATGGGAATGGACATTGAGGTGGGCAAAGGTCATGATATCATCCCGCCGTGCGTCCGGATTTGACGGCGTCCGCGCCGTATTTCCCCCGGATACGATCCAGGGCCTTGATGGCCCCGATCTTTTTTTCCGGAGCGGGCCCCATGGCGGGGAAGAGGGAGAGTTGGGGATCGGGGGACGAAAAATTCTGGAACCACACCCTCATGAACCGTACCCTCACCCGGCGTCGGCAGATTCTGAAAAAGAGCGCCTCCAGGGGGCCACAGAGGTCAAAATCCCAGAAGCTCGTCTGAGGCAGCATGATCCGGCGGACGGCCTCTTCCTGGTCCGCATAACGAAGGTGCAGCCCCGCCGTTCCCGGAATCCGTTGACGCTCCCGAAGCCGTTGGGCGCACCGCTCGATCAGGCCGTGCAGGATGCCTAGGAGTTTCCCGTCGTTGTTTTCGTCCTTGGGAAGGGTGACCTCCTCGGTTACCTCGGGTTTGCGGCGGGGAGGATAAACCGGTGTGGGGTCGATGCCGAGGGCCCTCTGGTGGATCACATGACCCGAGCGCCCGAAGATCAGCTCCAGACTGTCCATGTCCATGGCGGCGACCTCCCGGACCAGGGTGATGTTCAGCTCTTCCAGGAGGACCCTCCTGCGGACGTGCCCGATGCCCGGGAGGACATCCACTTTCAGGGGGGCCATGAACCGGGACTCCTGACCGTGATTGACGTCCATAACCCCATCCCGGGACAGGATCCTTGAGGCGATGCTGGAGACCATCTTGTTGCCGGAGACCCCTGCGACCCCGGAGAGCCGCAACTGTTCGCGGAGGTCTCTCCTGAGACGGTTTGCCGTGTCCTTGGCCCTTCCCCAGAGGCGATCCGTGCCGGAGATATCCAGGTAAATATGTCCCGGGCGGGCGGGTTCCCAGAGGGGTGTATAGACGGCCGCCATCTTCGACAGGACCCGGGAGGCCCTTTCCGTGAGGGCCGGATTGGGCGGTAACACGATCAACCCGGGGCAAAACTTCAGGGCCCTGCCAAGTGGCATCCCCTTGAAGATACCCTCCTTACGGGCCTCAGGGGACACGGCGAGAACCAGGCTGCGTTCCGAGCAGGGGGGCGCCACGGCCACGGGGCGGTCCCTGAGTTCCGGTCGGCGGACCCGCTCCACAGCAATGGGAAAGGCCGGAATATGCAGATGGATGATGTTGCGGTCCAAGGTATAAAGCACCTTATTTATCATTCTTGTCTCCAAGGAGGGGCCGGCATGTTCTCTACGCTGCGTTCCCTCCGCCGTCCATGGCTCCGGTCACTGCGGGATTTTGGCCCTTCATCTATCCTGATTCAGGGCCAAAATACGCACGCTCCGAGAACATGCCGCCCCTGCGCTCCGCAGCAGAAAATTGCTTTGTTTTGGCACCAATGCTTATTTATAATGCCTCATGACACCGACCACCTTCCCCTCGATCCGGAGATCCCCCTCCTTTACGATAATGGGCTCCATCTTACTGTGGGCGGGGCGGAGTTCTACGTGGCCTTCCTTTTTGTAGTATTTCTTGACTGTGGCCTCATTGTTTATGAGGGCGACCACGGTCTCTCCATTCTCGGCCGTCGGCTGTTTCCTGACCACGATGTAATCTCCGTCCAGGATGCCGTCCTCTTTCATGGAGCTCCCCTTGACCTGGAGCACAAAGTGGTCGCCCCGGCCGATCATGGAAGGGGGCACTTCAATCACATCCGGGGTTTCCACCGCCTCGATGGGTTTCCCGCCGGCCACCTTCCCCAGGAGGGGAAACTCGAACCTTGTGGTCTCCACCGGACTGATGACTTCAATAGCCCGTTTCCGGTTCTTGATGGCGGGCAGGCGGACATAGCCTTTCCGCTCCAGGATCTTGAGGTAGGTGGTCACCGTGTTGTAGGAATTGAAACCAAAGTGCTTGCATATCTCATCAAAGCTGGGGGACTGGCCCCATTGGACGATATGTTGCGCGATATACGCCAGAAAGGCCTTTTGTTTTGCCGTCAGTTTCATGTCAACCCCCCCGGTTGGCAGTATAATTTACAGTCTTGTGTTTAGGGTACTGTAAGCTATGCTGAAAGTCAAGGGTGGTTTATCGGTCTGAAAAGGAATGATTGGATCATCGATCACGCATCAACGAGGCCTCGAGGGTGATTCAGGGGCAGCAATGGCGGTTGTCTTTGGGTGCAAGACCTGGTAGATTCAGCTCATCCTCAGCACGATCGCTCAGGCTTTCGGTGGTCTCGAGAGCGTGTTCCGCTGCACCCCATTCGGATCTCCCCTTCAACGGTGCGAAGGCCTCGCAGGTGGTGCGGGGAAAAAGAAGGCCCTTACAGGGATGGATTGAAGATGACCATAAAATCGGCCGCCCAATACCATGATCATTCCAGCTACGACCGGTACAAACTGGGGGGTCACAGGCTTGACTGGTCCAATCAGCCCCGGGCGTTCAAGGAATACGCCGGAGTCAATCCCATTCCCCTTCCGGGCGATGTAAGGCTTCCGGAAAAAGGACTTTTTCATCTCTTTAACGAGGCGGACCAGTCTGAAATACCCGGGGAAATGACGGTGGAGGACCTTTCCGGGGTCCTGCTGATGGCCTACGGCCTGACGGCCACGGCGCGCTATCCTGAAGGGGATTTCTATTTTCGGAGTGCCGCCTCGGCCGGGGCCCTGTATCCCACGGAGATCTATGTGGCCAGCGGCGGGATCAAGGGTCTGGAAAACGGCCTGTATCACTTCGCGGTCCGCCCCCATGGTCTTCATCCCCTGAGGGCGGAGAATGTGATGGGCTCCCTGGCGTCGATCATCCCCTCCTGCGCCTCGAAAATCTCAATGGTGACCTTTTTCCTTACCGCCATCTTTTTTCGAAGCGCCTGGAAATACCGAGACCGTGCCTACCGCTATCATCTTCTTGATACAGGACACGTGGCCGAAAATCTTGTCCTTTCGTTGCGCGCCCTGGGTCTACCCTGCCAGGCAACCTATGACTTCGATGACGAAAAGGCCAACCGACTCTTGGGACTTGATCCGATGAAGGAAGTCGTCCTTGCCGCCGTCGCCGTCCTTTCCACCCTTGAGCCCCCCGCAGCCGGGCCGGCCGAGTTTCCCGCGCTGTCTGAGCGATTCACGGAGGCCGGTCGCGTATCAGGCCGGGAGGTGGACTACCCGGCCATAAGAGAGATCCATGGGGCCGGGATCCGGATAGGAATGGCCTCAGGTCCCTCACCGGATATGGCGGATGCATTGGGTCTGTCGTTCCAGGGCACCGATCGGGTGCTGCGAACATCCGACCGGCCGCATGTCATGGGTCTCGGGGATGTTCTTTTTAGGCGTCGCTCCCGTCGCAACTTTGTGAAAAGTCCTGTTCAATGGGAAGATATGACGGCCCTGGTCGAGGCCCTGTGCGCGCCTGAATACAGGATATCGGGGAGTACCCCACCCTGGGAGCAGATGCTCTGTAACGGGTTCCTGGCCGTGGGAGTGGAGGGCCTGGTCCCGGGACTCTACGGCATTGATCGGAAAAACAAGACGTACGGCCTGATTCAGCCGGGGGAATGGGGGGAGATGACGGCAAAAATCTGTCTGGACCAGGCCTGGTTGAAGAACGCCGGAGTCCACTTTCTCTTCTTTTCAAATCCTGATGTCCTGGATCGCGCCTGGGGCGCACGGGCCTACCGGCATGTCATGATGTCGGCCGGTCGTCTGGGAGAGAGGCTTTACCTTGCGGCAACGGCCAGGGGGCTGGGTTGCTGCGGGATAGGGGCCTTTTACGACCTGGAGGCGGCGGAACTTTTGCGGTTGAAAAAGGGGGGCCGACTTTTGTACCTTGTGGCCGTTGGTGTCGTGAAAAGAATCTAAAATACGGGTGAAAGGCTCTGTGGAGATCCGCCCTTCGGTTTCCCTTTCAGATCCTTTGCCCTGCATCATGTGAAAGGGGGCCCATTGCATTCATCTGTCCGGAGCCCGTTCCGTTGGTATGATCCCTTGACCCTGGCGATTATACCGCCCATGGCCGCGCTGCTGATCAAGGCCTGGATGATGTCGTGTCGGGTCGTGAAAGAGGTCGGCCTCGAAGCGGAACAGGCGGCCCTTGCCAGATCCGGCGGGGGTGCGGTCTATGTCACCTGGCACCAGAGGATATCCTACCATTTTCACTGTTTTGGCGCGCACGGTCTGACGGTGATGATCAGCCGGAGCCGGGACGGCGAATATGCCGCCAGATTGGCCTCCTGGCTTGGTTTTAAAAATGTCCGTGGTTCTTCCACACGAGGGGGCTCACAGGCCCTCCAGGAGATCGTCCTGAAGCTCAATCAGGGGGCAATCGGCGGCATGCTGGCCGACGGACCCCGGGGACCTGCCCGAGTGGCCAAAATGGGATCTGTCGTCATGGCCAGAGATGCAAGGGTCCCGCTCATTCCCGTACTTTGGGGGTGTGATCGGTGCTGGATCCTAAACTCATGGGACCGATTCCTGGTCCCAAAACCCTTTGCCAGGATCGCCCTGTACCATGGCGAACCGATCTGGATCCCGCCTCAAATCAACGGGGAGGGGCTTGAGGCCTTTCGCCGCCTCTTGGAAGATCGCATGAATCAGGGCGCCCGATGGTGCGATGAACAATTCGGCCCGGAGAGACCCTGGCGTAAGGTCAAGGCGGCGGGGATGCCGGAGATCGGTCCCCTGTAATCCGATGAAATGCTTTCTATCTCTCCCTTCTGACAATGCCCCAGCGCGCCCCCTTGCATCGGAAATCCCACATAATATGTTGAAACGAGAAGATCTTTTCAGAACGTGACGGTCCTTCCGCCGTCCGGTGCCCCTGTACCGCTTCAATGCCCGCCTTTGGGTTCAAGAACCAAAGGCCACCCCTTTACACTTTTTTGCCAGTGATTACTTTTTAAATAACAGACCCTATCGGAACCAGAATATTTACTTAGGTGGCATGGGATTCTATAGGTCGATGATCTCCTGGAGATCGCATGACAACGAATAGACAGCGGGGGTGAAATATAATGGAAAATAAGGAGAAGTCCACGAAAGAGAAAAAGAATTACACTCCTGAATACATACCGATCCTACCCTTAACCAATGACGTGCTTTTCCCGAAGATGGTCTTGCCGCTGATCCTCAAAGACGAGGCCTATGTGCGGATGGTGGAGGATGTCATGGAAAAGGACGTCCTTCTTGCCGTGTCAAAAATAAAACAGGATGATGAAGGAGCGGGCAAGATTGCAAATGTTCATAACATGGGGACACTGGCAAGGGTAATAAAGATATCAAGAACGGTTGAAGCAACGGTTGTTGTGGTGCAGGGCCTTTCCAGGGTCACCATTGACGAGGTCGCCTCCAACGGCCAATACTACAGGGGAAAGATCCAGAAGATGGATTCCGCGGTTTATTCGGACAGGGACCTGGGGGACCTCATGGATAACGCCATGAAGCTGTTTAAGGAACTCGTGACCCTCACACCGGACATCCCTGATGAGATGATCCATCTTTCCCGGAGCGTGCGGGATCCGGGTCCGTTTGCGGACATGGTCACAGCTTACCTGAACATGGACAGCAAAAAGAAACAGGAAATTCTCGAATGTGTTGACATCAAAGCGCGTCTCGAGAAGGTGACCCTTTTTCTCAACCAGGAACTGGACCGCAAGAGAATGGGTCAGAAGATCCAGTCCCAGGTTCAGAAGGGAATCGATAAGACACAGCGGGAGTACTATCTCAGGGAACAGCTTAAAGCCATTCAAAGGGAACTCGGAATGGATAAAAAGGAGTCCTCTGAGATTGACGAAATGCGGGAATGGCTGGAAGGAAAGGCCCTCCCTGAACATGCCCGCAAGGTGGCGGAGAAGGAGATAGAAAAACTCGCCAGGATGAATCCCTCCTCCTCAGAATATACGGTCTCCATGAACTACCTGGATTGGATCCTGGAGCTTCCCTGGTCCGAGGGTACGAGGGACAAGTTAAACATCAAGAAGGCCGAGAAGGTCTTGAACAGTCACCACTACGATTTGGAAAAGGTCAAGAAGAGGATTCTGGAGTATCTCTCCGTCCGAAAGCTCAACCCGGATCACAAGGGGCCCATACTTTGTTTGGTGGGCCCTCCCGGGACCGGCAAAACCAGTCTTGGTCGTTCCATCGCGGAGGCCATAGGGCGCAAATTCGTGCGGATCTCACTGGGCGGGGTCAGAGATGAGGCCGAGATTCGGGGACACCGCCGAACCTACGTGGGGGCCCTCCCAGGACGGATTATACAGGGCATGAAAAGGGCCGGCAGCAATAATCCCCTTTTTATGCTGGATGAGGTGGACAAGCTCGGCGCTGATTTCCGAGGCGACCCCTCTTCCGCACTTCTTGAGGTCCTTGATCCGGAACAGAACTTCAGCTTTTCGGATCATTATCTGGAGGTGGAATTCGACCTTTCCAAGGTCATGTTCATCACGACCGCAAACCAGCTGGATACGATTCCACAGCCGCTTTTGGACAGGATGGAGGTCATCCAGTTACCCGGATATATCGAGGAAGACAAGATCGAGATCGTCAGAAAATTCATCATCCCCAGGCAAATCAGGGAACATGGCCTCGAACCGAAAAGGATCTCTTTCAGGAAGGCGGCTGTCCAGAAAATCATTCGAGAATATACTCGAGAGGCAGGTCTTAGAAATCTTGAGAGGGAGATTGGCGCGATCTGCAGGGGAGTGGCCCGACGAATAGCGGAGGGTGAAGAGGGCGCGTTCATCATCAAGGCAGGTGAAGTGAGGAAATATCTCGGGCTGCCCAGATACTCTTCGGATCTGGGGGATCGGACTTCGATGCCCGGGGTGGCAACGGGGATGGCATGGACCCCCGCAGGCGGTGATATCCTCTTTGTGGAGGCCTCGATGATGCCTGGCAAGAAGTCTCTTGTCCTTACCGGGCAACTGGGAGATGTCATGAAGGAATCGGCTCAGGCGGCCCTCACCTACCTGCGATCAAAGGCCGGGGATCTTGGGATTGCAGAGGATTTTTTCAGTGACCATGACCTGCACATCCACGTCCCCGCGGGGGCGATCCCCAAGGACGGTCCGTCTGCGGGTGTGACCATGCTTGCGGCCATGGCTTCTCTACTGACCTGCAGGCCCATCAAGGACAAGCTTGCCATGACGGGGGAAGTCACGCTTCGGGGATCTGTTCTTCCGGTCGGCGGGATAAAAGAAAAGGTCCTGGCCGCCAGAAGAAGCGGAATCAAGGAGATCATCCTGCCCAAGAACAACAAAAACGATCTGGAGGAGATCCCTGACAAGATCAAGAGTGATCTGAATTTTCACCTTGTGGGACGCATGGAGGATGTCCTTAAGCTGGCGCTGGAAGAGCCGGTGGGACCTTCATGCAATTGAACCATTTCCTGAAGATCAAGACCTGCCAGCCAGTGCAACGTTTTCAGATACAACAAAGGCCCGAACCGGATGGTAAGGGCCTTTGTTATGGCGCGACGGGCACACAGCGCGTACCCCTGGGAATGTTCAATGCGTCTCTAAAGGGCCGAAAGCCGCAAACAGGAAATGATATCGCAACTACTGCTGTGGCGCGATCTTGATCTCCACCCGGCGGTTCAACTGCCGGCCCTCAGGGGTGGTGTTGTCGGCAATGGGCTGATCTTCACCGAAAGATACGGCCTCCATTCGCTCCGGGGCTACACCGTTTTGGATAAGAAGATCGCGCACGGCGTCGGCCCGGCGCTGGCCCAGCTTCATGTTGTAAGCCGCTGTGCCTGTGCTGTCCGTGTGTCCCTCAACACGGATCAAGGTCTGGGGATATTCAGCCATGATCCTTGCAATACGCTGAATCTCGGGCATGAGTCCCGGATTGATCTGGGCCGAATCGGTGCCAAAGACAAAATCCGACTTAAAGGTGATGGCCAAAAGATTGCCCTCACGCCGGACTGCGGCGGCTTCGGAATCGGACAGGGTCTGTCTGTACTCGGCCTCCTGCCTATCCATCATGTTCCCGACGCCTGCTCCCGAGGCACCTCCTACGGCCGCGCCTATGGCCGCTCCGATCAGGGTCGATTTGGTCTTTCCTCCGATGAGTTGCCCGACGATGGCGCCTGCAGCGGCACCGCCTGCCGCCCCGTAAACTCCGCCCTTCTGAGTCCTGTTCTGTGGTGCGCAACCTCCTGCCAGCGTCAACAGGAGTGCGGCTACTATAAATCTCTTCATAATCAAAACCCCCTTTGAGCAAAATTATAGGGATATCGGGACAGGGTGTCAATACAGGATTCCTGCCCCTGTATCACCCCATCAAGGCCTGCTCCCAAAGGCTCACCTGGAGAGATTGCGCCAGGCGTCCCGGGCCGCTCTTCGACCGAGGTGTCCTTCTTCCGGGGCCTGTCCCCCGGATGATGAGGAGGAGCGGCTTCCCAGGAGCCGTGTGATCCTTTCCTCCAGGGGCGGATGGGTCGAAAAAAGGTGGGCCAACTTGCTTGCGGAAAGGGGGTTGACGATAAACATGTGGGCCGTGTTGGGATGGGTATGCATGGGCAGGCGCTTGGAATAGGCCCCCAGTTTCCCCAGGGCCGAGGCAAGGCCCTCAGGCCTTCCGGCAAAGGCTGCTCCCGTTGCATCGGCATGATATTCTCTTGACCTGGAGATGGCCATCTGTATGAGCATAGCCGCGAGAGGCGCGAGGATGGACATGGCCAGCAGACCAATCGTGCCCAGTCCTCCTTCGTCGTCGTCGCTGGAACCACCCCCCAGGAAGGCCGTCCATCGGGCCATAGTGGCGATGATCATGATGGCGCCCGCCATCGTGGCGGCAATGGAACCGATCAGGATATCTCTGTTTTTGACGTGGGCCATCTCGTGGGCAAGCACGCCGCTGATTTCCTCCCGATTCATGAGCTTGAGCAGGCCCTCGGTCACGGCTACCACGGCATGACGCGGATTTCGCCCGGTTGCAAAGGCATTGGGGGAGCCCTGAGGGATGATGTAGACACGTGGCATGGGCAGATCGGCTCTCTCTGCCAGGTGTCTTACGATTTCATAAAGTTCAGGGCTCTCCTGAGGGCCGACTTCTCTGGCACGATACATCTTTAATACGATCTTGTCCGAGAACCAATAGCTGAAAAAATTCATGCCTATAGCCAGGATGAAAGCGAAGATCATCCCCTGTTGTCCGCCCAAAAGACGCCCAATCCACACGATCAGTGCCGTCATTATTCCCAATAACAGGGTCGTCCTAAACCAGTTTCCCATGGTTTTTTACCTCCTCGTATTGTTAAAAGGGTAAACATGGAAGCCCTCTTGTCAAGACTCGATATCTTATTGAATCAAGGTCTTTTTTCGATTATGATCAGGATCATCGGAAGGCGCTGTGATCCCAGGGGCTGCTTTGGGTCGGGAAAAAATCTTTTAAGTCCAACTGTACCGGACTGGAATAGGAAGGGAAAGAAGAGCCCCATGCCACAAAAAATTCTCATCATCCGGCCCGGGGCCCTGGGTGATACCCTGATGCTGATGCCTTCCATCGCCGCTCTCCGGACCTCGACCGAAATCCTGTTCGTAGGACGGTTTCCGGGTCTTGCCTACATCAAACCCCATGTCCTTCAGGCCATAGATTACGAGGGGCGGGGTTGGCATGCCCTCTTTCAGGAGGATCCGGCCGATTATCCCGGGTTCTCAATTCCGCAGGCGGATCCCGTCGTGGCCTTTCTGAGTGATCCGGAGGGCACAGTCAAAAAAAATCTCGGTCATCTGCTCCCTGTATCCAGGGTGCACATCTTCCCTCCTTTTCCGGCAAAAGGGACCGGTATTCACGCCTCCCTCCACATCGCACGCTGCCTCGAGAAGGCGGGCGTTCCAATTGTGCCCGAACTCTGTTTGTCGAAGGCGATTGAAAGGCCGCTCCTGGGCGGCAAGCCGACGGTCCCGAGGAGGGCGGAGACCGTCTTCCATCCGGGTTCCGGATCACAAACCAAGAATCACGCTCCTGTCTTCTGGCTGAAGTTAGTGCAAGAATGGAGACATCATTTTGGACAAGGGCAAGCTCTTTCCCTGCTTCTCGGACCGGCCGAGGAGCCGATGCTCACCTATTATGAAAAACACCTTTTCAACACTTCAGCAAACATTATTTTTTCTCCGGAACCCTCCGAACTCATCTCCCATCTCAACCGTGCCTGTCTTTATGTGGGGCATGACAGCGGCGTCACCCACCTTGCCGCCATGCTTGGAACGCCGTCCATCGCCCTTTTCAAGTGCGGCAGTGTGGATCAATGGAGGCCACTGGGCCCCAGGGTGAGGGTTATCATTGGGAGGGAAGGTGATGCGGATCTTTTCATGAGGGTTATTCGGGCGGCTCAGGGACCGGTGGAATCCGTTTGATAAGACAGCCTGCATGTCCGATGATCCCATTATGGTTGGGGCCCTCACCACCAATTAAGATCACTTCAGAAAAAGGATGCCGTTCGAATGAGAATGCAATGGGTGGCGCCTTTGGGCTTTGACACGCAGGACCTTTTGTCTTATACTTCCTTCTCTTTAAGTGATGTAGGGATGGTCCTTTGACTTTTCACTATGACTAAAAAAAGGAGAATAGGCTTATGTTAAAGAGGGTATTTGCAATTTTTTTGGCAATTTCAGCAGTTGTCCTGTTTACCAGAGCGCCGGGCGCCCTTGCCGGGGAGAAGGTCTATATTAACGGGATTGACGCGAATTTTCCTCCCTTTGCCTTTGTAAACAAAAACGGCGTTCCTGACGGCTTTGATGTCAAATCAGTGGACTGGATTGCAAAGGAAATGGGATTCAAGGTCAAACATCAGCCCATGGACTGGGACGGCATTATCCCAAGCCTGAGGGCCAAGAAGATTGACATGATCGCGTCCGGGATGAGCGTGACCGAAAAACGAAAAGAGCAGGTCAATTTTACCATCCCCTACTGGATCATTGCACAGGTCCTTGTGGCGCCGGAAAATTCCACGCTGTCAGTGGATGCGCTGCTGTCCAACGGCAATAAGATCGGCGTACAGCGGGGGACCACCGAGGCCAAATGGATCGAAGACAACCTGATAAAGAAAGAGCAGAAGGATTTCAAGCTGGTGCACTATGATTCAGCGCCTCTGGCCGTGGAGGACGTGGTGAACGGTCGTATTAAGGCCGCAGCCATGGATGACGCACCCGCAAAGGATGCCGTGAAAAAGAAACCGGTGCGGATCGTGGGCGGCTTCGGGATGGAGAATGAAGACTTTGGCTACGCCGTTCGAAAAGAGGACAAAGAACTTCTGGACACCCTGAATGAAGGGCTCAAACGGTTGATGGCTTCCCCCTACTGGGAAGAATTGAAAAAGCAATATGATCTGGAATAACCCATCAGGGGAATTTTAGGATGGTTACACACGGAAGGCATCGGGTCCCGCCCCTGGTGCCTTCCAAATTTTTCAGGACCTTTCGGTAAATGGACTATCTGATTGCCATAAGTGACGCCTTTCCCTACCTGCTCCAGGGGTTGCTTGTGACCATAGCCTTGGTTTGTGGGGCCATGGGGCTGGGGCTGTTCATCGGCGTGGCCCTTGCCGTGGGACAGGTCTATGGGCACAGACATGTGCGGCGGCTCGTCGGCATCTATGTCTGGTTTTTCCGCGGAGTCCCCCTCCTGGTGCTACTCTTCCTCTTTTATTTCGGGCTCTTTTCCTGGTTCAATATCAATCTCTCGGCCTTTACCGTGGCCATGATTGTCCTGGGCCTGATTACCTCGGCCTACCAGTCTCAAATCTTCAGGGGATCTATTCTGGCCCTGCCGGAAGGTCAGCTCAAGGCCGCCAGGGCCATCGGCATGAGTGATGCCAAGGCGATCCTCTTCATTGTCCTCCCCCAGGCCCTGCGGCTTTCCATCCCCGGCTGGTCCAACGAATATTCCATCGTGCTCAAAGATTCCGCCGTGGCCTATGCCCTGGGGGTCACCGAGGTCATGGCCCGTGCCCATTTTGTGGCCTCAAGGACCTATCAGCACCTTCCCCTCTATTTTACCGCGGGTGTGCTGTTCCTGATCTTGACCTTCCTGGGCACCAAGGGGCTCAAGATGTTGCACGAAAGGTTCAGAATTCCCGGATATTCGCGATAAGGATGACGTCCTGATGAATGAAAAAGATCCCGTATTGAGGATTGAGAATGTCAGCAAGAGATATGGGGACAAGGAGGTCCTCAAGGAGGCCTCTCTTGCCATCAACGAGGGAGAATTGAAGATCCTGATCGGTCCGTCCGGGGGAGGCAAGAGCACGCTCCTGCAGTGCATCAATTTCCTGATCAAGCCGGAAAAGGGCCGCATCTGGCTGGACGGGGAGGAGGTTAACCATGGGCATAGAAAGGAGCTTTATGCCTATCGGCAGAAGGTGGGCATGATCTTCCAGGAATTCAACCTCTTTGATCACCTGACGGCCCTCAGAAATGTGGAAATCGGTCTTGTGAAGGTCAGGAAGATGCACAGGGTCGAGGCCCGGGAAAGGGCCTTTATGGAACTGGAGCGGGTCGGCCTCAAGGATCATGTTACAAAGTACCCGGCGGAACTTTCAGGGGGCCAGAAACAGCGGGTGTCCATCGCCAGGGCCTTGGCCATGGACCCCAAGGTGATGCTCCTTGATGAACCCACATCGGCCCTGGACCCGGAGCTGATTACCGAGGTCCTGGCCGTCATCCGGGACCTTGGGATCAACGGTATGCCCATGCTCATGGCGACCCATCAGATCGGATTTGCCATCGATCTGGCAAAGGAGATGGTCTTTATGGAGGATGGGTGCATCCTGGAGACAGGGCCCCCGGAAAAGATCCTTTTCAATGCCGAGCGAGAGAGAACCAGACAGTTCTGCGGAAAGCTGAAAGACCTCTACGGGGAGTCCCGCTGACATGGAAGAGCTTTTCTTTATACAGCAGGATGTCCTGCCCTCCCTTTTCAGAGGTCTGTGGGTCAGCATCCAACTGATCGTGCCCTCGGCGATCTGTGGGCTGATCGGGGGGGTCGTCATCGGTGCACTGAGGGTTTACGGCAATCCCCTGCTCGCCGCAGCGGCCAATGGGTATACGGTCGTGTTCCGGGGGTTTCCCCTGGTGGTCCAGCTCTTTATCTGGTATTTCGGCCTGCCCCACGTGGGTATCTACATGAGCCCCTTTCTGGCATCCGTTGTCGGATTCTCTCTCTGCAGTGCAGCGTATCATTCGGAATATATCCGCGGCGCCTTTCTTTCCATAAAAAGCGGGCAGATGATGGCCGCCAAGGCCATTGGCTTTTCCAAGTTGAAAATGGTCCGTTCGATCATTCTCCCGCAGGCCCTGCGAAGGGCCCTGCCCGGTTGCGGCAATGAGGTCATTTATCTGATCAAATACTCCTCTTTGGCCTACATGATTACCTGTATAGAGCTGACGGGCGAAGGAAAGATCATCGCCTCGGAGACCTTCAAATATACCGAGATCTTCCTCATTGTGGGTGCGGTCTATCTCCTGCTCACCTCTGTGGCCACATGGGGCCTCCACAGGGTTGAGCATTCGTTGCGTTTTCCAGGTTTTGAGCACCGTGGTTCTTAAATGAAAGACTACAAGGCCTTCACACCCGAAATCATCCAACAAATCAGAAAAGCGGTCGGTTCAGGTCTTGTCGTCCTGGAAAGGTCAAAGCTGGAAGAGTTTGGCAAGGACGCCGGTGAGGACAACCGCACGCCGGATCTGGTCGTAGAGGCCACGGAAACCGAACAGATTCAGGCCCTGCTGCGTCTTGCAAACAGATATGCGTTCCCTGTCACCCCCCGAGGGGCGGGGTCGGGCCTGGCGGGCGGAGCTGTTCCGGTCCACGGGGGGGTCGTCCTCTCTCTGGCCAGGATGAACCGGATCCTTTCCATTGAAAGGGAGAACCTGATCGCCGTGGTTGAACCCGGGGTCATCAACCTGGACCTGAAGGACGCAGCCAAGGATGTCGGGCTCTTCTATCCCCCGGACCCGGCGAGTCTGGATACGTCGTCCCTGGGCGGCAATGCCGCCACCAATGCCGGCGGGCCCGGCTGCATCAAGTACGGAACGACCAGGGACTACGTCCTGGGTCTGGAAGCCGTCCTCCCTTCGGGGGAGAAGATCGCAGCAGGCGTCCGGACGCGAAAGGGGGTCGTGGGCTATGACCTGGTTCACCTCCTCGTCGGGTCAGAGGGCACCCTGGGGGTCATAACCAAGTTGATCCTGAAACTCCTGCCCCAACCCGGGGCCGTCACAACTTCCGTGGCCTTTTTCTCCCACCTCTCCGCTGCCATGGAGTCCGTCACATCCATCCTGGGGCAGGGCCATGTCCCCTGTGCCCTGGAGTTTCTTGACCGAGCCTGCCTTGACCTGGTCGGCGATATGCTTCCGATTCAAGACACCGGGGAAACAGATACCCTCCTCCTCATCGAACTGGACGGCCCCCCGGGGACCATTGAAAAGGAGATGGAGGCCGTCGGGCAGATCTGTATGGGCTTTGGCGCGCAGGAGGTGCTCATGGCTCCGGACTCCCGGAAGCGGGCGAGACTCTGGGAGATCCGGAGGCAGGTCTCTCTCAGGATCGAGGAGAACTGGCCCGTGTATATCCCTGAGGATGTGGTCGTACCCGTCGGGGAGATTGCGGATTTTGTGGGGGTCCTTCCTGAATTTGAAAGGGCGTACGGCATGAAGATTTACAGTTTCGGCCATGCCGGAGACGGGAACATCCATTTGAACATCACTGCGGGGAGCGAGTCGGATATGGGCCGTGTCGAGGAGGGGATCAGGGGGATCCTGGAGCGGGTCCTTTCCATGAAGGGCACCATCTCAGGGGAGCACGGCATAGGCATGGCCAAGAAGAGGTTCATGCCCCTTGAGATCTCCCCCGAGAGCCTCCGGCTGCAGATGGGAATCAAGCGCCTCTTTGACCCCAACATGGTCCTGAATCCGGGAAAGATCTTCGATATGGCGTCCTGACATTGACCGTATCTATTGGGATGCCCGGTCCCGGAATCTAATCAAAAATGGCATTGACAAAATCCTGTGCATTAAAGGGCCGAAGATCGTCGATCTTTTCGCCGATTCCGATAAACTTGAGGGGCAGTTTGAGTTGATGGGAGATGCCCACGACCACGCCTCCCTTGGCCGTGCCGTCCAGCTTGGTGAGTATAATGCCGGTTACGCCTACTTCCTTATGAAAAATCTCGGCCTGGGCAATAGCGTTTTGACCCGTTGTCGCGTCCAGTACCAGCCACACCTCGTGGGGTGCGCCGGGAAGCTGTTTTCCGGTGACCCTCCGGATCTTCTCCAACTCATCCATCAAGTTGCTCTTGGTATGAAGCCGGCCCGCCGTGTCGATGATGACGATATCCGTGCCCCTTGCCCGGGCGGCTGAAACGGCGTCAAAGGCCACTGCAGAGGGGTCGGAACCCTCCTTTTGTTTGACGACCTCCGCCCCTATCCTTTGTCCCCAGATTTCGAGCTGTTCGACGGCGGCCGCCCTGAAGGTGTCGGCGGCGACAAGCATGACCTTTTTCCCCTGTTCCTTGAAGTGGTTTCCCACCTTTCCGATGGTTGTGGTCTTCCCCACTCCGTTGACGCCGATGACCATGATGACCAGGGGTTCCCCCTCTGCGGGCGAGGGATGCTCGGCATCCGGCACATGGAGAAAGGCCTGGATCTGTTCCTTCATCATGGCCTTCAGTTTCTCGGGTTTGTCCAGTTCCTTTCTGCGGACGCCTTCCTGAACCAGATCAATCAGCTCCTGTGTGGTAGCCACTCCCAGATCGGATGTGAACAGGATCTCTTCAAGTTTTTCGAGCAGGTCCCCGTTGATTTCCTTTCGGCCGAATATTACGGCATCCAGTCCGCCTGCCAGGCCGGATCTTGTCCTGGAAAGGCCTTGGCGCAATCGCTGGAAGAAGCCTTTTTCCTTCTCGTTATCTTGACGGTTGTTTTCCTTAAACAGCTTGACCATGTGTCCGTTACTCCTTGTGACCTATCCTCGACCCCGGAGGGTTGCATCCGCCTCGGTCATGGGCTTGCGTGCAATCCGCCTCAGGGTGCCCTGCAACCTGTCGAGCTGAAGCGCAGATCCCGTCCTGCGGCGCGTTTCTTTGCGGTTCCCCAAAATAATGAAAAATGGGGGAAAAGACAAGCAGGTATCTCATTAAAAGACGTCGAGGGGGAGGGATTTCGTTCGGTTCCACGCCGAGTCCGAGGGCAGGTCTCCAGGATAGAAGAGCACGGCTCGGCTTAAAAAGACGCGCAGCTGATCACTGCGTCACGGCCCCGGCAAGGTGCCCTGATTTCCGGGCATCGCGGCACTTTTTTCGTATTTTGCCAAATTTTCTTCCTATCCGATCCCAAAAAGTCTACCATCATAGACGCTAAACGATCCTTCAACGGGAAAGAGAATGATTTGTTAAACACGGTATGCGTGCCTTGCGTGCAGAGTGTAATCGAGATTATTGAATCAATGAAATGACATCGCCGACGTGGCGCTGGAGGCGATCGGAGCCCGCGCTGGGCCGCTCCGGTTCAGCTTTTCATTAGGGCCAAAACGAAAGGGTATGACAACGTGAAACAATGGTATGAAGAACTATTTGAAAATTACGCAATGAGGTATGATAATGAGTGCTTCACCCACGGCACCATGGGTGAATGCGACTTTATCGAAAAAGAGACGGGTTATGATAAGAACTTGAGAATACTGGATATTGGATGTGGGACAGGCAGACATGCAATTGAGCTGACAAAAAGAGGATATACTGTTGTGGGGGTCGATCTTTCAGATTCGCAATTAGAACGAGCAAGACAAAAGGCATCCATGGAGCATCTGCAAATTCATTTTCAAAAGCATGATGCCAGAAATCTTCCATTCCGCCATGAATTTGACCTGGTCATCATGTTGTGCGAAGGAGGATTCCCGCTGATGGAGACTGATGAAATGAATTATCAGATTCTGAGGAATGCCTCCAATGCCCTGACTCAGAGAGGAAAAATGATATTGACCACCCTGAATGCCTTATTCCCTCTGTTCCATTCCGTCAAAGATTTCCTTGATTCGAGCACAAAAGAAGGGAACGCAGAATGCGACGGCATTTCATTCGATTTGATGACTTTCCGGGAACACAACACCCTACATACCGAAGATGATCTTGGGAATAAAAAAGAACTCCATTGCAACGAAAGGTATTATACGCCCTCGGAAATAACCTGGCTGTTAAAAACCCTTGATTTCAATGTCATTGATATTTTCGGTGCGAAGCTTGGTGCCTTCAGTCGGAATGACGAACTATCGACTGAGGATTTTGAAATGCTGGTCATTGCAGAGAAATGATCTTGAAATGCCTGTTGGGCTACACGAATGTCCGGAACTATGACGGCAGCTTTAATGAGTGGTCAAATATTCAGGATCTGCCGGTAGAAACGGGAATGACACCGTGAGGCAGGCTCATGGGCCGGTCGAAAGCATGTCCGGCCGCTCCCGTATCAGGAGTTATAATGCATCCTTACGACATTGTTTTTATTGGGCACATTTGCATCGACGAGATCCAGAGGTTCAGGGGGAAAACCAGCATTGAGACGGGCGGAGCGGCCCTCTACTCGCCCGTGGCCGCATGCCTGCCGGGCCTCAAGATCGCCGTGATTACACGTATGGCCGGCGACGATTACCATCTTTTCGACCCGCTCAAGGCAAAAGGTATTGATGTTTATGTCCAGCCCTCTGCGGAAACCACCCATCAGCGTGTCGTCCATGGGACTGAAAACCCGGACGAGAGAGCGATATTTCAAACGAAGAATGCGGGGTCTTTCGAACACGCGGAGATCCGCTTTCCCGAAAAACCACGCCTCATCCATCTCGCCGGTCTTTCGGACCGGGAATTCACCGTGGAATTCATGTCGGCCCTCAAGACACGCGGTTACGATCTTTCCGTTGATATACAGAGCTTCGTGCGTCAGGTCGACGCCCTTACCGGTGTCATTCATTTTCGAGACGTACCCCGCAAGAAGGAAATCATAGGTATGGCCGAGGCCGTGAAGCTTGACGTCGTCGAGGCCGAACTGTTGACGGGGACGGCCGACCTATCCCGGGCAGCCCGCATAGTCGAGACGTGGGGAAGCCCTGAGACGATGGTTACCCGCGCCGACGGAGTTTTGGTGAGGGCCGAGGGGCGGGAATACTTCGAGCCGTTCTCAAACAGGAGTATTGAAGGGAGGACCGGTCGGGGAGATACGACCTTCGGCGCATATCTGGCCAGAAGGCTGGACCATTCCATAGAAGACAGCCTCCGGTTTGCGGCCGCCGTCGTCTCCATCAAGATGGAATCTCCCGGCCCCTTCAAGGGAAGCATGGATGAGGCTCTTGCGAGGATGCGAATGGGGTCACATCTTGATTTGTGAATTGTGAGATGCTATATCGTCTGCAGTCTCGATTTGCGTGAGGAGGGCTGACAAGGAATGGCGAGGCCATGGCGGATTGAATATGAAGGGGCCTATTACCACATCCTTTCCCGCGGAAACGAGGGAAGGGATATATTTTATGGTGACGAGGACAAGGGCCTGTTCCTGGAGACCGTTGGAGAAACCTGTGATCGGTTTGACGTAGATGTCTTTGCCTTTGTGCTGATGTCAAACCACTACCACCTTCTATTGCGAACAAACCTTGGCAATTTGTCAAGGGCCATGCAATGGCTCGGTTTGACCTATACCCGCAGGTTCAATAATCGTCATAGCCGAAGGGGCCATCTTTTCCAAGGGCGATTCAAGAGCATTCTCGTGGAAAATGAATCGTACGCCGTGGAGCTATCCTGCTATATTCACCGAAATCCACTGCGGGCCGGGATGGTAAAACGACTCATGGACTACAAGTGGAGCAGCTACCCGGCCTATGCCTACCGGCGCAAGGCCCCCGAGTGGCTGAAAATGGACATGGTGCTCTCCCTTTTCTCGGGTCCTGATCCTCGAAAGGCATATCGAGAGAAAGTGCAAAGATACGCAGAGGAGGAAAAGGATCTCTGGGAGGATTTCCGGCACGGGCTCATGTTGGGGACAGAGGAGTTTGTGGAACGGGTCAAATCAAGATATATTTCGGTGAAGCCTGATCGGGAAGTGCCCCAGCAAAGGGGAATGGTGGGGATGATCGATGCCGATGAATACCTGATGCGGGCCTCAGCCTTGCTCGGGCGCGATCTGAATCGGTTCAGGGAAATGGGGCGGCTTTACGGAGAGGAAAGGGAAGACAGGGATCTCTTGGTATATCTCCTTTGGGAGAAGAGGGCATTTACGAACGAGGAGATCGGAAAGTTTTTCGAGGTGAGCTATTCAGCCGTAAGCCATATTGTGAGGAGAGTAAAGAGGCAACTGCAGAAAGACAAGAACTGGAAAAGAAAGCAGGATTCTCTCAATTCACAAATCAAGATGTGACCCCATTCTCATTCTTATTCTTATGATATTTGGGAAAAAAGAAGATATTTCAACACTGGAAGGCGTTCTCAAATCGAGCTGGAGTCTTGTCCATGAGGGGGTTCGCAACTTCAGACACCCTTTTTACCGACCTGCCCTCACCACCATGAACGGCAACAAGCCCGAGGTGCGGACCGTGATCCTGAGGGGGTTTTCAGAAAATGAACGGACATTGGTATGTCACTGCGATGCCCGAACCCCCAAGGTTGCACAGATCCTTGATAATCCCCATGTGAGTTGGTTATTTTATCATCCCGGAAAGTGGATACAGGTGCGCCTTTCCGGAACCGCTTCGATCCATGCCCATGATGAGACGGCTGAATCCCAATGGAAAAAGGTGCGCCTGAGAAGTCGCATCAATTACTGCGGCGAAATCCCGCCGGGTTCGCCCTCAGAGCAAGGGACTTCGGGTCTGCCGGACTTTCTCCGCGATAAGGTACCCAAAGTGTTTGATCATTCGATGGCCCGCAAAAATTTCGCCGCCATAGTCTGCAGATTCGATGAAATGGACTGGCTCCTGCTGAGACTGACGGGCAATATCAGGGCGAAATTTCATTGGGATGGCAATCGCATGGATGCATCCTGGGTAATCCCTTAATCTGTTGAGAAAAATGGGTGATTCCACACCCCACGCTTGAGAGCATGTTGTGCTCCCCTACAAAATGAAGATAGAGGAAATTCAATCCAAAACCATTCTTTCTCGCTCAAAAGTCTATGACTACGTCATAAACCCCTATGTCGGATGTCAACATGCGTGCACTTATTGTTATGCCAGATTTATGAAAAGATTCACCGGGCATATGGAACCCTGGGGTTCTTTTGTGGATGTAAAAATCAATGCATCCGACTTACTGTGTAAAGAAATAAAGAAGAAAAGCAAAGGGACGGTATGGATGAGCGGGGTTTGTGACCCATATCAACCCCTGGAGGCCGAATACCTGCTCAGCAGGAAATGTCTCGACATCCTGGTGCAGAACGATTGGCCGCTGGTCATTCAGACACGATCCTCCCTGGTCCTCCGAGATATGGACCTGTTTAAAAAATCAAAAAACATCGAAGTGGGGCTTTCAATCACCACCTCGAATGATGAAATAAGAAAAGTATTTGAACCCGATGCGCCCTCTATAACGGAACGGTTGAGATCTATTGAATTTTTGCATCAGAATGGTATCAGGACTTATGTGATGATTGCACCGATCCTTCCTGAGGCCGAGAACCTGATCCAATTGCTGCCGGAAAATGTCGACTACATCATTATCGATCGCATGAATTACCGACACGCAGATAAAATCTATAAAGAAAGAGGGTGGGACGAAAAGAACACCGACAAATACTTTCATAGTATTCAAAACAAGATAGCGAATGCGTGTACCAGGCTGGGAATTGACTGCAGGTCGGCCTACTGATTCAATCTCTCGACATAGACGCCTTGGGGAGAAAGAAAAATCGGCCTGTCCGGACATTGCTGAAGAATGATATAATTGGGGGCCAAAACAGGCACTCCACAGGAGGCCGACAAGAGCGATACAGGCGTTTTTCATCGCCTGAGGGTCCGCTGGATCGCCGATCAAGCCGACGAGCGGTGAACCTTCTGTTCCATCAGATGAGCCCAAAGAAATTCAGATAAAATATAGAAGGGGATGCTCATGTTTAACGCAGAATTTCTGCTGACATCACTGATCGTGGTTCTGATTCCAGGAACGGGAGTGATTTATACTGTTTCGACAGGCCTTTTTCTCGGCTGGCGAGCGAGTATTTCTGCCGCATTCGGTTGCACGGCAGGTATTATCCCCCACTTATCGGCAAGCGTACTGGGGCTATCCGCCATTCTTCATATGAGTGCCGTTGCCTTTCAGTGTGTTAAATTTGCAGGGGCTATCTATTTACTCTACCTTGCGTGGTCCATGTGGCGTGAGACGGGTGGCATAAGATTCAATTCGCCTTCCTCGAGGAATGCCCTTCGGCGGATCGCATTGAGAGGGTTTTTGCTCAATATCCTCAACCCCAAGCTGTCGATATTCTTCTTGGCCTTTCTGCCGCTTTTTATCTCGCCGGGGGCCTCATCACCCATGTTTGAACTGTTTATCCTGAGCGGTGTCTTTATGGCGATGACGCTGATCGTCTTTATTTTGTATGGTGTTGCGGCAAATGGGGTCAGCCGACGCGTTATCAACTCACCGAAGTTAATTTTGTGGCTTCAACGATCATTTGCAGCCACCTTTGCGGCCCTTGGTGTCAAGCTCGCCATGACAGACCGATAGCGTCTTATGTTATGTGGGAGAGAAAGAAACAAGGAATGCAAAGCGAGCCCGCTCCTCATCCACCCGCCGGTGAGCCGAGGGGCGGTCGGGAAGTGATGTGAGGAGCGAAATTTATAGGGCGGACGCCTCGAGTTTCCGGGTCGTAAGGACAGGGATTAATTGTTACTATAGGCGTTTATGTTGACCGAGACCAGGGTGGACACCCCGCGTTTTTCCATGGTGACCCCGTAAAGTCTGTCAGCGATTTCCATGGATCGCCGACTGTGGGTCACCATGATGATCTGGGAGACCTCCACAATTTTCCTTAACAGCTCATTGAAACGATCGATATTGGCCTCATCGAGAGGGGCGTCGACCTCGTCGAGCAGACAAAAGGGACTTGGCTTGATGAGATAGATGGCAAACAGAAGAGCCATGGCCACCAGGGCCTTTTCTCCGCCTGAAAGAAGGGCCATGTGGCTGACCTTCTTGCCGGGGGGGTGGACTTCCACAACGACCCCGCTCTCCAGGGGCCTGGTCTCATCCGTCAACTTCAGACAGGCACTGCCTCCGCTGAAAAGGATCGGAAAGACCTCTTTTAACTTGCTGTTCACCTCCTCAAAGGTTGTCATGAATCTTTCCAGACAAGTCTTGTTGATTTTTCGAATCGCCTCTTTCAAAGCGTCCATGGAGGTGAGGAGATCAGCCCTCTGAGCCGTGATGAATTCAAATCGTTCTTTCAGTGCCTCGTGTTCCTGAATGGCCGTCAGGTTGACATCCCCCAGCCTTTCTTTGAGTTTTTTCTGATGCTCCAGCCTCTCCCGGGTCTCCGCGAGTGAGAAATCCTCCTCGAGGTGCTTCATATAGACTTCCGACAAATCAAGGTTAAATTTGTCTCTGACGAGTTCCACGAGACTGTTCATCTTGAATTTGATTTCCGATTGTTCCATCCTGGCCCTGTGGATCTTTTCCTTGAGGATCTCGATCTCTCCGCGGAGATCTTCCGACTTCCTTTCTTCTTCCCGAATCCGGCTCCAGGTCTGATTGCGATCCCCCTCTGCCAGGGTGACGTGATCGCTGGCAAGTTCCATCCTCTCATACAGGACCTGCAGTTCCTCCCGCAAGGCCTCTTCCCGCAGAAGATATTCCTGGGATTTGACCTCTGCTCCTGAGATTTCTTTGCCTATAGTGTCCAGCCTTCTTTCGGCCTCGTAAGTGAAGTCATCTATCCTTTCCAGCTCTCTTGCCAGCCCCCTTTCTTCCTCTCTTGAGAGACTGTAGGCTGTCTTTAGTGTTGCCAGTTCTTCCCGGAACTTCTCGAGTTCTTCCTCGCTGTCTTTCAACTCGAACTCCTTCTCCTGGAAGAAGGATTCTTCCCGCTCCCTGAATTCCTTGCACTCCTCCAACTCCGACTGAATCCTGACAAGGGCCTCCCGATGCTTGCTTTGCTCTCTGCCCTTTTTTTCGAGATCTTCGGTGATGCGTTCAGACAGGCTTTCAAGCTGATCCATTTCATGGCTGAGTCGGAAGTTTTCCTTGTCAAGTTCGTTGATCTTATCCTGACACTCGGCCCTCTCCTCCATCAGCCCCTCCAGGAGGGCCTTTCTTTGGTCTATTTCAAGGCTGTTTTCGTTTACCCTTCTGTCGAGTTCCTCCCTCGCTCCCTCCAGGGATGTGACTCTTTCCTGAAGGTCGTCGATCTCTCTTTTTCTGGCAAGAATCCCGTGGGATGTATGGGCCAACCTTCCGCCGCTGATGATGCCGGAGGGGTCTACGATATCCCCGTCGCGGGTCACGAGGCACTGATTTTTGCCGTTTCCGGCCCACGAGGACAGGGCCTGGCCCAGGTCGTCGACCAGCGCGGCATCCCCCAGGAGCACGTCCATCAGATTTCGGTAGGTCTCCGGCACGGAGACAATATCCTTCAAGAGGAGGTGGCCATTGCGATTGGCATGATTCCCGTTGCCGTTAAGGTCGGCCAGGGGAATGAAACTGCTTCTGCCTTTGGATCGTTCCCTCAGATAATCAACCGCGTCTTTGCCGTCCTTCTGGCTTTCCACGATGATGCACTGCAGTTTGTCGCCGAGGACGGATTCCACCGCCAGCTCGAATTCGGGATCTACCCGCATAATATCGGCCACGAGCCCCAAGATCCGGCCAGCACGCCTTGGTTCGAGGTCATCGGACTTCATGATGGTCCGTACGCCGAGCTTGCAACCTTCAAAGTTTTCGGCCATGGATCGGAGGGTGGCCAAGCGAGACTGGTGCCGGTTGAGGTCTGTTTCAACAGATTTGAGTTGAGCCTCCATCTCTTTCCCGACCTGGGTCAATTCAGCGGTTTTTGTCTTTTCCCGCAGCGTGTCCTGCTCAATCGCCTCGAGCTTATCCAGCAGGGCCTCCCTGACCTCGATTTTTCTCTGTGACACCTGGGCGATGTGTTCGATCTTGAGCCGGACTTCCTCTTTTTCCTTTTCGAGTCGCGAGCGGCCGTCTGTAATCTCTTCAATCCGTTGCCTGAGGTAACCGGATTCCTGGGATAGACTCATTTCTTTGGACATCCGGGAATTGACCCTTGTCCTGGCCTCTTCATAGACCTCCTTGGCCTCCTTCAGCAGGGCATGCCTTCCCTTGACCCGCTGGTCCAAGAGGGCAATTTCCTCTTCCTGGCCTGCAGCGTTTTCTTTGATGTGCTCTTTCTTCTCCAGGAGAATCCCACGTTCCTCCCTCAAGGAAGTCAGTCTTCGGCCGAGGTCTTCCCTTTCTGTTTCCAGCCGGACCTTGATTTCCTCCTGCATTCGTTTTTCGCCCGCCATGGACTCCAGGAGGGACTCCTTTTTGTGAACCCTGTCTTTCAGTTGGAAATAGGCCTCCTTGAGGCCGGAAATGTTTTTGTCCTTTTCCTCCAATTCCAGGGTCATGCGCTCTGCAGCGGCCTGGATCCGGGAGAATGTAGTGGAAAGTGCGATCTCTTCCTGGACAAGATCTTCGGTTGATTTTATCCTGTCGCTCGAATTTTGTTTGAGTTCATGGTAGGCGTTGGCGTTGAGGATGAGCTCAAGCCGCTGGATCTCCCGGCCGATTTCCTTGAAGCGTTTGGCCTTGGCGGACTGCCTCTTCAGAGACCTCATCTGCCTTTCAACTTCCACCAGGATATCTTCAATCCGATGCAGGTTGCCTGCGGTCAGTTCCAGCTTCCTTCCGGTCTCTTCTACTTTCTTTTTATATTTGGTGATTCCCGCGGCCTCTTCCAGCATGGCCCGGGTCTCTTCAGGCCGCTGCTCGATAATCGACCCGATCTTTCCCTGCCCGATGATCGAGTAGTCCCGGTTTCCAAGGCCCGTGTCCATGAAGATCTCATGGATATCCTTGAGCCGGCAGGGCACATGGTTGAGCTGGTATTCGCTTTCCCCCGAACGGTACAGCCGCCTCGTCACCGACAGTTCACTCTGGGTAGCGAACTCAGCAGGAAATGAGCCATGGCCGTTTTCAAAAGTAATGCATACCTCGGCCATACCGAGGGGTTTGAATCCGTCCGCCCCGTTGAAAATGATATCTTCCATATTGCGGCCTCGCAGCAGCTTGGCGCTCTGCTCGCCCATAGCCCAGCGTATCGCATCGACAATATTGCTTTTTCCGCAACCGTTCGGGCCGACAATGGCACTCAGGCCTCCGGTGAAATTGACTTCCAGCCGGTCCATGAAAGATTTGAATCCGGTTATAGACACTTTTTTTATTCGCATGGAGACCTCTGATACCATCCAGACATATTGAAAAATTCCCGATATCCTTACCAGATTTTCGATGGTTTGTAAAGAACAAATACCAGATGGAGTATAACTTGAAAGGGAATGAACAATATATGGTAGGTTATCATGGGAACGACAGAAATGTATTGACACTTTTCAGGTCATCTATTTAAACTGAATGAAATTATTAGTTAAATTTGGATCGTTTGTCAAAATTAATGTATCGGCCGTGTTATCAACGCGTTGATATGAGGCGTCAGTCTTCTGATGTCCAGAAATCAATCATGCAGAAAGTGATTTGTTATCTCATGGTCTCCTGTCTGATGGCGCTGGCGGGCCTTTCCTATGCGGCCGGTCAGGAAGAGGGGCAGGAGACCTACGCCATATCTCTGACCCAGACCGCAGAGGTGGACAAAGAGATCGTCGAGGTCGAGGGTAAAAAGGTCCTTACGGAGTCCTACAGGGTGAAGACCGGTGATCATCTCTGGCAGCTATTCAGGGAACGGGGACTCCTGGAAAAACGGGATCTGCCGGAACTTTTGGCTATGCTCAAGAATCTCAACCGTTCTCTCGCGAACCTGGATCTGATCCACCCGGGTGAGGAAATCCTTATTCCCCTGACGATCGCCCCGCTCAAAGGTGCTCCCACAGTCGCCAGGAGGGCTTCGGAACCACCCGCCCCCAAACCGCTTGAAGACATCAAGGGGTTGGAGCTTGACAATTACACAGTCAAACCCGGGGACAGTCTCATCAAGATCATCAACAACCGCTACGATATCCCGCCCAGGGCCCTTTACAGAGAATACCTTGAACTCGTGAAACAATTAAATCCGTCAGTCACGGATCTTGATGTCATTCATCCCAATCAAAAGATCACCCTGCCGGTCTATTCTCCGCAAGTGGTGAGGATGCCCATAAAGGAATCCTCTGTGACACCGCCTTCACCAGAGGGTATCAGAGACGACGCCGCCCGGCAGGCCCTCTCGGCGATGGAAGACCAATTGAAAAGGATCTTTCAGGAGATGGGCGAGGAATGGGTGAACAAGGGAGAACACTTTATCCCCTTAAGGTCCGGAGGGGAGGTCAAACTCAACGCGGGATCCTTTCCATTGCTCAGCCTCAGGAACGGCAACCGGATCATCGTTGACCTCTACCGGGAACTGCCTTTGAAAATGGCTCAGGTCATCCAGGCGAACTGGGAAAACTATAGGATTGTCCACCTGGAAAAAGACATTGATCTCCATGGTGCCCTCAAGAGGATTTTGCCCCTTTGCGACTATCCCCGGATTTATCAATCCGGTGTGCCGCTTGAACTGGGAGGTGACATAGCCCTTCGTATCACGGCCGACTGGATTATCAAGTTGAAAGCGTCTTCTTCCGGAGAAGGGAAGGACCGGATCGCGGCGGTTATGATCACTGATGACCTGACTCCTGGAATTCCCTTGGGGATCAAGGCCTTTCTAAGGGGCATCGGCATAACAATCATTGAGCACCCCCCGCGATCCACACCTGTCGAACCCGAAGAAACACCGACAGAAATCCTGAGGCCCGGAAAAAAGACCACCGACCTCGTGGAAACCCTGCTGGACCTCATCGGACAACCCTATTCGAGGGCCGTGGACATACCTGTCTACCAGGGTTCGGAAAAGGACTTCAACCTGATGATCAAGGCCGATTTTCTGTGCAAGGTTCTCGGCAGGGATGCCATCATCGATTTTTCAGGGCTTGGGCCGGATATCCTCTCACTTCTCAAGGAACACGGGTTTTCGATCCTTTCCCTAACAGGGGAAAGTGACATGATCGTGCTGATTTCCAAGACGCTGGATTTTCTCGGTATCGGTTTTGATGCCGAACCCCGCCCCTTTATGGCTGTCAAGAGGCCGGAATCACGGAATATTCAGATGACCATTCCCGGAATCTCCTTCCAGGACAGCAGTGGTCAATCCATACTCGCCACCCCCCTAAACCTTCCCGGCGCGGTGTCGGGGTTTTTGTCTCGTAAGGGGTTCAGGGTCCTGGGGCTCCCCCTCTCCTGATCCGTTTCGGGTCGTGGATAAGGTTCACAGTCTTGCCTAGAGGATTTTAACCGGTTCCAGGGCCCGTTCCATAATCTTCAGGGGTGTGTTGTGCAGCGCAGCCTTCTCGGCAATATCCTTCCCCAGCAGGGCCGCGCCAAGGGCTCCTGTTATCAGGGGCTCTTCAGGGACAATGATCTCCTGGCCGAGCTGTTCCGCGAGGGCATGGACCAGGCCCTTGTTTTTTCCCCCACCCCCGGTGAGCACAATATCCTTTTCAATGCGCAGCCGTTTGGCCATCCTCGTCACTCTGTCCGCCAGGGACCGGTGGACGCCGGCCACCAGATCGGGAATCGCCACCCCCCTTGCCATGCTGGCCGCCACTTCCTGTTGCGCCCATATGGTACAAATGCTGCTGATATTCGCAGGGTGCCCGCTCTTGAGCGATATGTCACCCATGTCTTCGAGCCGAAGGCCCAAGGTTTCTGCTATGACCTCCACAAAGCGGCCGCTGCCCGCCGCGCATTTATCGTTCATGACGAAATCCGTCGGTCTTCCCTTGCTGTTGATCTTGATGGCCTTGCTGTCCTGTCCTCCAATATCTATAATGGTCCTGGCCCTGGGTAGAAGGTGGAAAATCCCCCTGGCGTGGCAGCTGATCTCCGTGACCTGTTTGTCGGCAAAGGGAACGTTGATCCTCCCGTACCCGGTGGAAACGATATAGGTCACGGAGGGAAAGCGGATGCCCGCCAGGTCCAGGGCCTCCTGCATGACCCTATTGGCCAGCATACGGTGTTCCGGACCCGTGGGCCCGATAACCGAGGCGGCGATGCCCTCGTCGAGTATCACCGCCTTGGTCATGGTTGACCCGATATCTATTCCTGCAAAATATCCTGTCATCATGCCCTTTGGTTATCTGCTCTTGCTCTTATCAATGGATTCCAGCGTCTCGATAAAGGCATCGATCTTGTTCCTCGTATCCACTTCGGAATAGGATGTGATATCGATGATGTCGCTCTCCAGAATCAGGGAGGGAAGTTCTCTTTTTCCGTCCTGCTTCTTGCCCCCGGATCCAAGCATCAGTACGGGGATCGGTTTATAGATCTTGGCAAGCTGATGGAGCTGCCAGATCAGTCCCACGTGCCATGTCCTGCAGGAGAAGGCCTCATGCATGACGATGCCGTCAATCTTATATCTTTCGATATAGTTGATCAGCCATTCGACATCCGGGTGGCCTCCGGGGCGTTTTCTGGCCCTGTCAAACCAAAAGGTCCAGAAACCCAGCCACCTCCAGGCCAGGTGCTCAATGGGATCATCGGTCTCGGGGAGATCCATTTCGTCGAGGGGTGCCACCATTCGATAGGTGGTTTCAGCCGGGAAGACGGCCCCTTTGCTGTTGAAATAGTTGAAGTCGTTCAGGGCGAACCATGCGGGCAGACCGCCGCCCCAGAGGAGTCGGTATTTCTCGTTCTCTATAACGCCTTCCTTCTTGGCGATCTTCTCTTCTAGCTCCGCTTTGAGATTGACGAAGAAGTCATAGCACTCCTGTGTGGCCATGTTAAAGTTAAAGGGGACCATGGTGTTCATGGCATCACCCGTGCCCATGGGGCATGGAACGGCGGCCCTCAAATCATAAGTCTCTTCAATGAGATTCCAGGTCTTGTCGCTCAGTGCGACAAGCTCCCGCAACCGATCGTAGTCCATCTTTTTGCCGGTCTGTTCCTCCACAAAGGAGACGAGCCCCCGCAGTTCAGCGACGATATACTTGTGGTAATAGGACAGAACCTCTCGATGATCTCTCTTTGGGTCATAGAGGGGGTAAGGCAGGTCTATGTTATAAATAGGGACATCCGGCATGTACTGTTGGGCCGCCTGATACCATTTGGCCCGCGGATCGCAGAGAATCTGCCCACTTGATATCATGAAATCCGGCCTGGCCTGGCCGCCCCAGGGGGCGTCCGGGGGCATCGCGCCGAGCTCTTCCCTCCACTGATCAAAGCCCAGTCCGCAGAGGGCATAGGTACACAGAGAGCGCGAAAATCCCAGGGATTCCGCCCGTTGGAGGAACCGTTCCGCATCTCTTTTGGCGCCGCAGATCCCAGCAAAGTTCTCGGTCCAGAGGGGGAGGACATCCAATGCTCTCAGGATCTCTTCGTGATGACAAACAATGAAGGTATAGGCGATCTTCTGTGTCCCTTCTTCCCTTGCCCTGAGGGTTCCGGCGATAAATTCCTTGACCATGGGACCGATAGATGCGGCCGCCTTGGTGGCAGTCCTTCGCTTTTGGTGCTTTTTCTTTATTTCTTCAGCCATTCCCTAAATCCTCCTTATCACCGAATCCATGTTAACCGATCATCTCGAGAAATGCCTGGATTCGCGTCTTGAGTTGGCCAATCGTTCCTGTGGAGTACTGGTCTTCCAGATAGAGCAGGGGAACCTGAATGGACTCGTAGTAGGCCTTTCTCGCCGGCACCTCAAATCCAAAGGGATCACAGTATCTGTAGACATAGAGAACGGCTCCGTCGACATTGAAATCCTTGGCAAACTTACCCACATCACCAAACCGTTTGGCCACATCCCCTTCAAAGGTCCCGGCCGTGTTGTCCCGGTAAGTTTTCGGGCAATTGACCTTGTCCAGATACCGGTGAGCCAGTGCGTCAATAGGATCAACACCCTCATCCACCTGGGGAAAAGAGTCGCGGGTGCCGTTACAGATTGCGTCGGCCACCACGCTCGCCCCACTGTCCTCGATTATTTTGACAAGTTCAAAATTATCCAAACAGGCCCCATCAACGAGTATCCTGAGCCCCTTCTTGACGGGAGACTCCCCCCTTTTCCCAAGTTCCTCCAGGACCTCGTCCAAGAGACTGTTTGCCTCCTCAACGGGAAGGCTTGTCCCCACAGTCAGAATTTTCATCACCTCGACACCGGAGATCATCGGGGGGTCGGATTTTCTGTATTCGTAAATGGCCCTGACCTTGTCTCGATAGGTGTTATGCAGTATAATGGCCTTTGTCAGGTCATGGTCGGTGATTTCACGTCCGACATAGTCTTCAAGGGTTTTTTTAAAGGTCTTCAACTCCTCATAAAAGAATGCGAGGGATGATTCCTTGACCACTGAGGGTATGTTGATAAAGTGTGAATACGGGAGGTCCAGGGAGTAGGTCCAGGTGCTGTAGCTCCTGGTCATGCTGTCGCATGCGTGGGGGATGGCGATACCCGAAAGGAAATCATACTTCCCCTTGAGTGCGAGATCAAAACAGCTGCGGACAAAAGGACAGACGATTGTTTCCAAAAGGGTGTCACCCTTTGTGATGGGCTCTCCCACGTCTCCTCTTATTCGAAAAGGTATGCATCCGGCCGCCGTGATCATCTCCACGGGGACAAAGGAACAGACATACCCGATGAGTTTCTTTCCTTCATCCTTCAGCTCTCTGGCCCTTCGCCCATAATCCTGATAAAGGGGCTCGACCTTAGACGAAATGATACTCTTTTTGGCATTCATCAGCTCCATCTCCTTTTGATTCTGGCTGTGTTCTATCCGAAATTTGCTGCAACGAGCCCCACGATGGTGTGAGGCGATCAGAAAGGTATCCTTTCATGGCACTTAAACCGCTCCATACTATATACAGGGTCCGCCTCGAAATCTCAATGAAAAGTGCAGCCTTGTTCAACAGGAGTCCTCGCTTCCGAGTCCGGGGCCGATAAGCCGCGCCGGGCGGATTTTGGATTGCGGTCCTTCAATGAAACATCGGGCCTGGGACCCAAAGATGGTCCACACCGAGAAGATTCGTCAAAAAATCCATGTGACACGGATTTGTACAACACTCCATCACCGCAGTGAGACGACCTTTGTTCGATCGGTATCTTCCGATCGAACAAAGGTCTACAGGGTGCCCTGTGGTGGTAGGAATATGTCGGCGATCTTGATAAAAGGGGCTGTTAAGCTGCTGCTGTCTGGGGTACGGAAAAAATCTCTTTTCCCCTCTCTTGCTGGGACCGCTTGAACAGGAGTTTGCAAAGGGCAAAGATGGCTTTGTGAGAAGAAAGCGCACCCAGACTGACGACCCAGTTGGCCTTGTCGATGCATATCTTATCTTTGTCCTCTCCACGATCCATCCTGTCCATCAGCTCGCGATGGTAAAGCTCGGTGGCGTTCAGGGCCTTTTCGAAGTGTCCTCTCACGTCGCCTTCGATCGCACCGTTATGGCTCAACAAGGCTCGTTTGGCCGGGATGTCCATCATTTTTTCGATGCTGTTACAGTAAGTCTCCAGGGATTGGAAGTAGTTGGGCCAGAAGACATCGAGATCAGGATCGAAGTAGCCCGTCATGTCACTGATGGCCAGGGTCTCCTCTTTTTCCTCGAAAAAAGAGAGATGGCATGGCGAATGCCCCGGCGTATCGAAAACACGCCACACAATCCCATTGCCCAAATCAATCCCATCGCCCGGTTCCACGATGGCATCCGCTTCAAAGCAGTAGTGGTCGAGTTTTTTGGGCAATTCTGCAATGTCTCCCCTCTCCAACAAGATTTTTCCTATCATGCGATCCGCAGGTAAAAAGTCTTCGACAAAGGTGTCCTTCTTCAAAAATTTGAAGGCAAGCGGTCCTGCCAGGATCTTCACATGGGGCCACAGGCGCCTTAAACGCGGCAGCGCGCCGACGTGATCGGGATGGGTGTGGGTCAGGGCGATGTATTTGATCTTTTCAGGATCGATGTTTAATGATTCGACCTGTCGGGCAATAATCTCCGCTGTCGCGCCCGTGCCTCCCTCGATAATCATGCCGATTTGACCCATAGACAGGTAGGCCGGAAAGCTCCTTACCCCAAGCTGGAAAAGATTTTCGGTGATGGCGATAGGTTTGTGTTTCAATTGATTCAATGTCCTGTCCTCCTCTGCTTTGAATGAAATAGTCATTTTAACTTGAGTTCCAAAAGGTATTGTGGGCCCCGAAATAAGTGTGAATCCTACGGGGGAGATCACACCTTGACAGCCAAAAAAAAGGCCGCAGGCGTTGAATCCGCCCACGGCCCTTTCATTCGAAAAAGGTCAGCCCATGGGCGGAGAGGTGCCATAAAAATAGCAGTAATAAAAAACCACCACATAGGCATCTAAGATGTTCATAGTATTTGGGCTGGTGTTTCCTGGAGTTTTAGAATGTGTCATTTTTCTCTCTTAAAATTACGCATAAAAAAAGCCGCGGGCTTTAAGGCTGCCCGCGGCTTTTTGATTTAGACAAGAGTCAATCAAACCAAGGGCAGACCTCTTCCAAAAAAATAAAAATAGGAGTAATAGGTTTGTCCGAATGGTTTGTTTTTCATTTTCTTTCCAGCAAAGCCCCTTCATCCATGTAATGAGGGAAGACGGTATATCGAATCTTTATTCTTTGTCAAGCACTTTTTTCATGTCGCAGAGGCACACCCCCGTGACAGAGGTTCGGCCGCACTTTCTCCCGCCAAGAGGGCGGCCCCGAGAGCCGCTGTCATATGAGGCGCCTGGGGGACGACGATATCAAGGTTTGTGATCTCCTCAAGGGCAGCGACGAGCCCGACGTCCCTCGCCCCTCCCCCCACCAGGGCCACATCCCTTTCAATACCCAGTCGCTCCGCGAGTCCCTGGAGCTGTGCCGCCAGTGCCCTATGTATTCCGGCCAAAAGGTCCTCCTTGGGAGTCCCGTCGGCCACCCTCGAGACCGCCTCTGATTCGGCAAAGACAACACACCCGGTATTAAATTCTATTCTTTGCGTGGACTTCAGTGCCAATGGGCCGATGTCTTCGACCTTCAATTGGAGCACCTTGGCAATCACTTGAAGCACCCTGCCGCTTCCCCCCGCACATTTCCCGCTCAACAGGAAGTTGAGCAGATTCCCGCTTCCGTCGATTCGAAAGACCTTGCTGTAAAGATCCCCCACGTCAATAACCGTCCTCACTGAAGGACACAGGTAATGGACGCCCTTGCTGTGGCAGGAGATGTCCGACCTTATTTCAGAGGCGAATGTAACCTGCTTGGATCCATAGCCTGTGGCAAGTGTATTATCTAAATCCCCGGAACCTATTTCCGCCAGGGAAAGGAGTTCGTTGCGAACCTTTTCGGCGATGATTTTGAAATCTCCGCCTGAAGCGCATTCGTAGGATGCGATGATCTTTTTGTCTCGAAGTATGATGCCCTTTGAACGACAAGAACCGATATCAATTCCCATTGAGTATGACACTGTCTTTCCCTTTTTTAGGCATTCCAGCCTTTACTGATTTTTCTTTGTCTTTGAATTCCTCCTCAATGTCTCGGCCAACCCGCGAATTTCGGTCAAATCCTGCCGCAATTCACTCCAACCATACCAGAGGGCATAGTCCGGATTTGCATGGAATGTTCCCTGGAAGGTCCTCATTCGGTGTTTGAAGAACATGAGAAACAATCTGTTTTCGATGGATGTGGGGGCATCGTGGAACGCCAGAAGATCCGGGAAAAGATAGGCATAGGTCCTCGGCTTTTGGAGGATCCTCTCAGTGTACAACCCGGCCACAATGCGAATGGCCTCGGCCATCAGGATATCCGCCTCCCGGATCATCTGATCGCCCTTGTTCAGTTCTCCTTTGGCAAAATTCAGAGAATGACACTCACCGCAGGCCCCCAGGACCTTTGAACGCTCCTTGAGCCAGTCATCATGGTTCAGGCGGGCCAAATCCGCCGTCTTGACTGTCTCCAGCCGGTCCGTAGGATTTCCGTCAGGGTCTAATACTCCGAGGCCCTGCAGAATCGTCCTTCGGGCATCAGCCCATATTTCGTCTTCCGGCATGGGGAGCCTGACCGCCAGGAAACCCCATGCGGTGCGCACCTCGTGCGTCCCTTCCTGCATATGACAGGTCTGGCAGGTCGGGGCCAAGGTCGTATCCGGCAAGACCCCTTTCTGCTTCAAGAGATAGCGGACCCCATGTTTCGAGGAAGAATACATTTCCCATTGCGGATGGTCAAAGCCCATGTGACAAGTCTGACAGGCCTGGGGTTCTCTGGCCTCCCTGACCGAAAAGGTATGACGCGTATGGCAGGCATCGCAGGAGGCCAACCCAAAGCCTGCGCCCGAATCCTTTAGCGCCTGAACCTCTTCCTGTGACTTGATCCCGAGTTTGTGACAACCACCGCATCCCTTCATCCCTTCGGTCATCGCCATGGGCTGCCAGTGCGCCGTCGGCATGGCCTTCATCGCATCCCAGGCCTTGGCGTGCTTCCCCGCCCTGAACTGGTCTCCCTGGACCTGATGACACATTTGGCATCTATCTGCGTTCACCGGGAGCACGCGGTCTACATCCTCTGCATTTGTGTGCATGGCGCCATGACAGACCGAACAGCCTACTTCATGTTTGCTGTGTGCACTGGCCTTCCAATCCGACACAATGCCCGGTGTGACATCGGTATGGCAGGCAATGCATTCCTTTTTTACGGCCCACTTCTTTTCCACGGGGCACCCCGACGCCCTCCACGCATCCAGGCCCCCCTCGAGACAATAGACCTTGGTAAAACCCTTTTTAGAGAGTTGAAGCGCCACCCGGGCGCTGGACGATTCGCCCGGTCACGCTCAGTAAGTGACAACAATGGTATCCTTTTTCGAATACTTCTGTGCCCAGGAATCCACTGCTGTGTGGTCCTCATGCCTTGCACCCGGAATTTGCTCCTCGCTGTCCTCCCATTGCTGCAAGGGACGAACATCCAGAATAATGAGGCCCTTCAGGCCGAGCATAGATTGGAGTTCTTTTGCGCTTATCCTCGGGATATCTGGGAATGCCTGTGTCTTTTTCGCCCCGAAAGCCGGCCCCGGAGACACTGCAATGAGCAACAGCCCCATCAACCCGTACACCATTGTCATCCCAATCCCTTTCATGGCACTTTCCCTCCTGTTTTGTTTTTGCGGTCCTTTGTCACTATAACCTTATCGTGTATCGTGGGTCAATAAAGGTCGTCGGGCCTGATTAACCAGCAAGCGATCGATTATATGCGCAGCATGGTCAAAGCCCTGCAGTCATCACACTCGGTTCCCGGCATCTGCTATCCCCTGTCGGCTTTCAGAGTGTCGTCCGAATCCTCCGATTTGAAGGAATGCCTAATAAAAAAGACGTTGGGATTCGGACAGGTTGGTCAGCAATTTCCAAAAACTCGTCTTTGAGGCCGATTGGAAGGTTACTCCAACGTTGCATAAAAAAACGGGTTAGTGAGGGTGAAAATGAAAGGACAGTAACACATTCGGGCGTTTTCATGGATTTAACCTGAAAGCATTTAAAGTGCATTCCCATTCAGGGTGGAAGATTGAATTGTTTTTTCATCCTTCGGGAAAGCCAAGGATACCGTATCTCCAGCCTTGTCAAGGGGTTGCGATCGTATCGCCTTCACCCTTTAGGCTTGGATCTGCAGCATCCTCGACTTTTGCAGCATGAGGGGTTGGATTGCGGCACTGCCGGCCGAACCAAGGCCATTGTCCACTCAGGCCACGGCTTGGAGCGGCACATTCTATCTTGGCCGAGAGTGGCTTTCCGGGGCGAAATCGGATTGTGGTTTTTGGCCCCAAAGTCGGCCTCGCTTGAGGACGGAGAGCGCTCTACTCTGAGAACCTTGTCCACAAAATCGCGTACAGGGCGGCCCCTGTTCAGGATGATTTCCTTTTGCGTACCCGGTCCTTTATCCGGTTGATGTGACCTCTTCCCAATCCCTTGACCTCACAGCCCAGTTCAAAATATTTCTCGATCCTGGCATCATCCAGTATCCCGAAACAATCGATGATCGCCACGGGACCGCCAGTCATTTCCAGTACCTTTTCGGGGTCGAGATCCAGGTATTCCTTGTGGCGAACCGCGAAGACAACGGCCTCTGATCCCTCGAGGGCCTCGGCCAGGTCCGAAATCATCCTGAATTCATTGAGGTGTTCCTGGTTGCGGAAGAACCGGGACCAACTGGCGCCCACTGCCGGGTAGGTGTCCTGATTCTCCAGCTCCCACCAGTGGCTTACGTAGGGGTCGTGAGCCTTGACCTCGGCACCCATTTCGGTCAGCTTCCGGACAATGATCTCAGACCCGCTGTACCGGGTATCCCCCACGTCTTCCCTGTAGGAAGCCCCCAGAACGGTGACCTGGCAGGCCGCCAGGATCATGCCCATGTTTCTGAGGGCGTCGCGGACAAGTTGTGCGGCGTGCAGCGCCCGCGTATCATTAATGTTGATCGCCTCGGGTGTGATCCTGAAGATGTCCTCTTCAAAGCCCAGCAGATGTTTGTAGGCCCACAGGCCCAGGCCCCCGTCCTTCGGCAGGCAGTAGCCGCCTATCCCGGGGCCGGGGAAGATCATGTTATTATGAGTGGGCCGGACCTTTATGGCATCGATGACCTTGATGAGATCGACGCCGTTGGTCTCGGCAAAGAGACTCCATTCATCCATAAAGGCCAGGATGGTGGCCCGGTAGCTGTTCTCGACGATTTTGCAGGTTTCACTTTCAATGGGTCTGTCCAGGACCGTGAGGGGATATTTGTCTGTGTTCAAGACCTCTGACAGGAATTTGGTGACCCGAGAACGACTCTCTTGGTTGATGCCGCTGCACACCCGCCAAAAATCTCTTACAGATCCGACATAATTTCTGCCCGGCATGACCCTCTCGAAGCTGTGGGACAGGAGAGGTTCCTCCTTGATCCCCCTCTTTTTGAAGGCCTTTTTGATGTGGGGATAGGCGACGTATTCCGTGGTGCCCGGAGGAACCGTTGTCTCGATCAAGACCAGGCAACCGGGGTCGATCCTCTCCCCGATGATCTTGAAGCTCTCCTCAAGGGCGCTGATTTCCGCATGGCCGGTCCTCAGGTTTCCCAGGTCCTGTTTGAGAAAATCACATTGCACATCGACCACAAGCACATCGGCAAGTTTGAGGGCATCGTATGTAAAGGTCGCCATCAGGGTCTTCTTCTGATTGACACATCGGTCAATCAACGGATCCACTTCAGGGTCCTCTGCCTTGACCGGTGAGATGCCTCTGTTAAAAAGGGGGATTTTCCAGAAACTTCGAGTACTCGGCCTCTGCATGCCGATGACGAACTTATTGGGCTTGCCGGTCTTCTTGTCTACCGAATCCGCGACCACTCCAGCCATCACCGCTCCGACAAAGCCGAGACCCATGACCACGACGATTTCCCTGCCCTCTTCCCTCTGCCTCCCGGCAATCTCCGTCAGCCGGTCGAATTCATTACGGTAGTCTTCTTGTTCGGGTAACTGAAACTGTTCTCCCTCCGGACTTACTGAATATGGCATCTGAACCTCCTCCTCATCTTGTCATAGGATACTTGTCGCAAGTACAGAGAACGGCTCTCGTGATCTCGAAGCGAGACCCTCCCTGTGTCCACTGGTTACACCCTCACGCCTTCAGGGGATTCCACAGAAAGATCTGTTTAGGATATTGAATCCGATTAATCAAGCAATTATTTGAGCCTCTCTGCCGGCATTCAAGGGTGTCCGGTCAGGATTTCGCCTGTCCCGATTATTTTCAGGAAGCCCCGCCCTTCACATTGAGAGGCTTCCAAGCAGCCCGGGAACCGTCTGCTGCAGGGTCTCTTCAGTCCAGGTGTTCTCTCTGCGGATGGTGGCAATCCTCTCGGGCTCGGAATAGAGACTGATCATGCCCCCACCGACATAAAAAGTGCGGCCCGTGATGTAGCCGGCCTCATCCGAGGCAAGATAACATACAAAGTCTGCAACGTCTTCCGGTCTGGAATTTTCCATTTCTTCCACTTCGCTTGTCTTTCCCTGCCGCAGCCAGGCCTGTTTTCGGTCTTCATCAAAATGACGTGTGAGGGCCAGGGGGCGGATGGCGTTACAGGTCACCCCGTATTTTAACATGTCCCTGGCCACCGCCCTTGTAAAACCTATGACGCCTTCCTTGGCCGCAGCATAGTTGGCACATCCGATGGTCTTTCCCAGTCCGGCGCCCGAAGACATGTTGATGATTCTTCCAGACCTCTGTTGACGCATCGCTTGCGTCGCGGGTCGTGTGCAGAAATAATGGCCGTAGAGATTGACCTTCACTACGAGGTCCCAGTCCTGTTCCGTGAGATTGAATATCATCCTGTCCACAACAATGCCGGCATTGTTGACAAGGATATCGATGCCGCCGAAGGCCTTGAGGGCGGTCCCTATGATACGGTTTCCCCCTTCCTTTGTCGCGACCGAATCTCCATTGGAGACGGCCTCTCCACCGGCATTTACGATTTCCTCCGCAACATCCTCGGCCAACCCGGGGGCCGAGCCACGGCCGTCAGGACCCACACCGTAATCATTGACCACGACCTTTGCACCCTTTTGGGCCAACCGGAGGGCCATAGCCCGGCCGATACCTCGTCCGGCCCCTGTAATAACCGCGACTTTTTTCTCCAGTGTCTTTTCCATATTTATCACCATTCATCGTATTTGATCGGAGATTCCAAGATTTCGGATAACGCCTCCTCCGGACTCCCGGATTCCAGCCCCGTAACCTTTCAAAATTGTCTGCTGTCAATGTATCGCAGGTGCTGATGGGAGGGTCTTCGAGGGGAATCCCCACCTTGTATTCCAAGAGCATCATGCCTCATCAGGATTCGAATGGCAATATGCGGATGTCGCGCACATAAACAAATTCTTCTTTAAAAAGGGAGTTTAATGGATTATTTGCTTGATTTTAAATCGAATTTTTATTGGACGCTCCTGGGGTGACCATTTTCCCGTCCCATGCTATAATCCACTGCCTTTTAAAAAGGAACCCCGCCTTGACGCTTGCGGATGGCACAAAAGGTGATCCGGGGATAGGATATGAAATATGGACCATATGGCACTCTATGAAAATTGCCGGTTGTGCCCGAGGGCCTGCGGGGCGAACCGGAATCAAAAGGGGGAGAGCGGCTATTGCAGAGAGAGCAGTGAACTCCGAGTGGCCTACGTGGGCCCTCATTTCGGGGAGGAGCCTCCGATTTCCGGAGATCGCGGATCGGGCACCGTCTTTTTCTCGGGATGTTCCCTCCGGTGCTCCTATTGCCAGAACCATCAGATTTCCTGGGGCGGAATGGGACGGGCCCTACCCGTCGGGGCATTGATCGAGCGTGTGGAGGATATGATCCGGAGGCATCGCGTACACAACCTCAATCTCGTGACACCGGATCACTTTTTCCCCCATGCCGCCGTGTTGGTCTCTCTTCTCAAAAAGAAGGGACATGCGCTTCCCGTCGTCCTCAACCTTTCAGGTTACCAGGCCAGGGCCATGCTCGATATGGCCCGGGACTATGCAGACATCTATCTGGCAGATTTCAAATATGCGGATGCCTCACTCTCCAAAAGGCTGTCAAACTGCCGTGACTATCCGGAAGTGGCCCTTGAGGCCATTGCTGAAATGATCAGACAGAAGGGCTTCCTCGATTCCTTTGACAAGGGCCGGGATATCGCACAACAAGGGGTCCTGGTACGTCACCTCATACTCCCGGGAGAAACGCAAAACTCCATCGACGCACTTACCAGTCTTTTTCTGGAATTCGGTCCCCGGCTGCCCCTCAGCCTGATGTCGCAGTACACACCCATATCGCCCCGGAACAAGGGTTCTCTGGGCCGGTTTCTCACCCAGGATGAGTTTGACAGGGTGTATGGGCATGCCATGGAACTGGGCTTCGATCGCCTCTTTGTCCAGTTCCTCCGTCATGGTGATGCAGAAGAGGAACCCTCTAATGGGTTCATGCCTGATTTTGGCTGTTCTCAACCCTTTTCCGGAAACCCAGGCGGGGGGCTCAGCTTGTGAGGTGCCGTTCGGGATCCTGTCAATTCCTCGGTTGACATGGCCTGGGCGCGTTGTTAAAAGGCTTTGAATCATTGCAAAAAAGCGTTGTCTTCGTGCGGCGATGTCCTGCCGGATGTCTGCACAGGGCGGCGCAGGGGAGGATCCATTTGAAAATAGCCTATCTTGACTGCTTTTCCGGCATCAGCGGTGACATGTTTCTGGGTGCCCTTCTGGACGTCGGGTTATCCTTTGAAGAATTGAAGTCTGCCTTGGCTTCCCTTCCCCTTGACGGATACAGCCTGCAGATGAGCAGGGAAGAGAGGGGCCACCTCTCAGGGACCCGGTTTGTGGTCAACGTGGAAAGTCGGTCTCAGCCCCGCAGGGGACTGGAGGACATCCGGAAGATCCTTTCACAAAGCGGCTTGGGCCGGGAGACTCGGGAAAAGAGTGTTCATATATTTGAGATGATCGCCCGGGAGGAGGCCAAGATACACAATCGGTCCGTCGACGAGATTCACTTCCACGAGGTGGGTGCCGTGGATTCCATCATAGACATTGCAGGTTCCGTGTTCGGCCTGTCGTCCCTTGGACTTGATTCTCTGATCGTCTCCCCCTTGCCCCTTGGATCCGGGTTCATAGAGACGGAACACGGACGAATCCCTGTCCCGGCACCAGCCACCTTGGCACTCTTAAAAGATGTCCCGGTCTACGCCTCCGGCCTGTCCCATGAACTTGTCACACCCACAGGGGCTGCTCTTGCCAAGGCCCTTTCCGCTTCCTTCGGCCCGGTGCCCGCCATGCGGGTTGATCGTGTGGGTTACGGGGTCGGCACCCGACACCTGCCGGACAGGCCTAATCTTCTTCGAATTATCACGGGCCGTGACCTGACGGAGCGGCAGGGTGATGTCGTCGTCCAACTGGAGGCCAACCTGGACGATGCCCATCCGGAGTGGCTCGGCTTTTTAATGGATCAACTCTTTGATGCGGGGGCACTGGATGTCCTGTTCTGTCCCACATACATGAAAAAAAATCGCCCGGGTATCCTTGTGCAGGTCCTTGGAAGGCCGGAGCATAGGGATCGATTGATGGATGTCCTTTTCAGGGAGAGCACGACCTTGGGCATCCGCTTTCAACATATCCAGCGCAGGATCCTCCCGCGCTCATCCGCGGAAGTGGACAGTCCCTGGGGAAAATTGACTGTGAAAAAAGTGGACCGTCCGGACGGGACCTCATTTTTGCTGCCGGAATATGAGGCCTGTCAACGTGTCGCAAAGGAGAGGCAAGTTCCTCTAAAGGATGTCTATGGCTGGGTCCTGTCCCTGGCACATCGGCAAGGGACACGGAGAGGTTGACAACTTTCTTGATGTCTGAACGTCAATTTGATAGTTTGAATTTCCGCAAGGCCCTTGAAAAAGAGGCTTATCCGGGGAAAGCGGCATTGTGGCTCTCAAGCTGGTTCGGCACGGGTCTTTTCCCCAAGGCGCCCGGAACCTTCGGGACACTGGGGGCCGTGCCCCTCGTACTGGGAGCGCAGTCTTTCAAGCCGCTTTTTTACGCCCTCGGCCTAGGGGCCTTTATCTTGATTGCCGTCTGGGTATCTGATCGGACGGAAAAGATCCTGGGTCGGCCGGATCCTCAAGAAGTGGTCATAGACGAGGTAGCCGGGTTGCTGCTGACCTTTTTTCTGTTGCCCCTGTCCTGGTTCAGCCTGGTCCTGGGATTCATCCTCTTCAGGCTTTTTGATATTCTCAAGCCTTTCCCGGCAGGACGGCTTGAACGGATAGGGGGGGGAGTGGGTATTGTCCTGGACGATCTCATGGCCGGGTTCTATGCCAATCTGGCCTTGAGGGCGTGCCTCCTGCTTCTCAATGCTTGACGTCTCCTTGGGGTCATTGGGCTATGTACGGAGAGATTATAACCGTTGGAAACGAACTGGTCTCGGGCAGGACCCTGGATCTGAATGCCTGGTATGCCGCTGGGAGACTGACCGCATCAGGCTTGAAGGTGACGCGCATCACGACCGTGGGTGATGACCCTGACAGGATGTCAAAGGCCCTTACCGAGGCGATCAGGTGTTCGCGGTTTGTTATTATCACGGGCGGGCTCGGGTCTACTGAGGATGATATAACCTGCCGCACCGTGGCCGATGCCTTGAACAGACCCCTGTGTCTCGATGAGAAGATGTTCCGGCAGATCCAGGTCTACGTAAAGGCCCGGGGGATCGCTCTCTCACCGGCCCTGGAGAAAATGGCCTGGATGCCTGAGGGCTCAAGGATCCTGAATCCCAATGGGAACTTTTGCGGCTTTTCGCTATCGGAGGATCGCGTCCGGCTCTATTTTCTTCCCGGAGTCCCGGAGCAGATGCGTTTTTTGATGGACAAATTCGTCATCCCCGAGATTTTGTCCCAATACGAGACCCTGCCCGTCCTGCGACAACGCATTCTGAAACTCTATGGGATAAACGAGCCGCGCATTGCGGACATATTGAAGGAACTGCTCAGTCACACCCATGATGTGATTCTGGGTTTTTATCCCCATTTTCCCGAGAATCATATCACCCTGGGCCTCAGGGGGAAGGACGAGCCCACGGTGACCCTCCAACTGGACGAGATGGAAAGGGAGATATGCAAAATACTTGGGCCTCACGTCTTTTGTTCCGGGAATCAGACCATGGAGGAAGTTGTGGGGGGGATGCTCAGGGAGCAAAATCTCAGCATTGCCGTGGCGGAATCCTGCACCGGCGGGCTTATCGGCAATCTCTTGACCAATGTACCGGGCAGCTCCTCCTATTTTAAGGGCGGCGTGATGGTCTATAGCAACGAGGCCAAGGTGGATCTGATCAACGTCTCCCCTGAGACCATTGCCGGATTCGGGGCCGTCAGCAATGAGACCGCCAGGGAAATGGCCCGGGGTGTCAGAGAAAGGATGAAAACAGACCTCGGCCTCGCGGTCACAGGGATAGCAGGGCCTGACGGTGGAACCAGAGAAAAGCCCGTGGGCACGGTCCACATCTCCCTGGCCCGGGGGGAGAAGTTGTTTGCCCAAAAATACCGTTTCTGGGGCACCCGAAGCCAGATCAAGCAAAATTCGGCCATGATGGCTCTGGACTGGGTCAGAAGGTACCTTGATGGAAATCCGTTCCTTTCTAGCATTTGAGTTGCCAAACGAGATGGCGAACGTCATCCGTCGGGTTTCAGGCGCCCTCCGGAAGGCCCCTCTCGATGTCAGATGGGTTAAAGAGGGAAACATTCATTTGACGATGATTTTTCTGGGCGATATCAAGGCCGACGACCTCGGGCCCATTGAAGAGGCGGTTGGAAATATCTGCGCCGGTTTCGGCCCCTTTTCCCTTTCCCTGAGCGGGGTCGGCTGCTTTCCAAATGTTCGCAATCCGCGGGTCGTCTGGTTGGGGCTTGAAGGGGAGCTGGGAAGACTGTCCGGATTCAGAGACGCCCTTCAAAGAGCTTTGAAGGATTTCGGGATAAAAGAAGAAAAGCGGCCCTTTCGACCCCATCTGACTATGGGAAGATTTCGAAAGGTCGAAAAAAACAGAAGACATCTGGAAGATTTGCTGTCGGCCCATCGGGAGGTGAGGAGCCCCGCTTGTCTACTGGATCGTTTGATTCTTTTCAAGAGTACCCTGAATCCTGGTGGTCCGGTCTATACCAAACTGGCATCGTGGCCGCTCGAAGGGGAACAATAGCCGGGAGAGATCATTCATGCAAGTACCTGCCGGGTTTGTGAGATCTCCGGACTCGCTTCGAGGCCAGGCCGAATCATGAGAGATGATTACACATAAAACTAGATTGTCCAAACAGGGGGTAGCAGCATGGTAGAAAAAGCGGACAGGGAACGAGCCATGGAACAGGCCATTTCCCAGATCGAGCGACAATTCGGGCGGGGATCAATCATGAAGATGGGCGATGAGTCGGTCGTTGACATCCCTTCCATCTCCACCGGATCCCTGGCCCTTGACATTGCCCTGGGGGTCGGCGGGGTTCCCAGGGGTAGGGTCGTGGAGATATACGGGCCCGAATCTTCCGGAAAGACGACACTGGCCCTTCATATCGCCGCAGAGGCACAGACCCAGGACGGGGTGGTGGCCTTTGTGGATGCGGAGCATGCCCTTGACATATCCTATGCCCGGCGGCTGGGGGTGGATGTAGATAGCCTTCTGGTCTCCCAGCCGGACACGGGAGAGCAGGCCCTGGATATCGCCGAAATCTTGGTCAGGAGCGGGGCCATCGATGTCTTGATCATCGATTCCGTGGCGGCCCTGGTGCCCAGGGCGGAAATCGAGGGAGAGATGGGGGACCAGCATGTGGGCCTTCAGGCCCGCCTCATGTCCCAGGCCCTGAGGAAGCTGACAGGTGCGATCAACCGATCCCATACCTGCGTCATTTTCATTAATCAGATCAGGATGAAAATCGGGGTCATGTTCGGAAATCCCGAGACCACCACCGGTGGCAATGCCTTGAAATTTTATGCCACACAACGGCTGGACATCCGCCGTATCGGGGCCATCAAGGAGGGTGATCAGGTCATAGGGAACAGGACCCGTGTAAAGGTCGTAAAGAACAAGATCGCCCCGCCCTTCAAAGAGGCCGAGTTCGATATCATTTACGGCACAGGCATTTCCAAGGAAGGGGATCTCCTTGACCTGAGCGTTCCCCTGGGGATCGTCGAGAAAAGCGGTGCCTGGTATTCCTTTGAGGGAGAGAGGCTGGGGCAGGGTCGGGAAAACGTCAAGCGTTTCCTTGCTGAAAATGCAGATATCAAGGAACGTATTACGGCGCTGGTCAAAGAGAAGGCCGGGCTGGCAAAGTCCGGAGAAAAGGCCGAAGAGCAGGCGCAGGAAAGGCCTGCAGGTAAAGAATAATCAAGGTGAGTGAATTTGTGAGGATGATTACATGGATTTCCGAGAAATCAGACAGATGTTTTTCGATTTTTTTACGGCACGAGGGCATGAAAAGGTAGACAGCGCGTCCCTGATTCCAAGGGATGATCCCTCCCTGCTCTTCACAAACGCAGGAATGGTACAATTTAAAAGTCTCTTTCTGGGTGATGAAAAGCGGCCCTACACCCGGGCCGTGACCTCTCAGAAATGTGCCCGTGCCGGAGGAAAGCACAATGATCTCGAAAATGTGGGACATACGGCCAGGCATCACACCTTTTTCGAGATGCTCGGGAATTTCTCCTTTGGTGATTATTTCAAAGAGGAGGCCATCTCCTGGGGCTGGGAACTCCTGACGGAGGGTTACAATGTTCCGAAAGACAAACTCTACGTGTCGGTTTACAAAGATGATGATGAGGCCTACCAAATCTGGCACAAAAAGATCGGGCTCTCCCCGGACAGGATTGTTCGACTGGGCGAAAAGGACAATTTTTGGGCCATGGGCGACACGGGTCCCTGCGGCCCCTGTTCCGAGATCCTGATCGATCAGGGTGAATCCGTCGGCTGCGGCAGACCCGATTGTGGCCCGGGATGCGACTGCGACCGATTTCTGGAGATCTGGAATCTGGTCTTCATGCAGTTCAACAGGGATGCCCAGGGCCGTCTCCACCCCCTGCCGCGACCCAGCATTGACACCGGTATGGGTCTGGAGCGGCTGGCGGCCGTGGTTCAGGGGGTAAAGAGCAATTACGATACGGATCTTTTTAAGGGTATTATCCGAGGCATTGAAGAGATATCGGGTTACCGCTACGGGGGGGGAAATAGTCAGGATGTGTCTTTCAGGGTCATTGCCGACCACTCCCGGGCCGCCGCCTTTCTTATCGGCGATGGCGTCATGCCTTCCAACGAAGGCAGAGGCTACGTCCTGAGGCGCATCATCCGACGGGCCATTCGTTTTGGGCAGGTTCTGGGGATCCATGATCCTTTTTTACATCGCATGGCCGCTCAGGTGATCGAATTCATGGGCGGGGATTTTCAGGAACTGGTGACCTCCCGCAGTTTTATTGAGGGCGTGGTAAAAAGCGAGGAAAAACGTTTCGCAGATACCCTCCATTACGGGATGAATGTCCTGCGGGAAGAGATGGATGTTTTGAGGGGGAAAGGCCGTGACACCATTTCGGGGGAAGTGGCCTTCAAGCTGTACGACACCTACGGCCTCTCGGTGGATATCCTCCAGGATGTGGCAAGAGAAGAGGGCCTGAAGGTCGATGTGGAAGGCTATGAAGGGGCCATGACCCGACAGAGGAGACAATCCCAGGAGTCCTGGAAGGGAAGTGGAGAAGAGGAAATCCCGGAAGCCTACCGCAGGCTTACCTCTGAGGGTCTTGGGAGCCGGTTTCTGGGTTACGAGAAACTCGATTCCGGGGCCAGGGTTATGGCCATTTTGAAGGCCGGCGAGGAGGTCCAATCGGCCGGGGAAGGGGAGGAGATCGACGTTTTGCTCGACAGTACGCCCTTTTACGGCGAGGCGGGAGGTCAGGTCGGCGACCAGGGTTGGATCCTGGGTGAGTCCATGCGTATGGAGATCAGGGCGACTCTGAAGTTTGGCCGGGATCTTATCGTCCACCAGGGCAAGATCATCGAAGGCGTGATGTCTTCAGGAGATTCGGTCACGGCTGTGGTGGATGAAGAAAGGAGGAAGGCAACGGCGCGAAATCACACGGCCACCCACCTCCTCCACGCCGCCCTGAGGGAGATCCTGGGGGACCACGTCAAACAGGCCGGGTCCTCGGTCTCTCCCGAACGGCTGCGATTCGACTTCAGTCATTTTGCCCAGGTGGACCAGGAAAAACTCCAGGAGGTGGAAGGAATCGTCAACCGCCATATCTGGAATAATCATCCCCTGTCCACCACGGTGATGGACAGGGAAGAAGCCATGGGCACAGGTGCCATGGCCATCTTTGAAGAGCGGTACGGGAAAAGGGTCAGGCTGGTTCAGGTCGGAGACGGTGTGAGCAAGGAACTGTGCGGAGGAACGCACACCTCACGAACCGGCGATATCGGCCTCTTCAAGATTGTGGCGGAGAGTGCCGTTGGGGCCAATCTGCGTCGCATCGAGGCCCTTACGGGTCAAATGGCACTGGATTGCGTCCAGTCCCAGGAACGGGATCTCAAGGCGGTGTCTTCCCTTTTGAAGAGCGCGCCGGATCAGATCATTGATCGGACGGAACGCCTTCTCAGACATCAAAAGGCCCTGGAAAGGGAAATTGAGGGACTCAAATCCAGAATCCTCTCTTTTCAATCGGGCGATTTGCTGGCCGGGGCTCGGCAGGTATCGGGTTTCCAGGTCCTGGCAAAGGAGGTGGAGGCCGTTTCGCCGAAAGAGCTGAGGGAATTTTCCGACCGCGTCAAGGAAAAGCTTTCATCGGGGATCGTCGTTCTGGGCGCCAAAAAGGACGATAAGGCCCTGCTCATCTGCCTTGTGACCCAAGATCTGCAGGATCGGTACAAGGCCGGTCAGATTATCAGCCGGTTATCGGAAATGGTTGGAGGAAAAGGGGGAGGGCGACCGGATATGGCCCAGGGAGGCGGGAGTCGACCCGAAAATCTCAGGAAGGCATTGGAGTCGGTGCCTGACATCATAGCATCACTGTCACAGTGATGGAATAGGGATGAATTCGTAAAAAGTCATTTTTTGTAACACTTTAGCCCTTTGAAAAATTCGAAAGGAAATCATGCACCCTTTCTTACGTTCCGAAGCTCCCGGACTGGTCTTTTTTGCGATTTATCCATGGGGGAGTTCTGCCCCCTCCCCATTCTCGACTTCGTCGAGCTGTGGTTTCCCCCACGGATAAATCGCAAAAAGACAGCGTCCTCCCGCTGGTCACTTCAGAAAGGGAGCATGATTTCCACACAGTTATTGGAAAGGGCTAAATTCATACCATTTTTTGACTTTTTACGAGACCCTCAATCCTGACGGGCGGCATAGTGCATGTGTACCGGGAGGGCCTGTAAGCATTCGAAGTCCCACCCAGGATCATATCGGACTATAAATGGCACTTCCGGTAAAGGGCGTTTTTTCTCCTAGCCCTTGTCTTCCTGAGCATGGACGGCTTCCTCTGAGAGTTTTGTCTTGCATCTGCTGATATATTCAAGGGCCTCATTATACTGTCCCATGTCGGGATAGTTCTCAAGGATATAGGCATATCTGGCCAGGGCCGCCCGGTATTTGCCCATCTTGAAGTAAAAACGACCCACGACCAGTTCGTTTTCGGCCAGGAAGATGAGACACTTCCTGATGTTTTTCCGTGCCCTGTGGGCGTAGTTGTCTCTTGGGAACTGCCTGATCAGCCTCTCGAATTCTTCCTTCGCCTTGAGGGTGTGAGTCTGATCTCGGTCATTTGATTTCATCTGGAGGAAGTGGCACATACCCTTTTGATAAATCACGTACGGCATCTGGTTATGCTTTGGATGAAGGCGCCCAAACTCGTCATAGGCATCGTAGGCGGCGTCGTACTCCTGGGTTTGATAAAGGGCGTCAGCCATCTTCAGCTCGGCAAGCGTGGCATATTTGCTGTAAGGATAGCGATCCTTTATCATCTGAAAAGACTCGACGGCCGCCGTGTATGATGTCCTTTCCATTCTCTCTATGCCCTGGGTCATCAGTTCGTCCGGGGTCATTTCTCCCTCGGAGCCCCCTGTGAAAATTTCTACTGCGGCGCAGCCGTTCAACAGCAATAGCGTAAGCGAACCGGCCAGGACCCATCTTAAAAGAGAATCTGTGATCTTCATGAATATGTCCCCGTCTCTATTCAAGGCTCTCCAAATATTTTTCAGCAGAAAAGGCCGCTGCGGCACCCTCGCCGACGGCCGTTGAGATCTGGCGGAAAAGCTTTGACCTGATGTCACCGGCTGCATAGACGCCCGGAACGGATGTTTCCATATCATTGTCGGTGATGATAAAGTCATTTTTGTCGAATTCGACCAGCCCTTTGACCAGAGCCGTGTTAGGGATCGTTCCGATGAAGACAAAGACCCCGCTGACGTCTTTCTTTGTGATGTCCCCGGTCTTGATATTCTTCAGATCTATCCCCTCAACGGCCGTCTTCCCCAGGATCCTCGTGGGCACCGTATCCCAGACAAATTCGATCTTTTCCTGGGACTTGGCCCGTTCCTGTAGCAGTTTGGTGGCCCTCAGGGTGGCCCTTCGATGGACCAGATAGACCTTGCTTACAAAACGGGTCAGGAAGACGGCCTCTTCAATGGCGGTATCTCCGCCGCCGATCACGGCGACCGCCTGATCTCGATAGAACGGCCCGTCGCACGTGGCGCAGTAGGAAACCCCCTTTCCGATCAGGAGATCTTCCCCTTCTATACCCAACCTCTTCCAGGTTGCACCGCAGGCGAGAATGACGGCCTTCGCCTCCAACCTTTCGTCACCCGTGATGATGATCTTTCTGTCTTTTCGGAAGTCCAGTCTCAGGACATCTTTATTCTGGATGACCAAACCGAATCTTTCGGCCTGGTTACGCATCCGGTCCATAAGTTCGAATCCCGAGACACCTTCCGGAAAACCCGGATAGTTCTCCACCCAGTCCGTAGTGAGCACCTGCCCGCCCGGGGCGAGCTTCTCCAGTAGCAGGACGTTCAACCGGGCCCGGGCATTGTAGAGCCCGGCGGTCAGTCCGGCGGGGCCGCCGCCGATAATGATCACATCATACATTTACAGGACCTTCTTGATTTCTTCTTCAATGTAGCTCTTTGGTTGGGCACCGACAATGGTCTGGGCGACCTCTCCACCTTTGAAGAGAATGAGGGTTGGGATACTCCTGATTCCAAACTTGCCCGGCGTCACCCGATTGTTGTCCACGTTCATCTTGCCAATCTTGATCTTACCCTTGTATTCTTTGGACAATTGCTCCACCACAGGGCCCACCATTTTGCATGGACCGCACCATTCGGCCCAGAAATCCACCATGGCGGGGATATCAGACTGCATGATCTCTGTTTCAAAATTCTGATCCGTTACTTCGAAAAGATCTGCCATATGTCGTCTCCTTTCCATGAACCGTTCTATGTCTCATGAAAGTAACACCGGCCTTTGCCTTTGTCAATCGTATGGGCCAACCCAAGATCCACCACAGGACTCAAAATGTTCCGCTGGTGGCACCGGTAAGGGGGATCAATCGCTCGGGTGGCAGAGGTCTCGGGACGGTGGGGGAGCCGTTTCTGCCGAGACGGCAGCGCATCCTTGTGCTGCGAAGGCGATAGGGGCCGGTCCTGACGGTTCCCGGGCCTTTCTCCCTCATGTGGTCCTATCCCTTTTCACCTCCCGAGGCTTTTCTGTTCTTCGCCCGGGAATCCCGGCGACATCCTGGGCTTGATTGTGGATTGACACACAATGGACAGTCCTTTCCCTGGAACTGAGCCGGAGAGCGAAGTCCAACGCACCTCAGAAGTAAAAAAACCTTTGATTTATTGTTTCGACATTGATATAAGAAATGTGTCAGAGATGATATATGTCATATCTTCATAGCCTGCTTCCATCCGGAAAGGCGTGATTTATGGATAAAGCGGCCTGCTATCAGCACGCAGCGCTCCGCTTGTGTTCGGACCGTGCATAGCTGTTGCCGATACCTGACCGCTGAGGGCTGTTCGCGCGAATCCGGGAACATTCATTCCCGGATTCCCACCACAAAGAGCTGGATGGCAAGTGTTTGAGCCCCAACATCAAACTCATGTTGGAAAGGGATATTATTCATTTTGGAGGTCAGAGAATGGAAGTAATCAAGACGGATTGTGGTTTGTGTATTAACTGCTGTGGCGTTGATGCGTATGTCGAAGACGGCAAGTTGGTCAAGGTGGAGGGTACGAAGGAGCACTGGCTGAACAAGGGTAAGCTATGTGCCAAAGGTGAGCGGCTCATGGACGTGCTTTATTCACCTGCCCGCTTAAAATACCCCATGAAGAAGGTGAAAGGACGTTTTCAGAGACTATCCTGGGACGACGCCCTGGGCGAGATCGCGGTAAAATTACAGGAGTTGAAGGACAAGTATGGTGCCCATACCCTTGCAACCTGGACCGGTTCGGTGGGCGTCGAGCACTTTGAGATGGCGGCCTTTAACCAGCGGTTTCGGGGGGCCTTTGGGACTCCCAATTTTTTTAATGCCGAAGGCATCTGTTTCCGCACCCGTATCCTTGCACGCCAGATCACCTTTGGTCGCTATCCGGTGGAAGAACCTACGAAGGCCAACTGTATCATCCTCTGGGGCCGCAACCCCGATGAAAGTTACTGGCCCGTAGGCAGCCAGGTGCGGGAGAGGGTCGAGGCCGGGGCGAAGCTGATTACCATTGATCCGCGCCGCATCCCCATATCCCATTTGGGGATCTATCTCCAGCCCCGTCCGGGCACTGACGGCGCCATAGCCCTGGCCATGATGAATGTCATCATCGAGGAGGATCTCTGGGATAAGGAATTTGTGGATAAGCAGACCACAGGTTTTGACAAGCTGATGGAGCATGTCAAGCAATTTACGCCTGAAAAGGCGGAGTCGATAAGCAGCGTACCGGCCTCGGAAATAAGACGTGTGGCACGTATCTTTGCAACCACGGAAAACGCCTGCATCCTGGAAGGCGTGGGCCACATGAATCAGTTCACCAACGGCCTCCAGACGAACAGGGCCTATTCGATATTGATGTCCATCACCGGAAATATTGATGTGCCAGGCGGATGGGTTACCTGTCCCCAGGTTCGCCTGGCCGATCTGCGCCTGCCCATCAATGAGAAAGCCCTCGGGCACGATGAATTCCCCGTGTTCCACCAATTCGGCAAAAATCCTCCCCCCTATGGATCCGCGTCGTTGCTTACGGAAACCATGAAAACAGAAAAGCCTTATCCCATAAAGGCCTTCATATCCTCCGGCAGCAACCCGGCCGTGACCTTTCCGGATACCAAACTGTTGCTTGAGGGTTTGAAGAATGTGGAGCTTTTTGTTAACATTGATCCCAACATGACCGAAACAGGGCAGCTCGCCGATTATGTCCTGCCGGCCTGCACCTTCCTGGAGGAGACGGGCATCGGTGGGTTTCCTTACGGCATATCCTACTGTGAGCCCTATATTATGCTGCGCAAAAAGGTGGTCGAACCGCTCTATGAAAGCAAGCCCATCTGGGAGATCTGGAGTGAACTGGGCCGTAAGATGGGTTATGATGAATATTTCCCCTGGAATACGGACGAAGAGGTCGCGGAACATTTCTTCTCCACCAGTGGTGTCACGGTTCAAGAACTGCAAGAACACCCTGAGGGCATCTATTTCGGTAAAAAGGAATACAGGCTTTTCGAGAAAAAGGGTTTCGGCACTGCAAGCGGAAAAATAGAGCTGTTCTCTGCACGGATGGAAGAGCTGGGGTTCCCGGGGCTTCCCGGACACATGGAGCCGCAGCAGAGCCCTGTTGCGGATCCTGAAATCGTCAAGCATTATCCGGAGATCCTGCTCACCGGCAGCAGACGGGTGGAATATATAGATGCACAGATGCATGATGTGCCTGCTATGAGAGTGAGGGTACCCAATGCGGAAGCCGAGATAAATCCCATCACGGCCGCAAAATACGGTATCATGCCCGGTGAATTGATCGCGGTTGAGACTCCCAGGGGTTCAATAAGGTTAAAGGCGGATGTCACGCAGGATATCAAGCCGGGGGTCGTGTCGGTGCCTCATGGTTGGTCGGAAGCGAACTGCAATATACTCCTGGATGCCAAATTGATAGACCCTGTCTCAGGCTATATCACACTGAACAGTGTCGCCTGTCGTATCGTAAAACTGGCTCAGTGAGTCTGAAAAACCGATGCTAGTCGGCTCAGGCGTGGTTCCGGGGACAGGATTGTGCGGATGGGTCTTCATTCATTATTGAGGGATCATGCTTTTTTGCGTTTTTGTCATCAGAAAGTTGTAATCGAGTCAGGGGAACGGCTTTCCGTGGAGAATGAGAGGGCTGTTCTCCCTGAGTTATGCCGCTTCCGGCAGGCCGGAGATTCGACAATCTGAAAGCAAGTTCAAGAATTTTTAGAACCTAAGAGGCCGTTTTCATGAAAATTGACTTTCAAAAAAAGACAGACACCCTTTTCCTTGGGCCAGGCCTGGGCAGTATATCAGCAGAGAGACTTGAGGGATTGGTCTCTTTTCACGGATACTTGGCAACGGGCGCGTTTATCGGCATGCAGATGTCGGCCCTGGGAAGACGACTCCTTGGACTGGAAAACGGTGAAAGAATTCACGTCGTATGTGAGACCATTAATTGTCTTCCTGATCCTTTCCAGTATCTCGATGGATGTACTGTCGGAAACAAGGGCCTGATTATAGAGGATACCGGCAAGATGGCCGTTACCATAACAAAACATGCGCCCCCCAACGAGGATGCCCCCGGTGTCCGAATCGTCCTGGATGCCAATAAGACAAAGCATTATCCAAAGCTCCATGCGTGGTATATGAAAACAGGAAAGGTCCCACATGACGAGACTATAGAAACATTGATTGAAGCAGGTGAAAACGTATATTCGTATGAACGTGTCAGTGTTCCGGTCCCGGGCCGGATAGAGAAGATTATCACCATCTGTAGCGATTGCGGCGAATCATTCGTCCGGAACAAAACAAATTGTGACTACTGTCCGGACTGCCGTAAAGAAAAGTTATGAATTTAGCCCTTTCCAATAACTGTGTGGAAATCATGATTTCTTTCGAATTTGTAACTGTTCAGGTTGGTTGGGCTGTAGGCTAAAGGCTATGAGTTTCCGAACCCTTCGCTATCCGCGCATTGATCGAAGCAGGGTGCCCAAAACCTTCTCGGCTTCCACAATTTTTGATTCACAGGTAGAAATTTCACGTTCATAAGAATACCCCAGGCGCTTTGATTCAAACGCTCTGAGTTTCCTATGATCACGCATGTTCCCTTCCTGCGACACCTCACAGCCTAAATGCCTACAGTCTATCTAGCTGAGTAGTTACAAGTGTTACAAGAAAAGGATGATGTGAAATAGGCATCAAAGTGGGATAGAAATTCATGGGGTATATGCGTCGCCTGTCTCTATATGCGCTTCCCCATATCCGCGCCCAAAAACCCCGTTTCAGGGCCGAAAATCTCACGGTCGGCGGGGATTCAAGAATTCAACTCCCGTCCATAGGGCGTGTTGATTTTCTTTGGGGGTAATCCCTTTGCCCCGGTTTTCTGCGGGAAGGTTGACCCCCCTTTTTGTTCGTGGCGATTTTCTCCGATTTCAGCATATTACCCGAAATTTTCGGCCAATCCTTATAATCTTCAATTCCTCACGGCGTGTTTGTCCATTAACAATATGGTTGACACACAGTTCTGTTAATATTAATACTTAAAATTTATGGAGGTTGGGATGGGGCGCACTCTGGTAACTCTGCGCCCGCAAAAGAAATTTTTATAACATATCGACTGGAGTAGAGAGAATGGCAAAAGAGATCATTAAGAGCGATTGCATCCTGTGTATCA